>CANPBB010000001.1 GCA_947572235.1 uncultured Clostridia bacterium
CCCCCCGCCCCGGCGCCGTAGGCGCCGGGGCACCTTTTCCCCCCGCCGCCCCTGTAGAGACGAATACCATCCGCCGCCAGCACCGCACCATGCCAAACGACATAGGGGCGCACACTGTGTGCCCCTGCATATTAAACCACTTAAACCACTCTCCCGCCGGCCTCTTACCGAAGCCCGCAAAGCCGGCCAACGGAGGACGCCCCGCCTCCCCCTCCCCGCGGTTTTTCGGGGGGAGCATACACTAACGGTCCCACGCCTCCTGCCGCGGGACAAAGCGTGCAACTCGGCGTGCAACTCATGCCCCAAAAAACGCGGTTTTTTCTCATTTTTCCGCCAATTTTCGCGGAATTTTCCACTTTTTTCAATGTGGTCAATTAAGCGCTTAAAATAGACGGATTTGCGCCGAATTTTAAAAGAATCAGGCGGAATACGCCGAAATTGTTCCCATTGCCAGCATAAACAGAATGGGGGACCCCTTCCAGCGCCGATAGAGCGCCAGCCCGCCGGCGAGGCGGATCACGGCGATCCCATCCAGCCCGCCGTCCTCAAAGCACAGCGTGTTTTTCAGGATCACCAGCCCGCCGCTGACCATTACCCCTACCACCGCCGCCCGGAGAATTTTCAGTGCGCGGCGCCAGCGGAGATTGCGCTGAAGCCTGCTGTTGGCGCGATAAATCAGGCAGGAGATCACGCATCCGGGCAGGACGCAGGCCACTGTAGCCGCGATGGCGCCGGAGATGCCGTGGAGACTCATCCCCACAAAGGACGCCGCGTTCACCGCAATAGGCCCCGGTGTCATCTCCGCAATGGCCAAGATGTCCACCAGCGTCTCCGCGGTGAGCCAGCCCAAGTGCTCCACCATCTCCTCTTGAATCAGAGAGATAGCGGAAAGCCCGCCTCCAACAGCGAAAAGACCGATATATAAAAAACGAAGGACCAGCGCCGTCATGCCTCCGCCCTCCCTGCCAGCCACCAGCCTAAGAGGGCGCTCCCGGCCAAAAGCCATATTGTGGTGATGTCCGTCAGCAGCGAAAGCAGAAAGACCGCCGCCAGCACCGCCTGCCGCCCCCGATCCCCCGTCCGAAAGACCTCCGAAACCATCCCTGCCACCGCACTGGTGACCACCACGGAGACCGCCAAACGCAGTCCATAGAGGAGGGCGGCCGCCACCGCACTGGCGCAGAAGGCGTCGTAGACCAAGGAGATAAGGGAGAGGGTGATCAGAGGCGGAATAATGGTGCCCAGCACGCCGCACAGGGAGCCCGCCGGGCCGGCCACATGGGCCCCCACCTGCACCGCCACGTTCACCGTCACCGCCCCCGGAGAGGCCCGGGCAAAGGCCACCATATCCAAAATCTCCTCCTCCGTCAGCCAGCCCAGCTCCTCTGAGAAGCGCCGCTGCATCAGGGGGATGATGACAAAGCCCCCGCCGAAGGTAAAGGCGCTGAGACACAGCATGGTGGTGAAGAGCTTCCAGCAGCGTGGATTCATAGCCTGATCCCCTTTCATGATCCGTTTCCGTCAGCCCCGCGAGGGCGCCGACAGTGCCGTTTTTCCTGTGCGCCCATTGTAACATGGGGTGCTTGCATTTGGCAAATACTATGATATAATGAAAATCATAGTATTTTTCTTATTAATGGAGGCGGGGGCTTTGACACTGCGGCATCTGCGGATTTTCCTTGCGGTCTGTCAGGAGGGGGCCGCCACGGCGGCGGCGGAGAAGCTGTATATTGCCCAGCCCACTGTCAGCGTGGCCATTCGGGAACTGGAGCGGCACTACAAGGTCACGCTCTTTGACCGGATCGGGCGGCGGCTGTTTCTTACGGAGGCCGGGGAGCAGATGCGCTCCTATGCCCAGCACATTGTCTCGCTGCTGGAGGAGATGGAGACAAGGGCGCAGGACTGGGAGGAGACCGGGACGCTCCGCGTGGGCAGCAGCATCACTATAGGCACGGTGGAGCTGCCGGGGATTGTGAAGCGGCTGCAGGAGCAGTATCCCAAGCTGCGCATAGAGGTGCGCATCTGCAACTCCGACACCATTGAGGGGGCCATTTTGGGCAACGAGATTGACCTTGGACTGATCGAGGGACCCCACCGCTCCGGAAAGCTGGCGGCGGCGGAGCTGTGGGGCGACGAGCTGGTTTTCCTCTGTCCTCCGGACCACCCCTTCGCCGGGCGGACCGTAAGCCCCGGGAAGGCGGGGCGGGAGCCCTTCCTCCTCCGGGAGCGGGGCAGCGCCGGCCGGGACTTGGTGGAGTCCAGCCTGAAGTCCCACAACGTGGAGCTGCGCCCGCTGTGGCAGAGCATCAGCAACCACGCCATCCTCAGCGGCGTGGCGGCGGGGCTGGGGCTGGCGGCGCTGCCGCTGTCCCTGGTCCAGCCGGCCATCGACGCCGGGCAGGTCTCCCAATTCTGGATGGAGGGCGTTCGCTGCACCCGGCAGTTCCGGCTGCTCTACCACCAGAACAAGTACCTGACCCGCCCCATGCGGGAGATGATCCGCCTGTGTCAGGAGACCTGGTGAGGGAAAATAGCAGGGCCCGCGCTCTTGGAGCGCGGGCCCTGCTTTTGTGCTGATTAGGTGCGGGTATCCGGCAGGATTTCTGCGGAGGAGGGCTTGAGAAGAGTGATTTCTGGCTCGGAGGAGCTGATGTACATCTCCTCGCACCGGCGCTGGACTTGAATTAAGATGTTGATAGCGCGCTCGGTTTCGCGGACCATCTCCAAATACATCTCTTTGTAATCGACCAATTTCATCACCTCACACGCCTATTATAGTCAATATATTAGGCATAGTCAATAGTTTGATTATGGTAATGTTATTACAGGTGAATGTGATGATTAGTTACCGGCCTTTTTATGAGACGTTACTTAAACGTGGTATAAGTGAATACCATTTGATATACAAAGAGGGATTTTCTGCCAATATCCTCCATCGGATGAAACATGGTAAGAATATTACCCTGAAAACATTGGATACTCTGTGCTTTATCCTCGATTGTGATATATCGGATATTATTGAGTATGTTAAGGACAAGTGAGAAGCAGGGCCTGCGCTCTTTGAGCGCGGGCCCTGCCTTGTTACTTTTGATCTGCCGTGGTCACATACACACGGATAATCTTTTTGATTTCCTCTACGGTGTAGGTTGTCTGTTCCGGTTTCTCGTCCAGGATGTCAAACAGATCGAATGCCATCGCCTTTCTGGTGTCCTGCCGTTCCGCTTCGGTTCTCATAGGATAGACCTCCCCCACACAGATAAAAGCCCTCGGCAGAGTTTCGCGTCCGCAGACGCGAAATAAATTAAAATCATTTTTTCCGGAAACCGCGTTTTCGGAAAAAATTCCTCTCGCGGAGCGGAGTGTGCGAGCGTAGCGAGTGCATGGAGCGCAGCGCAACCCCTTCGATTGAAAGCCCAGCGAAGCGGGTTTCAATCGAATTAAACGAGCTGCCGCCGCTGCCGCTCCTTCTCCGCCGCATCGTCCTCCGCCGGGTACCACATGGGGGAGATGAAGCGGATGCGGCAGGCGTCGCCCTTGGCGAAGGAGATGCGGTGGGGCACCTGGATTTTCAGCATCTGCTCACCTACGGGCACCAGATACTCCGTGCGGTCGGTGAGGAAGATGCGCTTCTCAATGTGGGTGGGGTAGCCCTCCTCCGAGGGGCCCACCAAGTCAATGGAGTTGGGGCGGGTGGCCACCACCATCTCCCGGGCGGCGTCCGGCGGGATCTCCAAACGCAGGGGGTTCTGCGTGTCGCCCTTGGGATAGACCTTGCCGTCCTGGATCACCACGTTGATGAAGGTGCTCTCGCCCAGGAAACTGTGGACAAAGCGGCTGTTGGGCTTGTTATACAGGTTTTCCGGGGTGTCGATCTGCATGATCCTGCCCATGTCGCAGACCATCATGCGGTCGGAGATGGCCATAGCCTCGGACTGGTCGTGGGTGACGAAAATGATGGTGAAGTTGAACTTTCGCTGGAGCTCCTTGATCTCAAAGCGCATGGTCTCCCGGAGCTTGGGGTCCAGGTTGCTCAGAGGCTCGTCGAGGAGCATCACCTTGGGCTGGGTGACGATGGCCCGGGCCAGGGCGATGCGCTGCTGCTGGCCGCCGGAGAGGTCCGAGGGGTACACGTTCTCGAGGCCTGTGAGGCTGGTGTGCCGCATGGCCTCCTTCACCCGCTGGGCGATGTCTGTCTTGTTCATCTTCTGGATCTGGAGGGGGAAGGCCACATTCTCAAAGACATTCATGTGGGGCCACACGGCGAAAGACTGGAACACCATGCCGAGGCCCCGCTCCTCCGGGGGGATGTAGAGGTTCTTTGACTTGGAGGAGACCTCCCGGCCGCAGAGTTCGATGGTCCCCTCGCTTAAATCCTCAAAGCCGGCGATCATGCGCAGGGTGGTGGACTTGCCGCAGCCGGAGGGCCCGAGGAAGGAGAAGCACTCCCCCTCATGGACGGATAGGTTGAAGTCGTCCACGGCCACGATGTCGCCTAAGGTTTTGGTGGTGAAACGCTTGGTGACGTGATTTAATACGACCTGATCCATGGTTCAAACCCCCTTTCTGTCCTTGGTGATCTCGGTGACGATGGTGTTGCAGACGATGATGATCACAATGGCGATGCTTCCCAAGGCGGCGGCCTGGGGGATCATGCCCGCGTCGCGGAGGGCGTAGATCTGCACGCCTAAGGTGCGGGTCTTGGGCCCGTAGAGGAGTACCGAGGTGGTGACCTCACGCATGGCCGGCAGGAAGATGAGGAAGAAGCCGGAGACCATGGCCGGGCGGATCAGGGGCAGGGTCACGTCCTTTAAGCTCTCCATGTGGCTGGCGCCGCAGGTGCGGGCCGCCTCCTCCAAGGAGGGGTGGACCTGCAAGAGGGCGGCGGAGGAGCTCTTCATGGAGAAGGACAGATACCGGGCGATGTAGGCGATGAGGATGATCCACAGCGTGTTATAGAGGCTGATGCCGAACAGCGCGCCGGACCAGGCCAGAATCACGCCGATGGCCAGCACCGTGCCGGGGAGGGAGTAGGGCAGCACGGAGAGGATCTCCAGCGCCTCCTTGCCCTTGGGCTTGATCTTCTGCACCACGTAGGCGATGAGGGTGCCGAGGAACATACAGATGATGCCCGCGCCTACGGACAGCATCAGGGAGTTGATGATGGAGCCCTTGGTGCCGTCGGCCTTGAAGACCTTGAGGTAATTGTTGATAGTGAAGTTCTCCGGGATCAGAGGCAGACCGTAGGCCCGGACCAGGCTTACCAAGAAGATCATCACCAGAGGCACCACCACAATGAGGACCAGGGTGGCGATGCACAGCACCAGCAGGGGGGCCTTGGCGCCCCGGAGCTTGATGAGGGTGGGGCGCATGCTCTTGCCCTTGATGATGTCGTAGCTGCCGGAGGAGAGGAGCTTCTTCTGGAGGATCAGGGCCAAACCCACCACCACCACCAGCATGATGGACAGTGCCGCGCCCTGCCGGATGCCCTCAAAGCTGCCGCCGGTACGGGAGATGACGGCGTAGATCTTGGTGGGCAGGGTGAAGATGTTCTGGGAGAAGCCCAAGATGGAGGGTACGCCGAAGTGGGCCAAAGAAGTGGTCATAATGAGCAGGGCGCCGGCGGAGATGGCGGGGACCACCAAGGGGAGGGTGATCTTGCGGATGACGGTCATCTGCTTGGCGCCGGCGATGCGGGCGCACTCCTCCAAGGTGGGGTCCATCCGCTCCAGAGCGGAGACCACCTGCATAAAGACGAAGGGGAAGTAGTAGGAGATCTCCACGAAGATGATGCCGCCCAAGGAGTTGATGTTTACCGGGGCGCTCTCCAGGTGGAAGACGCTGACTAAGAGCTTGTTGAGATAGCCGGAGCGGCCGTTGAGCAGCAGGTCCCAGGCCATGGCCCCAAGGAAGGGGGGGAACATGTAGGGGATGTTGAACAGCGCCCGCATGAGGCCCTTGGCCGGGATGTCGCTGCGGCCCAAGAGCCAGGCGTAGAAGGTGCCCAAGATGGTGCCTAAGAGTGTCACCCAGAAGGCAATCTTGATGGTGTTCCACATGGCCGAGAGGTTCCCGGGGTCGGTGAGCTGTCCGATGAACAGCTGGGGATCAAAGTGGCCCTGGAAGAAGAAGGAGTTGTAGATGATGGAGGCCACGGGGATGACCACCACGATTAGAAGAAGCACCACGCTGAGAACAGTCAGGGCGCCGTCCATGCTGAAGCGTTTGCCGTCAATGGCGGCCAAGTCACGGTTTTTGCGGCTGCGGCTCATACCCCGGTCACCTCCTTTTTGGGATAGAAGCGGTAGTTGAGCAGGCGGATGCCGGTCTCCGCGCCCTCGCGGACCACGCCGTACTTGGCGGCGTCCAAGGCGTTCTGCTGGACGCGGAGCTCCTTGCCGCCTAAGGTGACGAAGTAGTCGTACTCGCTGCCTAAGAACACCGAGCGGGTGACGGTGACTTTCAGCGGGGAGTCTGGGTCAAAGACAATATCGTTGGGGCGAACGCCCACCTCTAAGGGTTCCTTGGTGCTGAGGCCCTGGGGCAGGGAGGCATCGGGCCAAGGGAAGCGCCCCCCCTCGGGCTTCAGGCACAGCGTGCCGCCCTCTGCCTCCACGGGGATGAAGTTGGAGATGCCGATAAACTCGAAGGTGAAGCGGTTGGAGGGGCGGAGGATGATGTCCTCGTCGGTGCCGATCTGGCAGAGGGTTCCGTCGGGCTCCATAATGGCCATGCGGTCGCAGAGCTGAAGGGCGGACTGCTGGTCGTGGGTGATGTAGAGGATGGTGGTGCCGCTCTTGCGCTGGATCTCCCGGATTTCCTCCAGCATCTGCTCCCGGAGCTTGGCATCCAGGTTGGTGATGGGTTCGTCTAAGACGATGATGCTGCTGTTGCTCACTAAGGCACGGGCGATGGCCACACGCTGCTGCTGGCCGCCGGAGAGCTGGCTGGGCAGGTGGTTGGCGTACTCGCTCATGTTGACGAGGGCCAAGGTGTCCTTCACCCGCTGGGCAATCTCCGCCTTGGCCACCCGCTTTTTCTTCAGGGGGTAGCCCACGTTTTCGCTGACGGTCAGGTGGGGCCACACGGCGTAGTCCTGAAAGACGATGCCGATGTTGCGCCGCTCCACCGCCATGTTGACGCGGCGGCTGGCGCTGAAGAGGCAGGTGTCACCCACGTAGATCTCGCCGGTCTCGGGCTTGTTCAGGCCCAGAAGGCAGCGGACCAGCGTGGTCTTGCCGCAGCCCGAGGGGCCCACCAGACAGAGGATCTCGCCGTCGGCGATCTCCAAGCTGAAATCCTTCAGGATCTGGTTGCTGCCGTAGCGAAAGGAGATGTTTTTGAATGTGACGTTTGCCAAAAGATTCCCTCCTTACTTTGGTGTTTCTCTGGTTGGGGATGGGAGCTTATATACGTCTTGCAGGGGCGGGTACCACCCGCCCGCTCTGACGCAGCACACGGTACTGTCGTGCGGGCGGATGATATCCGCCCCTACAAGGTGTCGGGTCCCGTATGACAAGGGTGGGGAAACCAAAGGTTCCCCCACCCTCTGTGGGTATCGCGGTTTGGCCTTGGGGATGGGATCAGGACAGGCCGAAGATCTTGTTGAAGTTCTCCAGATTGCTGCCGCTGTCGCTGGCCAGCTTGGCAAAGTCGCACTCCAGAATGGAGGGGATGGCGCTGAGGTCCACAGACTGCTCCACATCGCTGCGGACGGAGACCAGATTGTTGGCCACCAGGATCTCCTGACCCTCCTTGGAGAGGATGAAGTCATAGAGCAGCTTGCCGTTCTCCTCGTTGTTGCAGTCCTTCACCAGACCGATGGGGCTGGCGATGGAGACGGTGTCCTCCGGGTAGAGGAAGGCGATGGGGGAGCCCTCCGCCACCAAGTTGGCGGTGACGTAGTCAAGGCACACGCCTACCTGATAGGCCTGGGCGGCCAGCTGGTTGTGGGTGGCGGTGGTGCCGCTCTCCAAGAGGCAGCCGTTGTCCTTGAGCTTCTGCATGTAGTCGGCGCCGTACTTGTCGGAGCACATCATGGCGTTCATCCAGTACTTGGTGGTGCCGGCGGTGCCCGGGTCGGACATGACGATCTGGTCCTTCCACTTGGGATCAAGCAGGTCGTTCCAAGTCTTGGGGGCGTCCTCAGGCTTTACGGTGACGGTGTTGTAGGCAATGCCCACGCCCACCAGACGGGCGGCGGTGTAGTAGCCCTCCGCGTCGATGTAGTTGGGGTCAAGGCCGGCGGCCTCGGGAGAGGAGTACTGCTGGAGGATGCCCTCCTCCTTGAAGGAGACGTAGTCGGCGGCGTCGCCCACCCAGATCACGTCGGCGTCCACATGGCCGGCCTGGGCCTCGGTGGAGATCTTGGTGACCACCTTGCTGGTGCCGGCGAAGTAGTACTCCATGGTCACGCCGGGGTACTTCTTCTCAAAGCCCTCCTTGATGGCCATCAGCTGGTCCTCCTGCATGGAGGAGTACAGCATGACCTTGCCGGAGTAGGTCTGCTCGGTGTTGTTGTTGCCGGTAGTGCTGTCGCCGGGGGTGCTGGCGTCGTTCTGGTCGTTGTTGCTGCTGTTGTTGTTGCCGCCGGAGCAGCCAACCAAGAGGGACAGCACCATGATCATCGCCAGAAAGAGACAAGATAGCTTCTTCATTTTTTCCCTTACCTTCCTTTACTTAGTGTTGCGGGAGACGGAGAAAAGGCCCGAGGGCCTCCGGGGCGTCTCCCGTGTCTATCCTAATATATATGCGGAAAAAGTGGTAGTTTGAAATCTGAAAAATGGGAAAAAACAAAATTTCAAACCTGTCTGAGGCCTGTCCCAAAGGGGGGTGGGAAAAGTGTTGACAGATATTTGCCTCCCCAAGTATAATGGTCTCAAAATACCGGGGGAGGCCCGCCGGGGGGAGGAGGATGCGTCATGAAGCCAGATAGCCGGCCCACAGAGGCCAGTGTCATTCGGCTCCACAGCCGTCTGTTCCACGCGGGGATCTCCATCCTGCTGCTGCTGTCTTTTCTGGCCGTGTTCCTCTTCCTCTTTTTCCAGTTCCGCACCGCCACCTTCCAGAGCATCACTGCCGCCAACGACAGCTTCGGCAACTATGTGGACTCGGTGCTGGAGCTGACCAACGCCAACATCCGCACCTCCGCCATGCAGATGTTCTACACCTCCTCCATCCGCAACCTGCGCACCAGCGGGAGCCTCACTTGGAAGGAGCGGACCATCGGTCAGCGGGATTTGGGCAGCTTTGTCAGCTCCAGCGCCTTTGTGGACAGTGTGATGGTCTACAACCAGAGGCTGGATATGGTCTTTACCTCCGAGGACAACTATGCCTCCGCCCCGGCGGGGCAGTTCCACGACCAAGAGGCGGTGGCGCTGCTGTCCCATCCGGAGGGACACTCCTATCTGATGCCCTTCAGACGGCAGGAGGGGCAGAGCGTCCACTACGCCTTCCTTTTCTATGCCGAGGAGCCCTCCGGCCCCAGCGCCATGCTGATAGATGTCAACGCCAGGTGGTACGAGGCGCAGCTTCTGGGCAGCCTCTCCCGGGAGCGGCACATGATCGTGGATGGGGAGGGGCGGGTGGTGCTCCCCTCGGTGGAGGCGGCGGATCTGCCCCCTTGGGAGCTGTTTGAGGCGGCCATGGCCGATG
The DNA here is from genome assembly GCA_947572235.1 of uncultured Clostridia bacterium. GTDB lineage: Bacteria > Bacillota > Clostridia > Oscillospirales > Oscillospiraceae > CAJFPI01. The sequence goes on from CANPBB010000001.1 coordinate 9,652, forward strand.
GCGGCGGCAGCGGCTATGTCCTCCCTGAGGATTCCCTCTTCGTCTCCTCCTGCTGGGTCTATCACCTGCTGGATCAGACCGGGTGGTACTATTTGGAGCACTTCCGGCTGGAGGAGGCGGCTCCCGGCCTCTTTCAGGTGCAGCGGGTGGTGCTGGTGGTCTTTGCCGCCGTCAGTGCTGCGGTGCTGGCGCTGCTGCTGTATCTGTTCCTCTACATCCTGCCCCCCTTCTTCCACATCTCCCGCGCCTTGGATACCGCCAATTTGGGGGGACGGGACTCGGCGGAGAAGTTCAATGAGCTCCTCTCCAGCCATCGGGCCTATGAGGCCACCCGCAAGCTCCAGGAGCTGCAGACAGGGGTGTTTCCGCCGGACCTCTCCCTGCCGGTGGTGCTGATGACGGCGGAGGGGGAGGCGGGGGAGGTGCTCTCCGCCCATCTGCGGTACGGCTGCGGGACGCGGCAGCCGCTGGTGTCCCAAGGGGAGCTTCAGACCACACTGATCCTTCCCGCCTGCACCAGTATAGGGCGCAGCCAGATCCTCAGCACCCTGCGGGAGGCAAAGCTCCCCGCCCCCCTCTTTATCAGCACTCCCTGCTACTCCGGAAAGCAGCTGACGGAGGCCTTTCGGGCCATTGAGGAGCTGCAGCGCTTGGCTTTCCTGTATCCCGGACAGAGGGTGTTCTGTCAGGAGCTGCTGAAGGAGTGCAATACGCCCAGCGGTTTCTGCCCGGAGACAGTCTCGGCCATGGAGGCCGCGCTGAAGAAGGGACAGCTGGAGGTGGCGCAGGCCAAGTGGCTGCTGCTGTTGGGGGATATCCGGGGGGACCGGTACAGCGCCTTCACCTTCGCGATTCACTACGTGGACAAGATGCTCTCCGCCTTGGAGGCGGAGTGCGGGGCGGAGGGGGGCGGATCAATCGACGCCGCCCTCACCAGCCTCGGCGCCTTGCAGGAGCACATAGACGGGCGCCTGAGGCGGATTGCGGAGGCCCAGGCCGCCTCCCAGCAGCATCTCTCGGACATGCTCTGTGACGCGGTGTGGCGGGAGATTCACAGGCTCTACAACAACGAGAACTGCTGCAGCCAGATGATCGCCGACCAGCTGGGGATGAGCCAGAGCTACCTCAGCCGGCAGTTCCGCTCGGGGACGGGGATGTCCATCAACGACGCAGTGCAGCATGTGCGCATTGACAAGGTGTGCAAGCTCCTTGGGCAGTCCAGTCAGCCGGTGGAGCAGATCGCCCGGCAGGCGGGGTACAGCAATACCAAATACTTCTTTGTGCTGTTCAAAAAGTACACCGGAAAGACACCGGCCCAGTTTCGCAGCGAGCTTCCCGCCGCCGAGGGACAGGGATAAAATAGAGGATCGGGGGACAGGGCCGCGGCGTATCGGGCTCTGTCCCGTTTTTTTGAGCATCAGGGGGCGCTTGTCGGTTGCTTTTGTCCCGCGTTTGCGGTATAATTGAAACCTGTCAATGTTTACGGCTGTGTGTATGGCAGAAGGCCCGCCCGGCGGACGGGGGGAAGGAGAGGTAAATTTAATGGGACGATGGGGTTCTTTGCTGCTGCTGTTGGCGCTCTGCGCCGCCCTGTGCCCCGGCGCGCCGGCGTCCGGGGGATGGGGGGAGCGGGAGCTGTCCGAATCCGGGCGGTTTGTCTTTGCCCGCTTCCGGGGGAGGTAGGCCGTGGAGGATGTGCAGTACTACTTTGCCCCTATGGAGGGGATCACCGTCTGGCAGTTTCGCCGGCTGCACCGGCAGTTCTTTGGCGGCGTGGACCGCTACTTCTCCCCCTTCCTCTCCCCCAATCAGCACCATGTATTCTCCCAAAAGGAGCTGGGGGATGTGCTGCCGGAGCACAACGAGGGGGTGCCTCTGGTGCCCCAGATCCTTACCCGGCGCTGGGAGGACTTTGTCTGGTGCGCCAAGGAGCTGAAGGCTATGGGCTACCAAGAGGTGAATCTCAACTGCGGCTGTCCCTCGGGAACGGTGACGGCCAAGGGGAAGGGGGCCGGGATGCTGGTAGATTTGCCGGCGCTGGACCGGTTCTTGGAGGAGGTTTTCTCCCATGTCGATGTGGCGGTATCTGTCAAAACGCGGCTGGGGCTGGTGGAGCCGGAGGAGTTTGAGGCGATTTTGGCGGTCTACAACCGCTATCCCCTCAGCGAGCTGGTGATCCACCCCCGGGTGCAGGCGGAGCTGTACCGGGGGACACCCCACCGGGAGGCCTTTGACGCCTGCGTGCCCCTGTCGAGGGCTCCGCTGTGCTACAACGGGGATATAGTCTCGGCAGCGGACTGCCGGGAGTTCCGCCGGACCCATCCGGCGGTGGACCGGCTGATGCTGGGCCGGGGGCTGGTGGGAAACCCCGCGCTGGTCCGGGAGGCCAAGGGAGGGCCCGCCATAGGCCGGGAGGAGCTGAGGGACTTCCATGATGGGCTGTACCAGTCCTGCTGCGAGGCGTTCCACAGCGAGAAGAATGCCCTGCGGCCTATGAAGGAGATCTGGTTTTATCTGCTGAACCTCTTTGAGGAGGACCCGGCTCTGGCAAGGGCCCTGCGCCGGTGTACGGATCCGGCGGAGTACCGTTTGACGGTGGGGCGGCTGTTTCGGGAGGGGGAGTGGAGGAGTGGAATTAGGAGTTAGGAGCTGAGGGGGTCCGGCGGAGCTGGACGGTTTGGATCTGGCCGCTTGGGCGGCCTCCGGCATCCTTGCTCTCCGCTCTTCACCATAGTCTGTTGGGGTTGTAAAATAATCAGTGGTGGCCTGAGGGCCGAGGAGGTATTATGTGGTATCATGAAGCTGTGATTTATCAGATCTATCCGTTGGGGCTGTGCGGGGCTCCGGAGGAGAATGATGGGGTGGAGAGCCACCGCATTCTGCGGGTGCTGGACTGGGTGGAGCACATTAAGGGTATGGGGGCGGATACCGTTCTCTTTAATCCTCTTTTTGAGAGCGACCGCCATGGGTATGACACGCGGGACTATTTTACCGTGGACAGGCGCCTGGGGACGGAGGAGGATCTGAGGAAGGTCTGTGACGCCCTTCACGCCGCTGGGCTGCGTGTGCTCTTTGACGGGGTGTTTAACCACGTGGGGCGGGGGTTTTGGGCCTTTCGGGATGTGCAGGAGAAGAGGTGGGACAGCCCCTATAAGGACTGGTTCCATCTGAGCTTTGACGGCAACAGCAACTATAACGACGGTTTCTGGTACGAGGGGTGGGAGGGGCACTTTGAGCTGGTGAAGCTGAACCTCTGGAATGACGCGGTGGTGGAGCACCAGTTTGCCGCCATTCGCTCCTGGGTGGAGCGGTTCGGCATCGACGGGCTGCGCTTGGATGTGGCCTACTGCCTGTCCCCGGAGTATCTTCAGCGGCTGCGCCGCTTCTCGGAGACGGTGAAGCCGGACTTCTGGCTCTTGGGGGAGACCCTTCATGGGGACTACAACCGGTGGATGAACGACAACGCCTGTCACAGTGTCACCAACTATGAGTGCTATAAGGGGCTGTGGTCGGCGTTTAACTCCATGAACCTCTTTGAGATTGGGCACAGCCTCCAGCGCCAGTTTGGGCCGGAGCAGTGGTGCCTCTACCGGGGGCGGCATCTGTTGAGCTTCCTCGACAACCACGATGTGGAGCGGATCGCCAGCAAGCTGCAGAACGGCGCCCATCTGCTGCCCGCCTATGGGATGCTCTTCGGGATGCCCGGTGTGCCGGCGGTCTACTACGGCAGCGAGTGGGGGATGCAGGGGCGGAAGAGCGACGGAGACGCCGCCCTGCGTCCGGCGGTGGAGGTCCCTGTCTCCAATGAGATAACGGCGTTTATCGCCTCCTGCGCCGCCGCCCGGCGGCAGAGCCGGGCCTTGCAGTACGGCAGCTATCGGAATGTGCTTTTGACCAACCGGCAGATCATTTTTGAGCGGTGCGCAGAGGGGGAGCGGGTTCTGGTGGCTGTCAATGCCGACGGGGAGCCCTTTACTGCCCACTTTGATGCCCAAGCGGGGCGGGCGCGGGAACTGCTCTCCGGCGGGATGCACGACTTTGGCGGCGGGAGCCTGCTGCCGCCCTACAGTGTGGCCTACTGGCGCGTGGAGTGAGAGCATAGGCCTTGCCAGAGGGCTGCAGATGTGGTACGATAGGCAAAAATGATCAAAAGGATGGGTATCGCCATGAAAAAGCTGCTCTATCTCACCGACCTCTACTACCACGCTGTTGGGCGCAAGTATCGGGAGGAGGATTTGATTGTCACCGAGCATTTGAGAAACTACTTTGACATCGCCCTCTGCCACCCCCGGCAGAGCCAAGGATTTGAGGCCTCGGCGGATCTGATCGTCTTTCGCAACACCGGCTCGGTGATCTTCTATCAGGAGGATTTCAACGCCTTCAAGCGGCGGGTACGGGAGAGGCGGCTCCCCATCTTCAATGAGTTTACCGGCAAGGGCGATATGGCGGGGAAGCAGTATCTGGTGGATCTTACCGCCGTCGGCTATCCGGTGATCCCCACCGTGGACACCATGGCGGAGCTGCATAAGCTCCCGGCCTGCGATAGCTACGCCATCAAGCCCAAAAATGGGGCGGACTCCATCGGTCTGAAATTTTTGGACCCGGCCCAGCTGGCCCAAGTGCGGCTCCCCGGCCGGGATACCCTGATCCAGCCGACGGTGGACTTCGTCTATGAGGTCTCCTTCTACTTCATCAACAACAAATTTGAGTACGCCATGTACGCTCCGGACAAGACCCGCCGGTGGGTTCTGGAGCCCTACAGCCCCACGGAGGCGGACTTGGCCTTCGCCCGCACCTTCATCGGCTGGAACGACATCCGCTACGGCATCCAGCGCGTTGATGCCTGCCGGACAAGGGAGGGGACGCTGCTTTTGATGGAGCTGGAGGATCTGAATCCCTACCTCTCCTTCGAGTGCATAGACGAGTCCACCCAGAAGCGGTTCTTGGCGGACTTCACCGCCGCGCTGCAGGAGGTCGTGGGATAGGCGAGCTGTAGGGGGCGCCTCTATGGGGCGTTTTCCGGCTGAAAAAGGCCCTCTGCCGCACTTATAGATAGTACAGAGGAGGCCGGCAGCTCTGCTGCCGGCCTCCTCTTATTGCTACCAGAAGAACCCCTTGCCGTTAAAGTACCACTTGGCCCCCTTTTTTACCATCCCCACCATCACCGTCTCCGCCTCCGTGTTGGGGCCGATCCCCCTGCGCAGAGTGATGGACACATCGGCGAAATCCGAGCCGTAGAATCGCACATAGTTGAGGGTGTAGGACAGGGGCGGCGAGGGGGATTCGCCGCCGTGCTGGGCGTAATAGAAGGCCATATCCGCTAAACCCGAAAAGGAATCCCTCAGGTCATAGCCGACAGCCTCGCCGATAAGGTCCAGCGCCCCTTGGAGCAGCTTGGTGTAGGTCGGGTCAAAGCAGGCCAGCACACCGTTGATATCGCTGCGGTTCGCCGCGTTGACAAACTCCGTGAGAGTGTGCTCAATCCGCACCTCCGGTTTCAGATACCGCTGATAGACAAAATAACCGCCCACAACCAAAATAACCGCCAGCAGCCAGAGAATGGTCTTCCTCTCCCACCGCCGGGGGGAGGACGAAGTATCGCTCACCGGCATCTGGATAGCCGGCTGTACCGCCGCGCCCTGCGGCATCCCTTCTTCCGATGCCGCGCCGCACTTGAAACAAAACCGCGCATCCTCCGCCAGCGGACCCCCGCATTTCACACAGAACATCTTTCTTCCTCCCTTTTTGAATTAGGAATGGTGGTGTCCAGCGGAGCCGGACAGATTTGAACAGAATGGACGCCTTTCGATGGGGGAAATTCCTAACTCCTAATTCCTAATTGAGCTTCTATTTCTTCTAAAAACTTCCCGAACGCGGAGGGGATGGCGTACTGTGCCAGATCCCCTTTCTCCGCAAAGGTCAGTCCCTCTCCCGTCCCCTGTACCTCTGCGAAGTATCCGGTCATGCGCCACTCCACATGGGTGAAGATGTGCTTGGCCGTCATACGCCGCTGCCAGTCGATGGGGCGCAGTCCCCAAGCTGCCAGCGGGGCGCCGGCCTCCGCCTCGTCGAGGGTGCCGGGGACATGGGGGAACTCCCACAGGCCCCCTAAAAGGCCCCCTGTTTCCCGCCGCCGCAGGGCCACCCGGTTTTGGGAGAAGAGCAGGTATACTGTCAGCTCCTCCACGCGGCGGGGGGGCTTTTTTTTTCGCACCGGCAGCTCCCCCGCTGTGCCGTCTGCCCGGGCGGCGCAGAGGTTCGACAGGGGGCACTGGGCGCAGAGGGGGGAGCCGTGGGGGAGGCAGACGGTGGCTCCCAGGTCCATCAGGGCCTGATTGAAGGCGCCGGGACGGTCCGGGGGCAGGACGGCGCAGACCATGGCGCGGATCTGCTTGCGCACCGCCGGGTCCATCACGTCATCCCGCAGCGCCGACAGGCGGGCGGCGATCCGCAGCACGTTGCCGTCCACCGCGGGGACCGGCTGGTGAAAGGCGATGGAAGCCACCGCCCCGGCGGTGTAGTCCCCCACGCCGGGGAGGGTCAGAAGTGCCTCATAGGTCCGGGGGAAGAGGCCGCCGAAGTCGTCCATGATGACCTTGGCGGCCTTTTGCAGGTTCCGGGCCCGGCTGTAGTAGCCAAGGCCCTCCCACAGCTTCATCAGCCGGTCCTCCTCCACCGCCGACAGGGCGGCCACATCGGGGAGGGCCTCCATCCAGCGGTGGTAGTAGGGGATCACTGCCGCCACGCGGGTCTGTTGGAGCATGATCTCGGAGACCCAGATCTTGTAGGGGTCTTGAGCGCCGCGCCAAGGCAGCGTGCGCTTGTGGGTGTCGTACCAAGCGAGAAGAGGCGGCGCGATGGGGGGGAGAGGGAGGGGCATGGGGGGCCTCCTTTGTTTGAGAGTGGGGATACCACAAAAAATTATTGGCCGAAGCGGGTGGCGTAGCCGCAGCGGCGGCAGAGCTCCTCGGTGGGGCAACGGCGGGTGAAGCCGTTGTAGAGAGATTGGGCGCGGGGGGTACGCAGGATTTCCGGGAGGGAGCTGCTGAAGAGACTGCCTAAGGGGATGTCGCCCTCGTGATCCAGGCAGCAGGGGACCACGGTGCCGTCTGCCAAGACTGCCGCTTGGTCCCGGAGGGCACGGCAGAAGGAGGCGCCGGAGGCGGGGGCGGTGAGGTCCGGCCAGTCGAAACGCTCCGCCTGCTCCAAGTAGAGGCCCTGTGAGAGACGCCAGCTCCCTTGGCGGGGCTGGGGGCAGGCGAGGGGGTGGATGCCGGATTTTTGGGCCAGATAGTCTAATATTTCCCCGTTGCGGGCGTCGGCGCCCCCGATGTTCCACAGGCGCAGGGCGCAGATGATCCCTTGGCGGGCCGCTTGGGACACAAAGCCCCAGACCCCGGAGAGGTAGGCGGTCAGATCCCCCGCGCCGTTGCCCTCCATACTGTGCAGAGACACACTGAGCTTGTAGAGGGCGGAGGCGGACAGCAGGGTGTCCCCCTGCCGGGGCAGCAGGACGCCGTTGGTGACGATGATGACCTTGACCCCTAAGTCGGCGCAGATGCTCAAAATTTCCCTTAGCTGGGGGTGGAGCAGGGGCTCCCCCATGACGTGGAGGCAGAAGTAGTCCGCGTAGGGGCGCAGACGACCGGCCAGCAGGGCGAACTCCGCCGCGGTCATGTCCCGGAGGGGACGCCGGGTGCCGGGGCAGAAGGAGCAGCGGAGGTTACAGCGGTTGGTGATCTCCACATAGACGCGCTTCAATCTGTTCATAGGACGATGGAGGGATGGACCGTCCGCCTGTGCCAGCGGAAGAGCTCCGCCTCCACGGCCTGGGTGTCCAAGGGGCAGGGGTGCTGGAGGACGCAGGCTTTGAGGGGCAGGCCGTGGGGGCCGGTCTTCTCCTCGGGCTTGGCCATAAACAGCAGCGCACCGCTGCCGCCGCTTTGCACCGGACCATCCAGCGCCTCTTGGCTCCAGAGGTCCAAGGAGATGTCCTCCCCGCCGGCAATCTCGTACTCCACCGTGGGCAGGCCCATCCCCTCCGGGCAGACCTCCGGCAGCAGCGCCAAGAGGTTTTGCTCGCTGCGGTCGATGGCGGCCATATCCGCCGCCGTCAGCCCCTCCCGGCTCCGGTGGGCGCGGAAGAGGGCGCGGTACTCCTCCCAGACATCGGAGATAACCATCCGCCGGAGGTAGGCGGTGTGGGTCCCCCCGTCGCCGCCGAAGGGCAGCGTCAGGTCCATCGTCCCCGCCGTCAGCGTCACGGGGACCTCCGATAGGTAGGTCTCGGTGGTCTCACCGGGCTCCAGCGTCACCGCCGCGCCCTCGGGCAGGTCGGGGAGGGCGTCACAGCGCAGCTCCATCCGGCTGAGGGCGCACCGCTCCAGCGCCGCCTCCTCCAGCGGGGCTTGGGGCCGCCATCCCTCCCGCAGGAAGGCGGACAGGAGGAGAAGGGAGGGCACATCGTTCTCCGCCATCACCCCGTACTCCGACCCGGCGATCTCCAGCCGTACCTCCCCCCACCGGAGTGCCTTGGCGTGTTCCACCGCCAGCACCGGCGCCACCTCCCGCCGCTCCTGGCGCATACTCTCCCGCCGGGTGGCCGGCGGCAGCGCCGGCTCCTCCCAGACCGTCTCGTCCGCCTCGGCGAGGCGCTCGCTGTAGGTGCTGTCATACTGGAGCAGGTGGAGGCACACCGCCTCCCCCCGCCGGGTGAGGGCGATCAGCTCCCCGTCACAGGAGCCGGCGGAGAAGGGCCGGCCAAGGACGCGGCACTCGTCATAGGGGCGCAGGTACTCCAGCAAGAGAGCAAGGTTCATAAGGCGGCCTCCTTAGTACAGCTTTTTCTTCATCTTACCACATCCCGCCCTCGCTGACAATGCGCATTTCGATCCCATTTTACTTTTTGTGTTGTGGTATTCTTACGTTGGCGATTTCATTGATTGGAGATTGAACCACAGGATTTTCTATGATATAATCAAAGCGGCGGATCGGAAGCTGAGGTGAAAAGCAAATGGCAAAATTTCTGATTGACGCAACAGAATTATATTGGATTGATGGGAGTGCGGATAACCCCGAGGATTTATGCTTACACGGTCATGCCGTCGTCTATATTGGCAAAGAAAAGCTGGAATATGATTGTACAGTCAGCGCGACGGCGCTGTATCTGCTCAAAACATTGACAGAGGATCATATTATCTATGAGGACAATCAGATGCTTCCTTGCTGCGGACACTTTTATGTTCCCGATGCAAAACTTGAAAATGTGACAATCAGCGGCTGTGGTAATGGAATAGATTGGACAATCAAGCACAGCGGAAAAGATGTTGTTCTGATTTTGGAAAGCGGAAGAGCGGAGACCGTCCCGCTGGAGGCGTACAGACAAGAGGTATGTCGGTTTGCAGACAAGATTGAGGGATACTATCAATTGTGTTCGCCCAAAAAGATACCAGAGGATCCCTTCAGCCGTGATGGCTATATCGCGTTTTGGAATGAGTGGCATCGGCGGAGAAATATATGAATTTAGTTCTATCGGGCAGTTATCCACCGTGGATAACTGCCCGAGTATTATTTTGATGAAGGATCAAGGAATCGTACGCACAGCAGCATAAACGATAAATTGCAAAGTGGGCAAAAGTATGCTATGATAACAAAACGATCCCTGTGGGAGCGGACCGCTCCGGAAGCCGGAGGACGGTGGGCCGGACACCACCATTCCTGAGGCCTCTCCCCTGATTTTATCGCCGCGTTTTATCTCCACTCTCAGCGCTTAAAAATATCTCCTATCTCAAAAAAGCGGAGGTGTCCTATGCTCTGCACCCTCTGTCCACGACTCTGTGCCGCGCCGCGCACCGAGACACATGGTGACGGCCGCTGTGGTATGCCGTCCCTGCCGGTGGTGGCCCGGGCGGCGCTCCACCACTGGGAGGAGCCCTGCATCAGCGGTACCCAAGGCAGCGGCGCGGTGTTCTTCTCCGGCTGCCCCTTGGGCTGCGTGTTCTGCCAGAATGGCCGGATCAGCCGCGGCCATTTGGGCAAAATCGTCTCCGTGGAGCGCCTTCGGGAGATCTTCCGCTCCCTCATCGCCCAAGGGGCCCACAATATCAATCTGGTTTCCCCCACCCACTTCGCCCACGCCATTGGGGAGGCGCTGCGGGAGCCCCTTGGCGTGCCGGTGGTCTGGAACACCGGCGGCTACGAACGGGCGGAGACCCTGCGCGCCCTAAAGGGGCGGGTCCAGATCTACCTGCCGGACCTGAAGTATGCCGACGGCGCCTTGGCCCGGCGGTACAGCGGCGCGCCGGACTATTTTGCGGTTGCTGCCGCCGCCATTGAGGAGATGGTCCGGCAGACCGGGCCCTATGAGCTGGGGGAGGACGGCCTCCTCCGGCGGGGGGTGCTGATCCGGCACCTGCTCCTCCCCGGCGCGTTGGAGAACACCAAGGCGGTGCTGGACTACGTGGCCCGCACCTTCCCGCCGGGGACGGTGCTCTTCTCCCTGATGGCCCAGTATACCCCCCAGCCGGGGGCGGAGGGCCTTCTCGCCCGGCGGATCACCGGGGCGGAGCTGAGGGCGGCGCGGGCCTACATGGAGAGCGTAGGCATCACCGCCGGCTACACCCAGGACATCGAGGCCGCCCGCCGGGAGTACACGCCGGACTTCGATTTGACCGGGGTATAGATGAATAGGCAAGGCGCCCGGAGAGCGGGATTCTCTCTGGGCGCCTTTTGGCTTTCGTTTTGGTGCGGCGGGCTCCGCTGTTATTTGTCGAGGGCGGCTATCATGGCCTCCGCCTCCGCTGAGGTCACAGCGTCCTTGGGGCCTAAGCGGTCTCCGGCGGGGAGCAGGCCCCGCTGGTGGGCCCAGGATAGGGCGGGCTGGGCGAAGCGGGCGATCTCTCCCGCGTCGCTGTAGCCGGTCAGGCCGGGGTAGTCCATCAGCATGGGACTGCCGGAGCGCCGCCATAGGACGACAGACAGCTGCTCCCGGGTGAGGGGTTTGTCGGGACAGAAGCGGTCGTCGGCATAGCCGCTGAGGAGCTTCTCGCCGGCTGCCCAGCGGATTGCCTCGGCATAGGGGGCGTCCTGCGGCACGTCGCTGAAACTCATGGCGTAGTCCGCCGCGGGACTGCCCTTGGCGGCGTGGAGGAGGGAGGCGAAGGCGGCGCGGGTCAGCGGCGCGGCGTCACCGGTCCCCGCCAGCACCATGACGTGGACAGGGCGGGCCTGACCGGGGTAGGACAGGGCTACCACGTCATACCAAGCCATGATATGATCCCCGGCCCGGATGTCCGATAGTGCCGCCGGGGCGTCTGTCCCGTAGGCGGAGAGGGGGGTCTGGCTGTCAATAAAGAGGTGCATCCCCCCGTTGCCTGTGGTGACGCGGAGGGTTCCCTCCTGCTCCGCTAAGGCCTCCACTTTGATATACCGGGCGCAGGAGGTGTCCTCGGGTACGTTGCGCACCACGGCAAAGGCGGGGGACTGGGGTGGGAGGGAGCGGGTGGAGATGGGGCTATGGTACACATAGACCCGCTCCCCCACCTGCAGGGTGGCCGGGTCGCTGGCGGTCTGGCGGCCGCTGTCGATCCAGACGGTTTGATCGGATAGGTTCATCACATATTCCCCGCCCTTGGGGGACTTCAGGAGGAGGGCGGTGAGAGAGCCGTCCTCGTCGGCGCGGCACTCCATCACCTCGCCGTAGCAGAGCTCACTGTCGGGGAGGAGGGTGTTGTCCGCCGCCATCGCGGGGATGCCGAGAGCGCAGAGCATCAGGCTGCTCAGAGTCAAAGCTGCCAGTTTCTTTTTCATGCGCGGTTCTCCTTTTCTGTCAGTATTGAGGTCGAGAGGGATGACGGGGCTTCTATGAGAATAGACGCATGGGGCCTCTGAAAAGTTTCCTTCCCTATGGGGGATTTTCCGCACAAAAAACGTACACCTCCAGAGAGAATCCGTCTGGAGGTGTACGTCGATACTGCATTGGCGCCCTGAGGGTCAAAACATCTTACGCCAGCTGGGCCGCATGGCGGCGGAGGGACAGGTAGAGCAGAAAGCCCAGCACGCCCACCGACAGCACCTCTCCGGCGCCTACGGTGCCCATCATGTACCAGATGGCGTCGGGCATTCCATAGCCGTAGCGGAGCACCCAAGGGACGATGATGGTGTTGGCGGCGATGGGGGGCAGCAGGGCCAGCAGGGGGCGACGGCGGAGCAGGTAGGTGCCCACGGCCCCGATCAGCGTGGCAATGGCGCCCACGACCACGTCCAGCACCACCGCGCCGGTGAGGGCGTTGGCCAAAAGGCACCCCAAGGCCAAGCCGGGAATGGCGGCGGCGGTAAAGATGGGCATGACGCACAGCGCCTCGCTGAGACGCAGCTGGATCACGCCGGAGGACAGGCCGAACTGGGCGGCTAAGTACGTCAGCGCCACATACATGGCGGCGATCAGCGCCCCCTGACACAGGGCGCGGGCGGGGGATTTGGTTTCTCTCATGTGTGTATTCTCCTTAGTTTTGTTTTTTCTCCGCGCGGGGCGGGTGGGTGAGGATGGTTACGAACTCACCGGGGGCTATCATAGCAGAATCGGGGGGAAGATGCAAGACAAAAAGCCGTGACCGATGAAAAATGATTTGAACCCCGTGAAAATCGGTGCTAAAATAGGCGTACCAAGGCTGACAGAGGAGATCGCGGTTTTGCGGCGGGAATATTACGGTCTTAGGAGGACAGCGGCTATGCTGATGATACGGCGTGAGGAGGAGCGGGACCGCCAAGCTGTGGAGGGCATGACCCGGCGGGCGTTTTATAACCAATATATGCCGGGATGCTTTGAGCATTATCTAATCCGCGCCATGCGCGGGCACCCGGATTTCCTCCCGGAACTGAACTTTGTGGCCGAGCTGAACGGCGAGGTCATTGGAAGCATCATGTACACGAGATCCACCCTGACAGATGAGGCCGGGGCGGTACGGGAGGCTGTCACCTTCGGCCCGGTCTCCATTGCGCCGGAGCACCAGCGGCGGGGCTATGGGCGGCAGCTGATGGAGCACTCCTTCCGCCGGGCGGCGGAGCTGGGGCACGATGTGATTGTCATATTGGGCAGCCCCGCGAACTATGTGGGCGTGGGGTTTCGGTGCTGTAAGCGGTTCAACGTGTGCGCGGAGGACGGAAGATTTCCGGCGGCGATGCTGGTCAAGGAGCTTCGCCCCGGCACGCTGGATGGGAGACGGCGGGTCTATCGCCACAGCTTGGCGATGGCCATTGATGAGGAGGCGGCCCAGCGGTACGATGACACCTTGGAGCCGCTGGAGAAGGCTTGGCGGCCAAGTCAGGAGGAGTTTTTTATTTTGAGCCAGTCATTTGTGGAGTAGAGACGGTGCGCCCTCTGCGGAGGGGAACCTGCCGGATGAGGGATCTCCGCAGCCTGCCGGCTGTCAAAGGAAAGCCGCACATCCCACTAAAATTGACGGGGAGGAACGCCCAACTATGGAAAACCATCTGCCGTATACCTCTGAGAGAAGAGAAAAAACGAGTTTCGAGCGCGGGGAGGCCCCCTTGGCGGCGGTCCCTCCGGCAAAAAAACCTGTCCGGACGGTCCCTCTGACGGAGGGGCCCAATATCTGCGCCGGCCATCCGGCGGTGACTGCCTTTCAAGCCCTCTACAGCGGGAAACAGAGAAGGGACGCCAAGGCTTGGCTGAACTACTTCACCTCACCGGACTTTCTGTCGGTCTATCGGGAGCGGCGGTTTGCCCAGCTGCTGCTCTCCTGCGCCGAGAGCTGTGAGCAGCCGCCGCCTCGGGAGATGCTGAACTGGCTCTACGCCGTCTATGGGATTTTCGGCGAGAAGCAGATCTATGCGGGCCCCGACTCCAGCCGGGAGCGGGAGGAGATCAGCTTTCGGGTCAGCTGGGGGGCGGACTTTGACGGGCTGGGGTACATCCTCTCCTTGGCGGAAAAGGGGGTGGTGCCCAAACGGAGCCAAGGGAACGAGCTGGCCATCCGAACCAGCTTTATCGAGTACCGCCGGCTGGTGTATCTGAGCGGGCTGGGGAGCTGGGAGAACGGGGCCGTTGGGGAGGCCAGCCGCATTTTAGGGCGGTACGTTCTGGCCTATCTGAGGGAGAAGTGCACCGCAAGGGAGCCCACGGACTGTGAGCGGCACCCGGCGGGGCTGAGACTGATTACCCACTTTTACCAGACACAGGAGCTGCCGGAGGAGCTCTACCGGATCGCTTGGGAGAAACTGGATTTGAAAAGCGCCCTTATGGGCCGGCCCAAGGTGCTCTATGGGGAGCTGCGGGAGATCGTGCTGGCGCGTCTGCCGGGGATCGCCGGGGAGAGCGCGGAAAACTTCCGCCAGCTCAAGTCCGACTTTACCCTCTACGCCATCGGCTGCTATAAGCGCTCGGGCAGCGACCCGGAGCGGGATCGGGCGGAGACGGAGGCCTTCTTTGCCCGGGAGGACTTTCAGCGGGCCCTCTTAAACCGGAAGTTTGTGGAGGAGAACCTGCTGAGCACTTGGGTGGATGAGGACCGGTGCGGCGGCTTCCTCCAAAAGATTATCGGCTTCTACACCGCCCATCCGGAGGCCCCCTGTGCCCAAGAGGTGGTGGAGCGGGCGGAGGCCATGAAGGAGAAGCGGGCCCGGCTGGACCGGGACAACGAGGATCGGAACGCCCCGGCTCCGGAGGAGATCCCCGCCCTCTCCTGCCGCCCCTTCTTCCGCCACTGGATCAACACCGCCTTCTACACCGCCCGGGACCGGGAGAGCGGCATATCCCTACTGGGGCTGCTGAGGCAGGACTTTTCCTACCATATGGAGTGGAGCCGGCGGTTTTTGGGCTCGGAGACGGAGGTCCCCCAGCCCAAGTGCCTCACCTGCACTGTGGACGGGGAGGAGATCACCCTCCGCTTCCACCTGCGGCATGTGGACTTCCTTCTGAACGGGGAGCTGCTCTGCCGTCCGGTGCTCTCTTGGGAGCTGCTGCTGGAGGCGGCCGACGGGGACCTATTTCTCCTGCTGCTGCCCATCACTGCGGCCTATGAGGACCAGATTGAGGAGGTTCGAAGGGAACTCTCCCGCCGGCTGCGGGACACCGCCGCCCCGGAGGAGCTGCGGGAGCGGATCGCCGCCTGTCTCGCCGGCTCCGTCTGTCGGCTGTGGGTCTGCTATGACCAGAACGGGACGCCCATGGACACGGAGACAATGCCCTGCGAGTGGTTCCGGGAGGACGCGGAGCGGCTTTTAGGGTGCAGCTACGGGCCGGAGAACCGGCTGCTCTGGTTCTTCGAGCAGACCTTCGCCGGGCGCAGGGGCCAAGGGGAGGAGACCTATGAAAACGTCCAGAGTGTGGAGGAGGCGGCGGCGTTGGCGGAGCAGCTTCTTTCCGATGCCGTCTCCCCTGTTGGCATCCACTTGGACCGCTTGGAGAACCTGCCCGCGGCGGTGTATGCCGATCCGGACTTTATGGCCATCGCCAAGGAGCCGGGCCGTCCGGGGACGGATATGCCCCGGGCGCTACTGGAGGCGGAGGTGACAAGGGAGGCCCTGCAGGGGCTCTTCCTCCACTTCGCCGCCGGGCGGGTGCGGCGTCTGGAGCTGAGCTGGCCCACCAGCTTTGCCTTCAGCGGCCTCTATGGATATGAGGCCCGCCGGTCCTTGGTGTTCCTTCGGGAGAGCAATGGGTACGCCTGCCTGTACTTCGACGACAAGGACGCCCAGACCTACGCCCTCATCGCTAGGCCGGAGCTGTACTGGGACCTGGATGCCGACAGCGCGTCCTTTGTCCCCTTCCGGCAGGGACGGCTCTCCGGCCACGATGTCCATCAAAGCTTTGCCACCATCCGCCGGCACTTGGATACCGTATTCTCCCAGGCCGGCTGGCCCAACGGCATCCAGCTCCACGCGGGGCGGATCTGGAGTTATGCCGCGGCCATGTGCCACGGGCGGCACAAGTACAACTTGGATAAGCTCCTATTGGGGGGCTTCCCGCTGGAGCGGTGCCGCAACCGCTTGGGGGACAAATTCTACCTCGCCTGCTACCCGGAGGAGATCGCCTGTTTGGACGCCGCGGGGGAGGCGGAGCGCCTGCCCATCGGCAATATCAACCGGGATCGGGTGCAGGCGGCCTTGGTGAACGCCGTACAGGGGCGGCTGACCGCCCTGTGCCTCCGCTGGAGTGAGGGCCGGTATGTGGTTCTCCGGCAGGAGGAGGGGCGCTTCCTCCTATTGTATTTGGACGACCAGCGCCGGCGGGCGGTTTTCCATGTGGCGGACAAGCGGACCTATATGGATGTGGAGGGGAAGAAGTACCCCAAGGGCGTCTTCCAGGGCCGTGTGACGCCGGCCTATCTGATCCACCATGACGCCATCGCTCTGCGGACCGCGCTGGAGCAGCTTCTCTCGGCCATGGATGCGCCGGAGCGGTTTGTGGACCAGTTTGCCGAGTTTGCCGGAGAGAGCCCGGTGAAGGAGCGGCCGTATGAGGTGGTTCGCGGGGAGATGGTTTTGGAATGAGTGATTAGGAGTGGTTTTTGGCAGCAAGGCGGGGCCTTCCTTTGGGGAGGCCCCGCCTTGCTGCGTCCTATTTGGTTTCCATTTTTACCGCGGTTTCCAAGGCGATTTTCATCATGGTGGTGAAAGTGAGCTGGCGGTCCTCGGGGGGGAGCTCCTCGCCGGTGATCAGGTGGTCACTGATGGAGCACAGGGCCAGGGCCCGCTTGCCGTGGGCGGCGGCCACGCAGTAGAGGCCCGCGGCCTCCATCTCCACCGCGAGGACCCCCATCCGGCCCCACTCCTTGGTGCGGCCGTCGGCAGCATAGAAGTTGTCGGTGGAGGCCAAGTTGCCCACCGGCATCTCCACGCCGATCTCCCGGGCGGCGGCTACGGCGGTCTCAAGGAGCGTGAAGTCCGCGATGGGGGCGAAGGTCCCCGGCAGGCGGTACTGTGCGGCAAAGTCGGAGTTGGTGCAGGCGCCTTGGGCGGCTACCACGTCCCGGAGCTTCAGCCGCTCACTGATGGCCCCGGCGGAGCCGATGCGGATGATGTTCTCCACAGCGTACTGGCTGTACAGCTCGGTGGAGTAGATGGCCATGGAGGGAATCCCCATCCCCGAGGCCATCACGCTGACGCGCACATCCCGGTAGGTCCCGGTGTAGCCCTGGATCCCCCGGACATTGTTCACCAGCACCGGGTCCGTGAGGAACGTCTCCGCGATAAACTTAGCGCGCAGCGGGTCCCCGGGCATGAGGACGGTCTTGGCAAAGTCCCCCATCCTGGCGGAGTTGTGAGGAGTTGACATAGTGGCACCTTCCCTTCTTTTTGAATTAGGAATTAGATGTTAGGAATTGAGGTGTCGCCTGCGGCGAGAGATTTGAATGGAATGGAAAACTATCTATAGGGGAAATTCCCAATTCCTCGTTCCTAATTATGCTGCATAGTGCTGCTTTCTCGGTTTTTGATTTCCCGCACAATTCTCGAGGTTCCCAACCGCGCAGCCCCTAAGCGCAGAAAGTCCTCGGCGTCGGTGAGGGAGGCGATGCCGCCGGCGGCCTTGATCTTTACGCGGGGGGCGATGTGTTTGGCGAACAGAGACACGTCCTCACGGGTGGCCCCGCCGCCGGCGAAGCCGGTGGAGGTCTTGATAAACTCCGCCCCGGAGTCGGACACCACCTGACATAGGGCGATCTTCTCCTCCTTTGTGAGGAGGCAGGTCTCCACGATAACCTTTAGGATATTGGACCCGCAGACGGCCTTTACGGCGCGGATCTCCTCCAGCACCCGGTTGTACTGGCCCTCCTTGGCCCAGCCCACCCGGATGACCATGTCAATCTCTTGGGCGCCGTTTTTTAGGGCGTCCTCGGTCTCAAAGCACTTGGCGGCGGTGGTGGCGTAGCCGTTGGGGAAGCCGATCACGGTACAGATGGGAAGCTGTCCGTGGAGATAGTCCGCGGCTTGGGCCACAAACCCCGGAGCGATGCACACGCTGGCGCACCCATAGCGCACCGCGTCGGCGCAGACGGCCTCCACCTGCGGCCAAGCGGCGTCCACTGACAGAAGGGTGTGGTCCACAGTGGAGAGAATTTTTGAAATTTCCATCGTAGTTTACCTTCCTTTTTGGGGACGGGGGGTCGCCCCGGACCCAGCAGATTTCGAGTGAGAGCGCAAACGCCTATCCCCACAGAGCCGACAGCAGGGGGACTACCTGCTTTTTGCGGGACATGACGCCGGGGAGGAAGGCCTCGCTGTTTTTGAGCTCGGTGTGGAAGGCGTGGTTGAACAGGTCCTCGTCTCCGCAGTAGAGGAGCTTGGAGCCCTCTAAGAGTACGTCGGTGAGAATCAGCAGCATCATGATATAGCCCCGCTCCTGACGGGTTTTCTCCATCAGCTCCAAAAACTCCTTCTTCCGCTGGAGGTGGCGCTGGGAGTCCACGCAGGTGATCTGGCTGATGCCGAAGTCGTGGCCGGCGATGTGGAACTCCTTGAAGTCCGTGAACAGCAGCTCCTCCACCGGCTTGTCCTCGCTGACGGAGGCCCGGAAGATGTCTTGGCCCAGCTCGTCTAAGGACAGATCCGCAAGGCTCGCCAGCCGCTGGGCGATGGTCCGGTCCCGGTTGGTGCAGGTGGGGGATTTGAACATCACCGTGTCCGACACAATGGCCGCCGCCATCAGGCCCGCCAGCTTCTTGGAGGGCATCAGGCCCCGCTCCTGAAACATCCCCGCCACGATGGTGGTGGTACTGCCTACAGGCTCGTTGCGGAAGTAGATGGGGCCCGCGGTCTGGATGTCCGCCAAGCGGTGGTGGTCGATGATCTCCAAAATGTCCGCCTGATCCAGACCGGGGACGGACTGGGCGGCCTCGTTGTGGTCCACCAGCACCACCTTTTTCCGCCGGGGGCGGATCAGGTGAAAGCGGGAGAGGAGCCCCACCACCTTGTTCTCCCGGTTCAAAACCGGGTAGCTCCGGTAGCGGCTCTGAAGCACCACCTCCTGCACGTCATCCAAGTAGTCGTCCAAGAAGAAGTATTGCAGATCCTCCCGCCGGCAGATCCGGGAGATGGGCAGGGCCTGAAAGATGCGCCGCACCGTCTGGTAGGCGTCGTAGGGGGTGGAGATGATGCAGGTATCCGTGTCCTCGCGGCGCAGATCCTCGGGGAGCTCTGCCTGACAGAGGACAACGCAGTGGACGCCGGAGGCCACCGCCGAGCGGATGATGTCCGGCTGTTGGCCGCAGATCAGCACTGTGTTCTCCCCCTTGAAGGGGATCTGGTCGATGGCCAAGGGCTGGGCGATGACCACCCGGCCGGAGATGGCGTTGATCACGTGGGCCGTTTCGTTGAGCAGCTCCCCCTCCAGGACGCCAAGGATGTTGAAGATGGGCACATCCTCTAAAACGGGGTTGGTGATGGTGCGCATGTCGTACTCCGCCACATCCCCCGCCGTCAGCATCCCCACCAAGTGCCCGTCGTCGTCGGCGATGGGGATGGAGGACAGGTGCCGGTCTGTCTCCATCACCGACCAAGCCCGGTTGATGGTGAGGGCCTCGTGGAGGATGGGGGGTGTGTCGAAGTCCAAGTCCTGCACCTGGGTGCGGATGTTGGTGAGAAAGAGGGGCGGCTCAAAGCCAAAGCGCTTTAAGATGAGCTTCGTCTCGTCGCTGATGTGGCCCAGCCGGGCGGCGGTGTACTCCCGGTCGCCTACGGCGTTGCGCAGAGCGGCGTAGGCCATGGCGGAGACAATGGAGTCGGTATCCGGGTTCCGGTGGCCGGTGACGTAGATTTTTTCCAAAGAGGGGACCTCCTTTTTTATCGCGGCAGAGCGGCGCTCTGACAAGGACAGGCTTCTGCTGATGATAATAAGAGTATAGCATTCCCTTTTCCCTGCCGCAAGGCGCAAATGCGTTTTATTTTTGTGCCGGCAGCCATGGATGGGGGCACTTTTGGCCCCTTTGACAGGGGGAGGCCCCCGGCGGCGGCGGGGTGTCGAATCCGGCTGGCGGGACCATCAGGGGCATTTGGAGGCGAAAAATGGACCAATGGGTGCAAAAAAACCCGGCAAGCCAAAAAGAAAGACTTGCTTTTCTCGCCTTTTTGTGGTAAGCTACCTGTAGTTCGGAGCATTGGAAGCGAGAGTGGGCCATGGGTCCGCTCTTTTTCTTGACTTGAAACGACGGCACAAATTTTCCTAATTTTGGAAAGACAGATCGGAGGACATCTATGGCGAAGGTCACAGAGCTGGTTGCGGACCTTGCGGCAAAGGCCGTGGAGGAGGCTGGCTGTACGCTGTGGGACGTGGAGTATGTCCGGGAGGCGGGGCAGTGGTATCTGCGGCTCTATTTGGATAAGGAGGGCGGCGTGGACATCCGGGACTGTGAGGCGGTGAGCCGGGTGGTCAGCGATCTCTTGGACGCGGCGGACCCCATCGAGGGGAGCTACACCTTCGAGGTCTCCTCCGCTGGGGCGGAGCGGGCGCTGAAGCGGCCCGGGGACTTTGAGAAGTTTATGGGCAGCCCCGTGCTGGTAAAGCTCTACAAGGCGCAGGATGGCCGGAAGGAGTTTGCCGGCGTGCTGCGGGGCTATCAGGGGGGGGACATCACCATCGCCATAGGGGACACGGAGCGCACCTTCCCCAAGGCTCAGGTGGCCCTCTGCCGGCTGCGGATTGAGTTTTGACAGATGACCGGGCACTGTCAGTCCGGCCCGCAGGCGTCTTGCCGGAGGCGGAGCCGTGGAAATGGCCGGATTTCCCGATTTGTATCGGCGATTTGGGCGGATATGAAGGAGATAAAAGAGCTTCCGCCGGGTGGGGACCATTCGGCGGACCGGTAGTATAGATGGAGATTCAGATGGAGGCAAAGGGCAGACATGAAATGTGACGAGATTTTTGCGGCGCTGGCAATGCTGGAGAAGGAGCGGGGGATTCCCCAGTCCTTCATGATGGAGAAGATCGTGCAGGCGCTGACCACCGCCTACAAGCGGGACCACGAGGGTGTGGAGAACGTAGTGGTGGACGTGAATGAGGAGCGCAAGGACCTTCGGATGTATGTGCAGAAGGAGGTCGTGGAGGAGGTGGAGAACCCCGGTTCCCAGATGTCCATAGAGGAGGCCAAGGCCAAGTACGGCCGGGCCGAGGTGGGGGACTTTGTGAAGATCCCTGTGGACAACGTGGAGTTTGGCCGCATCGCCGCCGGAAACGGCAAGCAGGTGATCATTCAGGGCCTCCGGGAGGCGGAGCGGGGTATGGTCTACGACGAATTCAACTCCAAACAGCATGAGATCCTCACCGGTGTTGTTACCCGCACCGATCCCCGCAACGGCAACGTATCCCTGCGCATCGGCAACGGCGCGGAGAGCACCGAGGCGGTGCTCCTCCCCGGCGAGCAGGTGCCCAGCGAGACGCTGGTGGAGAATATGCATGTGAAGGTCTATGTGGTGGAGGTCCGCCGGGCCACCAAGGGTCCCCAAGTGCTGATTTCCCGGACTCACCCGGGCCTTGTGAAGCGGCTCTTTGAGCTGGAGGTGCCGGAGATCTTTGACGGGACGGTGGAGGTGAAGTCCATCGCCCGGGAGGCGGGCAGCCGCACCAAGATGGCCGTCTGGTCCAACGACGAGGCGGTGGATCCCATCGGCGCCTGCGTAGGTCCCAAGGGCCAGCGGGTCGGCGCCATTGTGGAGGAGCTTCGCGGGGAGAAGATCGACATTGTAAAGTACAGCGAGGACCCAGCGGAGTTCATCGCCGCGGCGCTGGCCCCGGCGGAGGTACTGGATGTCTATATGGCGGAGGAGGGCAAGGCCTGCCGCTGCATCGTCCCTGACGACCAATTGTCCCTCGCCATCGGCAAGGAGGGGCAGAATGCCCGCTTGGCCGCCCGGCTGACAGGGTATAAGATTGATATTAAGCCGAAGTCCAGCGAGAGTGCTGTCTGAGGGCCGTGCCGCCCGATGCGCCCTGCGCAAAAATTTGTGGGGCATGGCAGCGGCGTCCTGCCGCGCATACACATAAAGTAAAAGCTGAAATCCAAAGAAAGGGTTCCTGTGAAGGCTGCGGGCTTTGCGGGATGCAATCTATGCAGAAGGTTCGAAAGGTTCCCCAGCGGCAGTGTGTAGGCTGTCGGGAGATGAAGAATAAGAAGGACCTGATCCGTGTGGTCCGGTCCCCGGAGGGGGAGATCTCTCTGGATTTTAAGGGGAAGAAGCCCGGTCGGGGGGCCTATGTGTGCCCCGACGCCGCCTGCCTGAAGCGGGCCCGGAAGAGCCGGGCGCTGGAGCGGGCCTTTGAGACCGCCATCCCCGCCGAGGTTTATGATCAGCTGGAGCAGCAGATGGAGGTGGGCGGCGATGGATGATGTACTGCACCTCATTGGCCTTGCCAACCGGGCCGGGGCGCTGGCTGTCGGGGAGGAGCCGGCGGGGGCGGCCTGCCGGGCCAGGGCCTGCCGTCTGCTCCTGATCGCTCAGGACGCCGCGGAGAACACCCTCCGCCGGGCCAGACACTTTGCCGAGACCGGACAGTGCCTGTGGCTGGTCCTCCCCTACTCCCGGGAGGAGCTGGGGGCAGTCTCCGGGCGAAGGGCCTGCGCCTTGGCCGCGCTGACGGACATCGGCTTTGCCTGCGCCGCAGTCCGGCGCCTCAGCCAGCGGGACGAGGAGCGGTACGGGGAAACGGCCCGGCGCCTCTCGGAGAAGGCGGAGCGGGCCAAGCGCCGGCGGGAGGAGAGCCGTTCCCACGAGCGGAACCTTCGCCGGGGGGGCAAGAAGCCCCGGCCTTACGTCCCCACCCGCGTCAAGCGGGCCCAGAAGGAAAGCTGATTCCCTCCGTCCCCCCGCTGGGGTGCGCTCGGAGCTTGATATAGATACCGCGGAACGACATTGTGTAAAAACCTACCCTTTCTACTATGGAGGTGGCTCTATTGGGTAATATCATCAACAAATACAGAGTGCACGAGGTGGCCAAGGATTTCGGCCTGCCCACCAAGACCATCACGGAGATCCTCACCAAGTATGCCACGGCGCCGAAAAACCACATGCAGGTACTGGAGGCCGGTGAGCTGGCGGTGATTTTCGACTGCCTCACCCAGAAGTACCCGGCGTCCAGCATTGAGGCAATCTTCGCCGAGGTCTATCAGGAGGAGAAAAAGCAGCCCGTCCAGCAGCAGGGTCAGCCCCACCAGACCCAAGGCGGTCAGGGCGGACGCCAAGGCGGCGGCCAGCAGCGCCAGCAGGGCGGTCAGCCCCAGCAGCGTCAGGGCGGTCAGCAGGGCGGACGGCCCCAGCAGCCCGCTCAGAGCGGCCAGCAGCGCCAGCAGGGCCAGCCCCAGCAGGGTGCGCAGCAGCCTCAGCAGCCGGCCAAGCCCATGAGCCGCGTCCCGGAGAAAAAGGTGGTGGACACCCGGAAGGCCACCAACGTGAATCTGGAGAAGTACGACGAGCGTCTGCAGGACATCGCTGACCGGTCCACCCAGGGACGCAGCGCCATGCAGCAGCAGGGCAAGGAGAAGTTCCGCAACGCCGGCAGCAAAAAGCGGGGCCAGCAAACCTTCTCCAACAAGCGCCGTCAGGAGGAGCAGGAGAAGATGCGCCGGCTCCAGCTGGAGATCGCCAAAAAGGCCCCCGTCAAGGTTCTGATCCCCGACGAGATCAGCGTGGGGGAGCTGGCCAGCCGCATGAAAAAGACCGCCGCCGAGGTGGTCAAGTGCCTGATGAAGAACGGCGTCATGGCCGGTGTCAGCCAGTTTATCGACTTTGACACCGCCGCCATCATCGCCGAGGAGATGGGCTGCAAGGTGGAGCGCGAGGTGGTAATTACCATCGAGGAGAAGCTCATCGACACCGCCGAGGACAAGGCCGAGGATCTGAAGTACCGGGCCCCTGTGGTGGTGGTCATGGGCCACGTGGATCACGGCAAGACCTCCCTCCTTGACTATATCCGCAACGCCCACGTGGCCAAGGGCGAGGCCGGCGGCATTACCCAGCACATCGGCGCCTACCAAGTGGAGATCAATGGGAAGCCCATCACCTTCCTTGATACCCCCGGCCACGAGGCCTTTACCTCTATGCGCGCCCGTGGCGCCATGGTCACCGATATCGCCATCTTGGTGGTGGCCGCCGAGGACGGCATCAAGCCCCAGACCGTGGAGTCAATCAACCACGCCAAGGCCGCCGGCATCCCCATCATTGTGGCCATCAACAAGATGGATAAGCCAGAGGCCAACCCGGAGCGGATCAAGCAGCAGCTCACCGAGTACGAGCTGGTGGCCGAGGACTGGGGCGGCGAGACCATCATCTGTCCCATCTCCGCCAAGACCGGCATGGGGATCGACAACCTTTTGGAGATGGTCACGCTCACCGCCGAGATGGCGGATCTGAAGGCCAACCCCAATCGGGCCGCCCAAGGTACCGTGATCGAGGCCCGTCTTGACAAGGGCCGCGGCCCGGTGGCCACCCTCTTGGTGCAGAACGGGACCCTGAAGCAAGGCGATATCATCATCGCCGGCACCGCCGTGGGCCGTGTCCGGGCCATGGTGGACGACAAGGGCAGCCGCCTCACCGAGGCCGGACCCTCCGTGCCTGTGGAGATCACCGGCCTTGGGGAGGTCCCCGGCGCGGGCAACACCTTCAACGCCGTGGCCGACGAGCGTCTGGCCCGTGAGCTGGTGGAGCAGCGGAAGGCCGAGGAGAAGGCCAAGGCCAACGCCCCCATCCAGAAGGTCAGCCTAGAGGACCTGTTCAGCCAGATCCAGGCCGGCGAGGTGAAGGATCTCAACATCATCGTCAAGGCCGACGTGCAGGGCAGCGCCGAGGCGGTGAAGGCCAGTCTGGAGAAGCTCTCTAACGAGGAGGTCCGGGTCCGGGTGATCCACTCCGGCGTGGGTGCCATCAGCGAGAGCGATGTGATGCTGGCCAGCACCTCCAAGGCCATCGTCGTGGGCTTCAACGTCCGCCCCGATGCCGCCGCCCGGGACAGCGCCGCCCGCAGCAACGTGGATATGCGGATGTACCGCGTGATCTACGACGCCATCGGCGAGGTGGAGGCCGCCATGAAGGGCATGCTCTCCCCCAAATTCCGGGAGGTTCTTATCGGCCACGCGGAGGTGCGCCAAACCTACAAAGTCACAGGCGTGGGCACCATCGGCGGCAGCTACGTGCAGGACGGCAAGATCCAGAGGGGCTGTCAGGTGCGTATCGTCCGGGACGGCATTGTCATCCACGAGGGTGAGCTCAGCTCCCTCCAGCGGTTTAAGGACGCTGTCCGGGAGGTGGCCAGCGGCTACGAGTGCGGAATCGGCATCGAGAAGTTCAACGACATCAAAGAGGGCGATATCATCGAGTGCTTCGTCATGGAGCAGATCGAGGTATAATAGATCTCGGCAAAGGCTTTTACTTGCGCGGAAAGGAGATAACAGCTATGGAAATGACAGACAGTCAATTCAAGGGGTTTATCCGGTTTGTTCTGGATGCCTTGGCAGAGATGAAGGCAGAGCATGACACGGCAAAACGGGAAGAAAAGCTTGAGAAGGCCATGGCAAATCTCCAAAAAACCTTAGAGGATTAAGCCAAAGGGGCAGGCGTTTTCGCCCGCCCCTCCTTTATTTGCGCCCCAGATGGCACAGCATATTCCGCCTCAAAGCAGGTGAAGGCAATCTGTATCCCCAGAGCCCCCCGCTGAAAGGCGTACTGGGTGCGGGCCCTCATCGGATCATCGCGCAGATACTCCGGCACCATGTACGGGCTGCGGCGGGTGCGGGAGGCGTTGTATAATTCCTCAAAAACAGCACGCATCGTGTTACCGCCCTAAGATAGGATATCCAGTGCTGCTGGCTAAATTCTTTCATGTCTCCACAGACTATCTGGTGGGCCTAAAGGACGAGCCATAATGCAGGGGCGGTCATTCCGCCTGCCGTCCCCTGGCCGAGCGCTTGTAGGGCGGCCCCGGCCCGCCGTCTCCCATGGTTCTGCCGCGTTTCGATCGGCCAAGCGGACGATATCCGCCCCTACGGACGGTCTGCTGGGCCGTCGCGCCCTTCAATGGGGCGGGGACGGATACCTTAGAAAGGAGCAACTCATGCCAAGCAACCGAATTTCCCGCATCAATGAGGAGATCCAGCGGGAGCTCTCCGCCCTTATACGGACCCTCAAGGACCCCCGCCTTCAAGGCGGGCTTCTCACCATCACCCATGTGGAGGCCACCAGCGACCTCCGCTACGCTAAGATCCATGTCTCCGCCTTGGACAAGTCCCAGGAGAAGGAGATGCTGAAGGGCCTCAAGTCCGCGGCGGGCTACCTCCGCCGGGAGATGGGGGCCTCCTTGGGCCTCCGGTACACCCCGGAGCTCCAGTTTGTCGCCGACGACTCCATCGAGAAAGGGGCCAAGATCTTGGAGATGCTCCGGGACCCGGAGGTGGTAAAGCCGGCCAACCCGGCCAACGCCCACATCATCTTAGATGAGGAGGAGTAACCTTATGACCCCACAAGAAACCGCCGCCCTCCTGCAAGCGAGGGATCACATCCTAATCCTCACCCACCGCCGACCCGACGGGGATACCATCGGTTCTGCGGCGGGCCTCTGCGCCGCCCTGCGCCAGCGGGGCAAAGAGGCGTATGTCCTCTATAACGAGGAGATTACAGAGTCTACCCGCCCCTACGCCGCGCCCTACTGGGCCCCGGAGGGCTATGAGCCGGCCTTCGTGGTCTCTGTGGACATCGCCGCCCGCCAGCTCTTCCATGGAGCCTCAGAGGCGTATATAGACCGGGTGGACTTGGCCGTTGATCACCACCCGTCCCAAGAGTTTTTCGCCCAAGAGACCTGCTTGGATGCCCGTCGGGCGGCCTGCGGGGAGATCGTCTATGAGATCTGCGCCGCCTTGGGGGAGATCACCCCGGCGGTGGCCCTGCCCCTCTACGCGGCGGTGTCCACAGACACCGGCTGCTTTGTCTACGCCAATACCGACGCCAATACCCACCGGACGGCGGCGGCGCTGCTGGACACGGGCATCGACTTTTTCGCCGTCAATAAGCGGCATTTCCGCACAAAAACCAGAAAACGCCTCCAATTGGAGGCGGATCTGATCGCCAACATGGAGTTCTTCCATGGCGGCCGGGGCGTTTTTATGACGGTTCCCCAGTCCCTGATGGCGCGCATAGGAGCCACAGAGGACGACGCGGAGGACCTGTCCGCGCTGGCCACCATCATAGAGGGTGTGGACTGCGGCGCGGTGCTCCGAGAGCTGCGTCCCGATGAGTGGAAGCTGAGCCTCCGCACCGGAGCCAACGGCCGCGTCAATGCCAGCAGGGCCTGCAAGCTGTTAAACGGCGGCGGCCATGCCATGGCCGCCGGCGCCACCTTGGAGGGCGATTTGGAGAGCGTCAAGGAGAGAGTTTTGGCGGCCATCAACAGTGTGTGCGGAGAGCCGTTGTAAAGGCAGCTGATGGTTCCCGCCTTCTAAGCGGCCTTTTGCTGGCTTTTGGGCTGCGCCAAAGGTCAGCCGTCCCCAAAAGCGATCCCCCGTTCCGCGCCGCCGCGGCGCAAAAAAGCACCGTGCCTCACCGGGGCACCACAAGGAGAACCACCATGCCCACCGGAATCCTTATCATTGACAAAGAAAAAACTTGGACCAGTATGGACGTCTGCGCTAAACTCCGGGGCCTTTTGAAGGAGCGCCGTATCGGCCACGCCGGTACCTTGGATCCCATGGCCACCGGCGTCCTGCCGGTCTTTGTGGGCCGGGCCACCCGAGCGGTGGAGTTTGCGGAGAAGGGAGACAAGGAGTACATCGCCACCCTTCTTCTGGGCCGGGAGACCAACACGCAGGACACCACCGGCGAGACCATCGAGGAGCGGCCTGTCCACGTCACCGAGGCCCAGCTCCGCGCCGTCCTTCCCCAGTTCACCGGGGAGATCCAGCAAATCCCGCCTATGTACTCCGCCATCAAGGTGAACGGGAAACGGCTCTACGCCTTGGCCCGTGCCGGACGGGAGGTGGAGCGTCCCGCCCGGCGGATCACCGTGCGCCAGATTGATCTTTTGGAGCGTGTGGGGGAGGGGGAGTATACCCTGCGCATCCTCTGCTCCAAGGGCACCTATGTGCGGACGCTGTGCCACGACATCGGACAGGCCTTGGGCTGCGGCGGCTGCATGAGCGGCCTGCGGCGGACCATGGCGGCGGGCTTTACCATAGGGCAGGCGGTGACGCTCCAGCAGGTCCAGCAGGGGGACTATACGCTGCTGCCCATGGACACGCTGTTTGCCCAGTACCCGGCCTGCTCGCTGAACCCGGCGCAGGAACGGCGGTGCCGCGCAGGGGCGGCGGTGGAGGCCCCGGAGCTCTCAGAGGGGCTCTACCGGCTCTACGGCGCTGACGGGTCCTTTCTGAGCCTGAGCCAGTGGGAGGCGGGGGTGCTGCGCGCCCGGAAAAATTTCTTCGGCGGTGAGGAGCCGTCGTGACAGGAGGGGCAGAGATGCGGGAGGAGACGGTAATCGCCTTGGGATTTTTTGACGGCGTCCACTTGGGCCACCAAGCCCTGCTGCGCCGGACGGCGGAGCGGGGGGCGGAGCGGGGGCTCACCCCGGCGGTGTTCACCTTTGACCGCTCCCCGAGGGCAGTTGTTACCGGTGTCCCGGTGCCTTTGCTCACCACGCCGGAGGAGCGGGCGGCGGTAATCCGGGGGCTGTTTCCCATTGACCGGGTAATTGTGGCGCCCTTCGACCAGAGGATGATGACCATGCCCTGGCGGGGGTTTTTGGATATGCTGCGGGAGGACTACCATGCCCGCTGGCTGGTGGCGGGGCACGATTTCCGCTTCGGACATCAAAACGAGGGCACGCCGGCGCTGCTGATGGACTACGCCAAGGAGATGGGGATCGGGTGCGATGTGATCCCTGCGGTGACAGTGGACGGCCGGACTGTGAGCTCCACCTATATCCGGCGGCTGGTGGAAGAGGGACGGCAGGCGGAGGCCCGCCGGCTCTTGGGCCATGACCGGCTGAGGCTTTGAGCCCTTGGCGGCGCCTGTCCGCCCTTTGCTTGGCGCACAGCGAACTTATCGTTAGACCGTGGGGACAGCACCCCGCCTGAGAGGAGGGCCATTTATGGGCACCATTCGCTTTGCCGCCATCGCCGACGCGCCGGCGCTTTTGGCGATCTATACCCCCTATGTGGAGGAAACCAGCATCTCTTTTGAGTACACCGCCCCTTCCCTAGCCGAGTTTGAGGGACGTATTCGGGAGATCATCGGCGAATACCCCTACATAGTCTATCAGGAGGGGGACGCCATTTTGGGCTATGCCTACGGACACCGGGCCATGGAGCGGGCGGCCTACGGGTGGAATGCGGAGCTGTCGGTGTACGTGGACCGCAGCTGCACAGGCCGGGGGATCGGGAGCCGATTGTACCGGTGCTTGGTGGATCTGCTCCAGCTTCAGGGGGTGCGCAATGTCTACGGTGTGGTCACCCACCCCAACCCGCCCAGCGAGGCCCTCCACAGGCGCTTGGGCTTTCAGATCACTGCCCGCTTTCCCGCCGCAGGCTACAAGCAGGGCCGCTGGCGGGATGTGCTGTGGTTCGGGAAGGTTCTCAGCGCTGGCCCTCCCCAGCCCCTGCGCCCCATCGGCGCGGTGGACGGGGAGACGGTTTTAAGGCGGTACAGTCAATAGGGAACAGGCTCCGTCCTCAGACGGAGCCTGTTCTGTTTCGCATCATTTTCGATAACAGTACCAGAAAACTCAGCCGCCGGAGAGGGCGGTGAAATAGGAGGTGTTGTCCCGCAGGACGATCACCACCTCCGGCTGGTGGAGGGCGATATAGTCAGCGATGCTGCCCTGATAGCTCCGAGGGTCAATGCTGCGCATCTCGTCGAAGGAGGCATAGAGCAGCGTCTCCATGGCGTTGGTGTAGGACTCACCGATAATCAGCACGCTGGGCAGATCCGGCCGGTCGGTGTCCACCACCGTCTCTCCCTTGTCGCCGCCCATAAACACCGTGTAGCTCACTGTCTCCTCCGCCGTCTCCGGCAGGAGGAACAGCTCCGCCGCCACCTCTGTCCCGTTGTCC
Organism: uncultured Clostridia bacterium; assembly: GCA_947572235.1. Taxonomy (GTDB): domain Bacteria; phylum Bacillota; class Clostridia; order Oscillospirales; family Oscillospiraceae; genus CAJFPI01. Next base: position 39,693 of record CANPBB010000001.1, read on the forward strand.
CACCGGCGGAAGGGAACCGTCTGCCGGTACTGGGCGATGGTCAGCGCATCCCCCATGGGGCGGAGGCAGAAGAGCTTCCGGTTCCGGGAGCCCAGAAAAGGGTTGGGCAGCGTGGTAAAGGCGAGGTCCTCCTCCGCGGGCACATGGAGGCTGAGCCCCTGCCGGTCGTTGACGGTACGGAGGAGCTTCTGACAGACCGCCAGCGCGCCATAGACGGTGTAGTGGTGGTCACTGGCGAAGTACAGCGCCTCCGGGCACCCCTCGGCCCGAAACCTCTCGTAGAAGGACAGGTAGGGGATGTCCGCTTGGGCGAAGGCCTTCTCCATGGCTGCCTCAGTGGGGTCGTAGAGCCACTGCCGGTCCCTCCAGTAGTCCGGGTAGCGGTCCACAAAGTAGGCGGTCTGCTCCGGCAGGCCCACGTAGTAGAGCTGTCCGCCGCCCGCCGCCGCCGCGTCAGCCCACTGGCCGATCCCCGCGGCGCACTCTTGGGCGGAAGCGGACAGATAGGCGGTGTCCCAGTCGTTGTAGCTGTGGCTGCCCAAGAGTACATCGCTGTCCGTCAGCACGTCGCTGACCACCGGCTGGCGGAGGACCTCCAGCTGCAGGAGCGTCTGAAGCTTCAAAAGGTAGCTGCGAAAGGGAACGTGGTCGGTGAGATAGGACTCCAAGCTGTCAAAGTAGTCCCCGGAGAGAAAACTCTCCGCCGTAAGCGTCGGCATTTGGGTCAGAGAGCGGTTCTCGTAGTAGGAGCTCCACGCCTTGGGCATCAGCAGCGTCAGCGCCGCCACGCCGAAGAGGAAGGTGAGAAAGCAGGTGACAAAAAAGAGTTGCGCGGTACGTTTCATCCGTATACCCTCACAGAAATATTCCTATTGGAAAGATGCGCCTTCGATACAAAGCCGCCCTTTTTCCTTAAAAGCGGTAGTAGATAAAGGGGTTAAAGGAGGAGCTGATCAGCTGCAGAAAGGACAGCCCCAGCAGCACCAGCCCCAGAACCACCGGACCCCAGCAGAGCAGGGCCTCTTGGTTTTGGCGGCGGAGGGCGGCCTCCGCCCAGCCCTTCACCGGCAGGGAGGCGAGGAGCCCCGCCAGGAGAAAGAAGCCGTACTGCTTCAGAAGGTAGATGCTCTGTCCGGGGATTCCCTGTCCCAGCGTAAACATGGCGGCGAGATAGGTTCCCAGTGCCGTCAGACTCTCGCAGCGGAAGAGCACCCAGCCCAGGATCACCAGCAGCATGGCATACAGATGCCGCGCCCACCCCGGCGCCCGGTCCAGCGCCCGCCGCCAGACAAACCGCTCCCCCAGAAGCAGGACTCCGAAGTAGGCCCCCCAGAGGACGAAGTTCCAAGCCGCCCCGTGCCAGAGTCCTGTGAGCAGCCACACCACCGCCACGTTACGGATCTGCTTGGCCGTCCCGCAGCGGCTGCCCCCCAAGGGGATGTACACATAGTCCCGGAACCACCCGGAGAGGGACATGTGCCAGCGCCGCCAGAACTCGGTGATGGACCGGGAGAGGTAGGGGTAGTTAAAGTTCTCCTCAAAGTGGAAGCCGAACATCCGCCCCAGGCCGATGGCCATATCGGAGTAGCCGGAGAAGTCGAAGTAGATCTGCCCGGTGTAAGCCAAGGCCCCCAGCCAAGCGGCGGAGGCGGAGAGGGACAGTGTCCCAAAGACATCGTCGGCCATCAGCCCTAAATTGTTGGCAAGAAGCATCTTCTTGCCAAGACCGAAGGTGAAGCGCAGAGCCCCGGCGGCAAAGTCGTCCAAGCTCTCCCGCCGCTGGGAGAGCTCGCCGGCCACGGCGGTGTAGCGGACGATGGGCCCCGCCACCAGCTGGGGAAAGAGGGAGATGTAGAGGGCCACCCGCAGGAGGCTCCGCTCTGCCGCCGCCTCTCCCCGGTAGACGTCGATGACGTAGCTGAGTCCCTGAAAGGTGAAAAATGAGATCCCCACCGGCAGAACAATCTCCGGCACCGGTACGGGGAGGCGCAGGCTGTTTAGGAGCTGGGCAAAGAAGGCGGCGTACTTGAACCAGCCCAGCAGCAGCAGGTTGGCCGCCGCCGCGGCCCAGAGGGTCCAAGGACGCCGGCCGGCGCAGAGGAGGCCGAAGGCGTAGTTGACGGCGATGGAGAGGAGCATGAGCAGGAGGTACTTCGGCCCGCCGCAGAGGTAGAAAAACAGGCTGAAGGCCAGCAAGAGGGCATTCCTCCCCCCCCGGCAGCGGGGGGGAAGGAGGAAGTACAGGGCCAGCAGGAGGGTGAGAAAGAAGAAGAGAAACAGGTAGCTGGAAAATACCATAAGCGTTTTTCGTTTCCTTTTTTGGGATTTTTGTTTCCCATAGTATAGCGCAAAGGAATGCACTTTGCAAGAGCGCCCCCGCGGTGAAGGTGTTCAGCCGCGCATTTTCAAGGGAAAAGGATAACGGCGCCGCGGCAGGGAGGATGAGGGCGAACAGTCCCGGCAGCTTATGCTGCCGGGACTGTTTCTGAGAGCGGACAAGCCGCCGCTATGCCGATATGCTGTTCAGCGCTTGGAGCAGCTGCGCCTTGTCCTGCCCGCCCACCAGCCGCAGGGCCTCCCGACCCTCGCTGACGATGAGCACGGTGGGGACGCTCATAATGCGAAACTGCTGTACCAGACCCGGCGCCGCATTTACGTCCACCTTACAGACCTTGTATCGCCCCTCGCTCTCCGCCGCCAGCTCCTCCACCGTGGGGGCGAAGCGCTGACAGGGGACACACCAAGTGCCGAAGAAGTCCAATAGAACGGGGACTTCGCTGCACTGTACCTCAGGAATAAAATTCCTGTCATTCACCTCGATTACAGACATGGATGATCCTCCCTTCAATTGTCCCGCAGATAGTGTCTCCTATTTTACCAGAACCTATGTAAAAATCAAGACAGAATTTGCGCTCCTTGCACAAAACGGAAAAATAGGGTATACTGTGGCATGAGGGCCAATAGGCCTAAGACTGGGAGGAGGTAGCAGCATGACATATGATGTCATCATCATTGGCGCGGGTCCCGCGGGGCTCACCGCCGCCATCTACGCCGTCCGGGCGGGACTCAGCACACTGATTCTGGAGGCACAGCAGGTGGGGGGGCAGGTGGCCATTTCCGCGGAGATCGAGAACTACCCCGGCGCGCCCCGGACCACCGGCTGGCAGCTGGCCAGCGCCATGGACCGGCAGGTCCGGGACATGGACGTGCCCATCCGGCACGAGGCCGTCACCGCCATCGCCGATTTGGGGCGGACAAAGCAGGTGATCACCACCGCCGGCACCTACACCGCCGGGGCGCTGATCTTGGCCAATGGGGCCAAGCGGCGCAAGATAGGCATCCCCGGGGAGGAGGCGCTTTTTGGCCGGGGCGTCTCCTATTGTGCCACCTGTGACGGGAACTTTTTCCGCGGCCGGGACGTGGCGGTGGTGGGCGGCGGAAACACCGCTGTAGAGGACGCGGTGTACCTCTCCGGCCTCTGCGCCCATGTCCACCTGATCTACCGACGGGAGGTGCTTACCGCCCAGAAGCCCCTGATTGCGGCGGCCCGGAGCCGGGAGAACCTGCACCTGCACCCCGGCGCCCGGGTGACAGCCATCCAAGGCGGCGGGACAGTGGAGGCGGTGGAGGTGGCCGGCGTCCGAGGCGGGGAGCCGTTGCTCCTGCCGGTGTCCGGTGTGTTTATCGCTATCGGCTTGGAGCCGGACAACGGCATCTTCGCACCCACCGTGGCTCTGGACCAAGGGGGATACCTACAGGCGGGAGAGGACTGCAAGACCAGCTGTCCCGGTATCTTCTGCGCCGGGGATGCCCGCACCAAACCCCTGCGCCAGATCGTCACCGCCGCCTCCGACGGCGCGGTGGCCGCCATGCAGGCGGAGCGGTACCTGTCCGCCTTAGGCGGCGCGGAGGGGTAGAAAAAAGGGGGGCCGCTCCCATAGGGTACAGAGAAGCAGAGGAGAAGGCAGATGCTGCCTCCTCCTCTGCTCGTTCTCGTTTACGCCTCCAAACTCCGCTTTTTTCTCCGATAGAACACCCAGCTGAGCAGTACACAGAGGGCAATGGCGGCGCCGTAGGGGATGGCCAAGAGGAAGGCCACGCTGGCCGGGGCGCTCCCGCCGGCCACCTGACCGCTCCACCAGAGGTTGGCGTAGCTGTAGGCCACCTCTGCGCACATCACATCACTGAGCAGTACAGCCAGGGCCCCAAAGCCCATATACAAAAATCGGTATTGACGCATAAAATATCCTCCTATTTCCGGCGGTCCCGCAGGACCAGAATCGCCCCCGCCCCCATGATCAGGAGGAGGAGCAGCAGCAAAAGCCCGGAGCCGTTCAGCGTGACCATGGAGGAGGCGTCTGCCGCCGCCATGAAGTCAGGGCGCAGGAGCATCGCCGTCCCGAGCCCCAGAACGCCCAGAGCGCCTCCAGCGCAGAGCGCCGCCCCCAAACAGCTGCGGCGGGTCAGCGTCTCCCTTGGCGGCAGGAGGGGTGGGGGCGGTACCTCCTCCGCCCCGGTGAGCTGATCCATCGTCACCTGAAAGCAGCGGCACATAGCTTGGAGCTTCTCCAAACCCGGCGTGGCGCTGCCGTTCTCCCACCGGGAGACAGCCTGCCGGGAGACGCCCAAGAGCTCCGCCAGCTGGTCCTGGCTGAGTCCGGCCCGCCGCCGGAGGGTATAGATTCGATTGGAGAGCATGGCTGGCCACTCCTTTCCATGTGTTTGTACCGGCCCGCGCAATAGGCCGATCCTGTCCGGCGGCGCCTCCCGTGGGTCCGCCAGATCCTGAGGAGACTATACCACAGATCTCCCTCGTTGGCTATCCACTTCAGGCGGAAATTCCGCAACCGGCTGTTGCGAAAGCGCAATTAGAGGGTTTTTGCCCCCCTTTTTGGTGCCGTCCCCCTGCACCGTCGCCGGCGGAGCAGGGGCGGGGGACACAGTTCCCCTTGCGGCGGGCGGAGGTCTGTGATAGAATAGCTGCTGTGTGACCGCCGCTGGGGGCAGTCTCCGACAGGGCGGCCGAGCCGGGAAAGGATGTGGGGGCTATCGTGACACATGAACAAAAAACAGGGTGGCTTCGCGGTGCGCTGCGGAGTATCTTGACCGATCTGCCCCATGTCCTGTTTTTCTTTTTGGTCCTGCCCATGGTTCTGCTGCTTCTGCTGATCCCCGCCTCTTGGTATGAGGCGGAGGGCTACGCGGATTTGGGCGTGGTGGATTTTGTGGCCAGCGAGGTGGCCATGCGGGTCCGGCAGCACAAGGTCAATGACCATGACATCATTTACCGCGCCACTGACGGCAGCGGCCTGTCCTTTTTGGAGGCGGCTACCCGACAGTCTGCCCGCGCCGCCGTGAGAGAGCAGCGGCATATTCAGCGGCATGTGTATATCTCCCATCAAAAGCCCACTGGAATTCTCCGTCTGTTTCGTCTGACCACAGGGCAGGTGTTTCTGCCTGTGGGAGAGGATTTGCAGGACTACTTGGACACCGGGCGGCGGATTACGGCGGCTGCCTACGCGGCGGGGTTCTGCTACACCGTGGTCTACCTTTCCGGCGTTGTCCGCTGCCGGCGCAAAAGGCGGGAGAATGGGACATAGGAGACGCCCGCCGCGCCTGCGGGGGCGTACTACAGCAAAAAGGAGCCAGCCATGGAGAACATCTACACCATCACCCACCTAAAATGCCAGTCCTGCACCTGCAAGACCCACTGTGCCCAGTGCAGCGCCGAGGCGGAGGAGGCCCTCCTTCAATTCCCCGGCGTGGACTTCGCCGCTGTGGATCTGAGCCAGAAGCGCCTCTGCGTCAGCGGCCCCGATGAGGACACGATCTTAGACGCCATCGACGACGCCGGCCTCCTGCTTGGCTGATGTGGCCGCGGCTGCCGCCGCCTTCTTCCCCCGCTTGGGGATCTGCACCGTCACCGTGATGGTCTCCTCGTCCTCCTCCCGGGAGACGCAGGCGTCCACGCCGGCCTGCTGCATGATCTCCACACTGCGGCGGATGCTGTTGAGGAACAATCGAACGTCCTTGATAATGTAACTGGGCCGCCGGGGCGGCGGCATCATCTGCACCTCCGACAGCAGCGCCTCGATGTACTCCTCTGTCTGGGCCACGTTCAAGTGCTGCTCTCCGATGTGCCGCAGGGCCGTCAGGCGCTGCTCCTCGTCGGTGAGGCGCAGCAGCGCGCGGGCGTGTCGCTCTGTAAGCTGATACTGCCGCAAAAGTGCCGCGCAGGGCTCCGAGAGCCGCAGGAGGCGCAGCTTGTTGGCCACGGCGGACTGGGATTTGCCCAGCTTGGCCGCCGCCTCCTCCTGCGAGAGGCCGAAGGTGGCGATCAGCCGGGCGATGGCCTCCGCCTCCTCCAGATAGTGCAGTCCGCTGCGCTGGAGGTTTTCGATCAAGGCCAGCACCGCCCGGCTCTCCTCGTCGATGTTCAAGATCACGCAGGGCACCGTGTCCAGCCCCGCCATCCCCGCTGCCCGGAGCCGGCGCTCGCCAGCTACCAGTGTGTAGGTGTAGTGCCCCTTCTGCACCGTCAGGGGCTGAAGAATGCCGTGGAGGCGGATGGAGTCCGCCAGCTCCCTCAGGGACTGGGGGTCGAAATGCCGCCGGGGCTGGGCCGGATTGGGCGCGATGTGGTTGATGGGTATGTAGTGAATCCTGCGGGATGCCAGCTTCACCGTCTCCATAGCTTGTCCTCCTTGCCGTTTCCACAAGATGTTGGGGGAGTATACCCCCTTAGCATAGCAGATATAGAGGGCGAAAAAGGTCAAAGGAGCGGGAAGCCTGCCCTCCTTTGACCACAGAAAGTTTTTTCCGTTGACCATCCAAGAAAAATACACTATATTAAAAGACAGAAAAGGGCGCCTGCCAGTACAGACGGTCAGCTCCCGAGATAGTTACAGAAGATGTACCCGCAGCTTGAGGAAAGCTGCGGGTACATCTTCTTATTGGCGTTCATAAAGAGGCCAATGATGCCAACAATCAAAATCCCGACCTGAATCAGTTCGGGATATGTAGTCATCATAATCAGCCCTCCTTTTTATGGATCGGGGGGCGAAGAAGTGTGCCCCTGCCGGGGCCAACCGCCCTTATCGTTGTACTGGCAGACGCCTTGTCCCCACGATACCACGCTATACGGCAGAATATAACAAAATATTTCAAATTTTGACAAAAAGGGAAGGGATACTCCTACAGAGTGTCCCTTCCCTTTTCATACAGGGAGATTCCGCCTGCGCACCTCTGGTGGTTCTATCTTCCCCAAGGGGAGTCTTTCGCCGCCTCCTCATCAAAGTCCCAGCGGCCGCCCTTGTTGCGGTCACAGAGGATCGGGCGGGACAAAATCTCCATCACCTTATCGTCCTCCAAAACCCATTGCTCCGCTGCCTCGTACTCCTCCCGGGTGATCTGATGGTACTCCGGAGTGTCGCAGGCGCCGGTGAGCTGCTCGAAGGCGTAGATGTGTGCCCCGAACATCCCCACGCTGCAGGTGGAATAAAAGCTCCTCATACGGCGGTACTCATTGGCGTTCATGGGACTGCCCCTCCATCCGCTCCAGCTTCTCCAGCAGCCGCCGGAACTCCTCCGGCAGGGGGCACGTCAGCGTCATCCGCTCCATTGTGCGGGGGTGGACGAAGGTCAGCGCCGCCGCGTGGAGGCACTGGCCGGTGAGATCCCCCCGCGCCCGCCCGTAGACCGGGTCGCCATAGACCGGGTGGCCTAAGTAGGCCATGTGCACCCGGATCTGGTGGGTGCGGCCGGTCTCCAAACGGCAGCGGACATGGGTGCAGCCCCGGTAGGGCCGGATCACCTCGTAGTGCGTCACCGCCCGGCGGCCGTCAGGGACCACCGCCATCTTCTTCCGGTCGCCGCGGCTGCGGCCGATGGGGGCATCCACGGTGCCGCTGTCCTCCCGCAGGTGCCCCTCCACCACCGCCTCATAGGTCCGGGACAGGGAGTGGTCCTCCAACTGGGCGGAGAGGGCCAAGTGGGCGGCGTCATTTTTCGCCGCGATGATCAGGCCGCTGGTGTCCCGGTCGATGCGGTGGACGATCCCCGGCCGCACCGCGCCGCCCACGCCGCTGAGGCTGTCCCCGCAGTGGTGGAGCAGGGCATTGACCAATGTGCCGCCGCTGTGCCCCGGAGCGGGATGGACCACCATGCCCGCGCGCTTGTTCACCACGATAATATCCCCGTCCTCATAGACAATATCAAGGGGGATATCCTCCGGCTGGGCATCCAGGGGGACAGGATCCGGCAGGGTGACGGCGATGGCCTCCCCGCCTGTCACGCGATAGCTCTTGGGGGGGCGTCTGCCGTTACAGAGGACCTGACCGGCCTCGACCAGCCGGGCGGCGGCGGAGCGGGTCAGCTCCGGCAGAGCTTGGGTGAGGTACACGTCCAAGCGCAGGCCGGCCTCCTCACTGGCGGGATGCAGAATCTCCATGGCGGTCCCCCCTCTCCGGTCCGTCGTGCTTCTCATAGAGGAACAGATAGTACACCGCCGCCAGAATCATCCCGATCACCACGGCAATGTCGGCCACATTGAACACCGGGTAGCTGATAAACTGGAAGTTGAACATGTCCACCACGTATCCCAGACGCAGCCGGTCGATCAGATTCCCGCAGCCGCCGGCGAGGAGCAGCACGCAGGCGGTGCGCCCCAGCGGGTGCCGGACAATCCGCCGCAGCAGCAGGTACAGCAGCACCAGCATGATGAGGGCCGTCAGGATGGAGAGCAGCCAAGTGTAATCGGAGAGTACGGACCACCCGCCGCCGGTATTGCGGATATACCGAAGCTCCAAAAACCCGGGCAGCAGCGGTGCGCTCTCATAGAGGTCGAGGTGCTGCACCACCCACAGCTTTACCGCCTGATCGGCGGCCAGAAAGACAAGAAAGAGGGCTATATACCACATAGAGGACTCCTTTTTGACCGTGCGCAAACCGCGCAGCGGGGTTGGGGACTACTATATCACAGATCATAAAAAAAGGCAAATCCTACCGCGGCGCCGGGGCATTTTCCGCGCCGGCGGCCCAACCGCTTTCTGTCGGGGGACGGTACCGCGCCTACCGCTTCAGCCCCAGCCTCTCCACGGCTTCCTCCCGCATCTTGTACTTCAAGATCTTCCCCGCCGCGTTCATGGGGAAGCTCTCCACAAACTCCACATAGCGGGGCACCTTGTGCTTGGCCATGTGGGAGAGGACAAACGCCTTCATCTCCTGCTCCGTCAGGGTCTCCCCCTCCTTCAAAATGACGCAGGCCATGATCTCCTCGCCGTACTGCTCATCGGGCACGCCGATGACCTGCACGTCCCGGACCTTGGGGTGGGTGTAGATGAACTCCTCGATCTCACGGGGGTAGATGTTCTCCCCCCCGCGGATGATCATGTCCTTCAGCCGTCCTGTGACCTTGAAATTCCCGTTCTCATCCTCGCAGCACAGGTCCCCGCTGTGGAGCCAGCCGTCGGCGTCGATGGTCTCGGCGGTGGCCTTGGGCATCTTGTAGTAGCCCTTCATGATGTTGTACCCTCTGGCCACAAACTCACCGCTGACGCCCACGGGGCACTCCTCCCCGGTGTTGGGGTCGATGATCCTGCACTCCACATTGGCAAACCGGCTGCCCACGGTCTCCGTGCGTACGTCCAATGGGTCGTCAAAGCTGCTCATGGTGCACCCCGGGCTGGCCTCGGTCTGCCCGAACACGCTGATGATCTGCTTCATATTCATCACATCCGCCGCCTTGCGCATCAGCTCCGGAGGACAGTTGGCCCCGGCCATGATCCCGGTGCGGATATGGGAGAAGTCGGTGTTGGGGAAGTCGGGGTGGTTCATCATGGCGATAAACATGGTGGGCACGCCGTTAAACGTGGTGATCCGCTCCTGATGGATGCAGGCGAGGGCCGGCTTGGGGGAGAAGTAGGGCAGCGGGCACATGGTGGCGCCGTGGGTCATGGAGGCGGTCATGGACAGCACCATGCCGAAGCAGTGGAACATGGGCACCTGGATCATCATCCGGTCGGCGGTGGAGAGGTCCATGTGGTCGCCGATATATTTGCCGTTGTTGACCACGTTGTAGTGGGTGAGCATGACGCCCTTGGGGAAGCCGGTGGTGCCGGAGGTGTACTGCATATTGGCCACGTCGTGGACCCGCACCGCCGCGGCCCGGCGGCGGACCTCCTGGGGGGACACCCGCCCGGACAGGGCCACGGCCTCGTCCCAGGTCAGGCACCCCGCCTGCCGGTAGCCCACGGTGACCACGTTGCGCAGGAAGGGCAGGCGCTTGCAGTGCAGGGGCTTGCCGGGCTGGGCGGTGGAGAGCTCGGGGCACAGCTCGGCGATGATCTCCGCGTAGTGGCTGTCCCGGTAGCTCTCGATCATCACCAGGGTGTGGGTGTCGGACTGGCGCAGCAGGTACTCCGCCTCGTGGATCTTATAGGCGGTATTCACCGTCACCAGCACCGCGCCGATCTTGGTGGCGGCCCAGAAGGTGATGAACCAAGCGGGCACGTTGGTGGCCCAGATGGCCACCTTGTCCCCCGGCTTCACCCCCAAGGCGATAAGGCTCCGGGCAAACTGGTCCACGTCGTCCCTAAACTGGGCGTAGGTCCGGGTGTAGTCCAAGGTGGTGTACTTGAAGGCGTACTGGTCCGGGAACTCCTCCACCATCCGGTCCAGCACCTGCGGGAAGGTGTACTCAATCACCGTGTCCTTCTTCCACACATACTGCCCTTGGCCCCGTGTGTCATAGTAGAGGTGTTTCTTCCGCCGCTCCCGCTCGAAGCGGGACATGGTCACGGCAAAATGGGTGAGGATCATCTCCAAGTCCTCCAGCCCGGAAATCCAAGCCGGCTCCCAGAGGAGGGAGAGGTACCCGTCATAGTTGACGCTGCGCAGGGCGTCCATCAGCTCCCGCAGGGGCAGCGCCCCCTCGCTCAGGAGCTTGTGGTCCCCGCTGTTGTCGGCGTCGGTGAGGCGCACATGGCGGACATAGGCCCCCAAGTTGGTGATGGTCTCCTCCGCCGTCTCCTTCTGCAGGAGGCAGGTCTCCTGCATATCCCAGCAGGCGGCCAGCTCGTCGCTGGCGAAGTGGTTGAGCACATCCCGGAGCCGCCCGGTGTCCCGCAGCCCCCCGGCGGTGGAGAGCAGCAGGGTGACGCCGGTGCCCGCGGCCTGTGCCATGGCGCTCCCCACGCCGTCAATCACCTGCCGGATATCCTCGCAGGCGGTGGAGAGCACCACATAGGGCACCAGCAGGTCCCGCGCGGCCCGTATGGTCTCCGCCACGTCTCCGGCCCCGCCGTTGAGGAAGTCCCCGGCCACAGCGATGCAGGGGATCTCCAACCCCTGCCGGCTGAGGCTCCGCCGGGCGGAGAGGGCCATCTCGGGGTTGATGGGGCTGGTCTTAGCCTGGAGCGCTGGGTTGTGGACAGAGTCGATCTCCACGCCTTGGACACGTGTCTCCGCCGCCGCGGCACAGAAGCCGGCCCAGTCCCCGCTGGACCAGCCGTGGATGGAATAGGAAAGTTTCATATTGATAAACCTCCAAGGAGTTTCGCCTGAGGGCCGCTTCGCCGGGTCCTCAAGCGAGAAGGATTTGCGCCCTGCTCCGCGCACTCGCTTCGCTCGCACACTGCGCAGGGCGAGAGGATTTTTTGCCGAAAACGCGGTTTCCGGTAAAAATGATTTCCGTTTATTCCGCGTCCGCGGACGCGAACCCCTGCCGGGGCTTTTCTTTTTCCTCTGGAAAAAGTGTTAAAGGCTCTCATAGACAATTTTGTTCAGGGCGCTGATGTAGGCGCGGATGGAGGCGCCGATGATGTCGGTGGAGATGCCGTTGCCGGAGTAGAGCCGGCCGCCGGAGCGGAGCTTCACCAGCGCGGAGCCCATAGCCTCCCGGCCCTCGGTGACAGTCTGGATCTGGAAGTCATCCAGCTCGTAGTGGTGGCCGATGATCTGCTCGATGGCCAAAAACGCCGCGTCCACCGGGCCGTCCCCCATGCTGACGCCCTGGAGCTTCTTCCCGTCCCGCTCCAAGGTGATATTGGCCATGGCGGCCACCCGGTTGCCGTTAGTCACCACATACTGGTCGATCCGATAGGTGGACGGCACTTGGAAAGCGGAGGTGGCGACGATGGCCTCCAGCTCCTTCACCCCCACAAAGTGCTTCTTGTCGGCGATACGGCGGAAGGCCTCGTAGACCTTGGCGGTGTCCTCCTCACCGAGGTCATAGCCCATCTGCTTGACCACCTTGGCCACCTCGCCGATGTCGTCCCCGGCGCTGAGGCAGACCCCTGCCATCTCCTCCTGGACGCCGCTGTCGAAGGGGGAGGTGCTTGACCGCTCGTTCTGCATCCGCCACTGGAGCTGTTTGGCCACCCGCACCAGCTCCGTGGTGCGAAGGCGCGTCCGGATACCGCAGCTCTCCCCCCGCGCGGTGACGAAGGCGGCAAAGTCCTCCAGCAGCACCGTGTGCAGGGGACTGACGGTGGTCTTGACCACCTCGGCCCCGGCGGCCACCGCGGCGGCGGCGCAGGCCACGGACATCTTCAGCTCGTCGCTGAGCTCCACGCCGAGGCGCACCCGCTCCAGCGCCGGCGTGCTCTCCCGGAGGGTGCTGAGGAAGGCCTCCCACTCGAAGGGGGTCATCACCCCGGCGGTGTCACAGAGGGTGATCTCCTCGGCCCCGGCCTCCACCGCAGCGGTGAGGACCTCGCTGAGGAAGGCGCCCTCCGCCCGGGTGGCGTCCAAGGCGGAGAGGGCCACATGCTCGGTGTAGTACCGGGCCTTCCGCACCAGAGCGGCGGTGAGCTCCACAACGGCGGGCCCCTTCCTGTGGCAGAGGTACTCCATCTGGATGGCGGAGACGGGCATCAGCACCTGAAGGGCGGGGGACTTGGCGGCCTTCACGCTCTCCCAGGCCTCGGTGACGCTGTCCTCGCTCATCCCCACGCTGGCCATCACGGCGGCGGAGGCAACCACAGAGGCAATGGTCTTGTTGGTGAGCACATCGGCCTCCTGGCCGTCGGAGATGGGGGGCAGCTCGATCCGGTCCACGCGGAGCCGGTCCAAGGACCGGGCCAGCTCAATGCGCTCCTTAAAGCTCAGCGCCGCGGCGGACTGATTGGCCACCTCTCGGAGCGTGATGTCTGCAATTTGAATGGTTTTCATAGGGTGTTCTCCTTCTCTGATGAAAAATAAAAGCGTCCCAAAGACAGAACATACTGTCTCTGGGACGATAATGGACATTACCGCGGTACCACCCGGATTTGCGCCAAAGGGCGCACACTTATGGGACTCCAGCAAGTCCCTGCCTCTGATAACGGGGGCCTCCGTGGCCGCCTACTCGCTGGGCGCGCCGCGCCCGCTTTGGGGGACCCTGCTCCAGTGCCAGCCGCCAGACTGCCGCTCCCGGCTCGCACCACCCGCCGGTTCTCTGAAAGCTGACAAACGTCTGACATAACACCTTCTAAGCATGATATCTTTATTATTTCGGGTTTTGAGGGAATGTAGGGATTTTACCACACGGGGTGGAGGCTGTCAAGAGGGTTTTTTGTGGGGGGGGAGGTGCCCGGCAGGGCACGGTGCTTTTTTCGCGCCGCCGCGGCGCGATTTGGGGACGGGGGTTTCGCCCCCCGGGGCGACCTGCTTTTCTCGCACGAGAAAAGTAGGCAAAAGCGCGCTTAGGTGTCCGCTCAGGCGGGCTTTAGCCCCCCGCAGGGGGGCACAGCCCTGATTCGCGTCCCCCTAAGAACCCCAAGACGCGGCGCAGCTTCGGTAGACTGGTGCGTAGGTTTACTGCGAGCTTCGGACGCGGCGGCGGTAGCTCTCGCAAAGCAGATGGTACTGGCGAGCGTCCCCCCGTCTTTAGTCCTGCTATAAACCGCCGCTGCCGCTCTGCCTGCCTCGCTTCGACTTGCCTCCGAAACTTGAAGGTGGTTTCGCTGTTCGTTGTGCGGCAAATGCCGCCGTACTTGCCGATAATTGTTGTTGTTACGCAAATCTCCGTAGGGCGCGGCAACCCGGCGCGCCGTTCTTCGTCCACCGGGATGCTCCAACAAACCACCCGTAGGGGCCGGTGTCCTCACCGGTTCACCCCCTAACACCCACCGCACCTCCAATACACCGTCCCCCGTTAATCGGAATGCTTCGGTAAAACGTGTGTAGGGGCGCACATTGTGCGCCCGCTCTATCGACGCCCGCCGCACTGGGAAGGACAGGCGCACTGTCCCCGCCGGCTGGGGTGCTCCGATAAGCCGTCCCATATGGCCGTCCCCCGTCCGCTCTATCGCTCCAGCAAATCCGTATTTCGATACTGCACCGCCTCGGCGATGTGGCCCGCCGTAATCCGCTCCTCGCCGTCTAAATCAGCGATGGTCCGGGCTACGCGGAGGACCCGGTCGTGACTTCGGGCCGTGAGCCCCAGCCGGTCGAAGGCAGCGTGGAGCACCCGCTCGCCGGCGCTGTCCAGGGCGCAGAACTCCCCCACCATGGCCGGGGGCATGTGGGCGTTGCAGGGCACGCCCGTCCCCTGAAACCGCACCCCCTGTACCCGACGGGCGGCGTCCACACGGGCTTTCACGCCGCTGGAGCGCTCCGGCGCCTCCCGGCGGCGCATGGCCTCAAACTCCACCGAGGGTACCTGCACGTGGAGGTCCATCCGGTCCAGCATGGGGCCGCTGATTTTGTCGATATATTTGCGCACCTGCTCCGGCGTACAGCGGCACCGTCCCGAGGGGTGGCCGTACCAGCCGCAGCGGCAGGGGTTCATGGCGCACACCAGCATAAACCGGCTGGGCAGGCGGATGGAGCCCGCCGCCCGCGTCACCGTCACCTCCCCGTCCTCGATAGGCTGGCGCAGGGCCTCCAGCACGTCCCGCTGGAACTCCGGCAGCTCGTCCATAAACAGCACCCCATTGTGGGCCAAGGAGATCTCCCCCGGCTTGGGGATGCTGCCCCCGCCGATCATAGCCACCGCTGACAGCGTGTGGTGGGGGGCGCGGAAGGGCCGCTGGAGCAGCAGGGGGCGCTTGGGATCGGTGAGACCCGCCACGGACCAGACCTCTGTGGCCTCTAAGGACTCCTGCCGCGTCATATCCGGCAGTATGGAGGGCAGCCGCCGGGCCAGCATGGACTTTCCCGCCCCGGGACTGCCGATGAGCAGCACATTATGCCCTCCGGCGGCGGCAATCTCCAGCGCCCGCTTCACATTCTCCTGCCCCATCACCTCGGAGAAGTCCGGCAGGCTGGGAGGTGCCGCCGTGTCCTGCGCCGGTACCGCCTCCATCAGCGCCGACTCCCCCCGGAGGTGACGCACCAAAGACGCTGCGTCCGACACCGGATAGACCGCCACTCCCTCCGCCAAGGACGCCTCGGCGGCGTTTTCCTCCGGCACAAAGAGCCTGCGCACCCCCAGCCGGCCGGCGGCCATGGCCATGGGCAGCATCCCCCTTACCGGCCGCAGGGCCCCGGTGAGGGACAGCTCCCCCAAGAAGGCGCAGTCCTCCCCCGGCGGCTCGATCTCTCCGCCGGCGGCCAGCAGTCCCAGAAGGATGGGCAGATCATAGATGGTCCCCTCCTTTTTCAGCGCCGCCGGCGCCAGATTCACGGTGATCCGGCTGACGGGAAACTTCAAGCCGCAGGCCTTCACCGCGGCGCGCACCCGCTCCCGGGACTCCCGCACCGCCGCGTCGGGCAGCCCCACCACATCAAAGGCCGGCAGCCCCCCGGAGAGGGCACACTCCACAACCACGCCATACCCAGCAATCCCGCTGAGGCCAAGAGAACGGATGCTGACAACCATGTTGGCCACCTCACTCGTATCATATATCATAATAAGGGGTTAGGAATTGAGGTGTTCAGCGGAGCTGGACAGGATTTGAACAGAGCCGGCGGAAATTCACTGTGGCCGCTATCAGCGGCTAAATCCAAATCGTTCAGCTTTGCTGGATACATTCATTCCTAAATTCCTCATTCGTCTCAGTACAGTGACAAATCACACATCGCCTTCCAATAGCTTTTTCGCTTTTTAGCCGCCTCCGGGTCCAAGGCCTGGAGGGTGTCCCAGAAGGGGGCGTAGAGAGATTTTTCGTGCTTGAAGATGAAGTCCAGGTCGATCTTGCCCGGGTGCCGGGCACAGAAGTCCTGCACCTTCCGGGCGAAGCCGGGATAGAAGGCGCGCCAGCAGGCCATGCTGAGCAGGTACTGGGACAGACTGGTGTTTACATAGGTGAGAATATCCCCGAAGGAGTCATGGAGCCATTTCCACACCGCGCCGGTTTTCAGCTCCACGGCGATATAGGCCACATCCTCGCGTTTCAGCCACTCCCAGCGCTCATCGGGCGTGCCGGCGCCGCTGATCACGCAGCCGCGGTCCAAGCTCCGGCTCTCGCCGATCACAAGGAGCTTTTTCTTCTTGGCCTGCTCCACCCTGAGACAGCTCAGCCAAAAGACCACGCCGGGATACAGGCCGCGCTCCCGCTCCTCATCCGGGCAGCGATAGTCCGCGAAGCAGTCCGGAAGCCCCACCTGCGTCAAAAACGCGCAGACTCCCTCCGGCAGCTCCAGCTTCCTGAGCTGAAACCCGACATACCGCCCCAGCGCCGGGTCCGCGAGAAAGTCCGCATCGGGCTCCAGCCCCGTCCCCGCCGCCTGCGCTTGCTCATAAAACCGAAGCATCTCGGGAAAATCCATCCAATTAGCCCGCCCTGCCTGCTGCCCCACAAAAACACCCTCTTTTTTAATGAGAAATCAGACATGAATATGTCCGCCCGCACCGGACAATTCATAATCCGTTCGCCAAAGGCGAATACCATCACTCCAAACGCTTAACTCCTAATTTCTCATTGTACCACAAACCCGGCGCCGCGCAAGGCAAAAATCGACTGGATGGGGACAAGCTGCTGATAAATCGACAAAATTTTTGCCAAGTGCGAAAAATTTGAAAAGGGACATTTACACCGCCGGGAAATCATGATATAGTATAGGACGTATGAGCACATGCTTTGAGATCGAGGGAACCCAGAGCAGTATCAATAAAACAGGAGGATGACAAATCTATGGCAAGAAAGTTCAAGTCCATGGACGGCAACAATGCCGCGGCGCACGTATCCTATGCGTTCAGCGAGGTTGCGGCGATCTATCCGATCACCCCGTCCAGCCCCATGGCCGACCTGGTGGACCAGTGGTCCGCCAACGGCCTGAAGAACATCTTCGGCACCCAGGTGAAGGTGGTTGAGATGCAGTCCGAGGCCGGCGCCGCCGGTGCGGTCCACGGCTCCCTGGGCGCCGGCGCCCTCACCAGCACCTACACCGCTTCCCAGGGCCTGCTGCTCATGATCCCCAATATGTACAAGATCGCGGCCGAGCAGCTGCCCACCGTGTTCCATGTCTCCGCCCGTACCGTGTCCACCCACGCGCTGAACATCTTCGGCGACCACTCCGACGTGATGGCCTGCCGCCAGACCGGCTTCGCCATGCTGGCCGAGGGCAACGTGCAGGAGGTCATGGACCTCTCCCCGGTGGCCCACCTCTCCGCCATCAGCGGCAAGGTGCCCTTCATCAACTTCTTCGACGGCTTCCGCACCAGCCACGAGATCCAGAAGGTGGCCGTGTGGGACTTCGAGGATCTGAAGGAGATGTGCGACATGGAGGCCGTGGAGGCCTTCCGCAGGCACGCCCTCAACCCCGAGCACCCCAACACCCGGGGCTCCCATGAGAACGGCGACATCTTCTTCCAGCACCGCGAGGCCTGCAACAAGTACTACGACGAGCTGCCCGCAGTGGTCGAGAAGTACATGGGCAAGATCAATGAGAAGCTGGGCACCAACTACAAGCTCTTCAACTACTACGGCGCTCCCGACGCGGACCGCGTCATCATCGCCATGGGCTCCATCTGCGACGTGGCCGAGGAGGTCATCGACTACATGAACGCCCGCGGCGAGAAGGTGGGTCTGGTCAAGGTCCGCCTGTACCGCCCCTTCGCCGCCGACAAGCTCATCGCCGCCATCCCCGCCTCCACCAAGAAGATCGCGGTCCTCGACCGCACCAAGGAGCCCGGCGCGCTGGGCGAGCCCCTGTATCTGGACGTGGTTTCCGCCCTGGCCAACGCCGGGAAGAACGACGTGAAGGTCATCGGCGGCCGCTACGGCCTGGGCTCCAAGGACACTCCCCCGGCCAGCGTGTTCGCTGTCTATGAGGAGCTGAAGCTGGACAACCCCCGCCGTCAGTTCACCATCGGCATCGTGGACGATGTCACCAATCTGTCCCTGCCCGAGAAGGAGGCCCCCAACACCGCCGCGGAGGGCACCATCGAGTGCAAGTTCTGGGGTCTGGGCGGCGACGGCACCGTGGGCGCCAACAAGAACTCCATCAAGATTATCGGCGACCACACCGACAAGTATATCCAAGCCTATTTCCAGTACGACTCCAAGAAGACCGGCGGCGTCACCATCAGCCACCTGCGCTTCGGCGACAAGCCCATCCGGTCCCCCTACTATATCAATAAGGCCGACTTCGTGGCCTGCCACAACCCCAGCTATGTCACCAAGGGCTTCAAGATGGTCAACGATGTCAAGCCCGGCGGCGTGTTCATGATCAACTGCCAGTGGGATTTTGACGAGCTGTGCCACCACCTCAACGCCGAGGCCAAGCAGTATATCGCCAAGAACAACATCCAGCTCTACACCATCAACGCCATTGACCTGGCCGCTCAGATCGGCATGGGCAAGCGCACCAACACCATCCTCCAGAGCGCCTTCTTCACTCTGGCCAAGGTGATGCCCCAGGCCGAGGCCATCCAGTACATGAAGGACGCCGCCACCAAGTCCTATTCCAAGAAGGGCATGGACGTTGTGGAGATGAACCACAAGGCCATCGACGCCGGCGCCACCGCCTTTGTGAAGATCGACGTGCCCGCCGACTGGGCCAACGCCGTGGACGAGAAGAAGGGCCACGACTTGGAGGGCAAGCCGGAGCTCGTGAAGATGGTCAAGGACATCTTGGAGCCCATCGGCCGCATGGACGGCGACAGCCTGCCTGTCAGCGTCTTTATGCCCCACGTGGACGGCCAGTTCGAGCAGGGCGCCAGCGCCTATGAGAAGCGCGGCGTAGCCGTGGCGGTGCCTGTGTGGGATGCCTCCAAGTGCATCCAGTGCAACACCTGCGCCTATGTCTGCCCCCATGCCACCATCCGCGCCTTCGCCCTCACTGAGGAGGAGGTCAAAAACGCCCCCGCGGGTCTCAGCGCCGTGGACATCAAGGCCGGCAAGGGCAAGGGCGTCTACCAGTACGCCATCGGCGTCAGCCCCTTGGACTGCATGGGCTGCGGCGTCTGCGTCGAGGCGTGCCTCGCCAAGGATAAGGCCATCGTCATGGCCCCGCAGGAGAGCCAGGCCGGCCAGCAGGCGGTCTGGAACTATCTGGTCAAGACCAGCAAGAAGGCCGACATGCAGGATACCACTGTCAAGGGCAGCCAGTTCATGCAGCCCATGCTGGAGTTCTCCGGCTCCTGCGCCGGCTGCGCCGAGACCAGCTATGCCCGTCTTGTGACCCAGCTGTTTGGCGAGCGGATGTACGTCTCCAACGCCACCGGCTGTTCCTCCATCTGGGGCGGTCCCGCCGCCACCAGCCCCTACTGCACCGATGCGGACGGCCGCGGCCCCGCTTGGTGCAACAGCCTCTTCGAGGACAACGCCGAGCACGGCTTGGGCATGTACACCGGCCAGAAGACCATCCGCAACAATCTGGCCGCCAAGACCAAGGCTCTGATCGCTATCGACTGGGCCCTCCCCGCTTTGAAGGAGGCCGCCCAGAAGTGGCTGGACACCATGGATGACGGCGCCGCCAACCAAGAGGCCGCCAAGGCCTACATCGCCGCCTTGGAGCAGAGCATCTGCACCATCGACGAGGTGACCGCCTTTGTCAGCAGCCCCGCCGCCAAGGACACTTTTGGCGACAAGCTGGGCGAGATGCAGGCCCACGCCAAGGCTCTGAAGGAGTCCGGCGCCAAGTTCTGTGACTGCGACGCCTGCAAGCTGGTGGCAGAGATTCTGGCCCAGAAGGAGTACCTGAACAAGAAGTCTGTGTGGATCTTCGGCGGCGACGGCTGGGCCTACGACATCGGCTACGGCGGTCTGGACCACGTGCTCGCCAGCGGCGAGGATGTGAACGTCTTCGTCTTTGACACCGAGGTCTACTCCAACACCGGCGGCCAGGCCTCCAAGGCCTCCAACATCGGCCAGGTGGCCCAGTTCGCCGCGGCCGGCAAGGAGATGAAGAAGAAGAGCCTCAGCGAGATCGCCATGCAGTACGGCTACGTGTACGTGGCCCAGGTGGCCATGGGTGCCAACCCCGCCCAGACCATTAAGGCCATCACCGAGGCCGAGGCCTACCACGGCCCGTCCCTGATCATCGGCTACGCCCCCTGTGAGATGCACTCCATCAAGGGTGGCATGATGAACTGCCAGAAGGAGATGAAGCGTGCGGTTGAGTGCGGCTACTGGAACATGTTCCGCTTCAACCCCGCCGCCGAGGGCGACAAGAAGTTCATCCTTGACAGCAAGGCCCCCGCCGGCGGCTACCGCGAGTTCCTGCTCAACGAGGCCCGCTATGCCCGCCTGACCCGGGAGTTCCCGGAGCGTGCCGAGGTTCTGTTCGCCAGAAACGAGGAGGCGGCCAAGGAGCGCTACGAGCATCTGATGAAGCTCACCGAGCTGTATAAGGGCTAAGCGCAGCGCGAAATTAAAAACCGGTCCCATGGGATCCCCGTGTGCTGTGCACACGGGGGTCCGTTTCCTTCAAAAAAGAGCGTTGTTTTCGCGTGTTTTTTGATAAAAAACGGGGGAATTCCCCTGTTTTTGAGGAATATGTTTGCATCGAAACAGGCAACTTGTTGCACGCTCCCCCGCCGGAGAAGCGGGGGGAGGAGCGTGAGATCCGCCCCTACGATGGTTGATCGGGCCATCCCGGTGGACGGGGGACGGCGCGCCGGGGGATATGCCCTGCCGGTTGACGGGGAGCGGCACGCCGGGGGTGGGGAACGGGCCGGTGAGGATACCAGCCCCTGCGGGTGGGCTATCGGGAGTGCCTGCGAGGAATCCCGCCACCGCCGTTCGGCGGCCCCCTCATCTCGGCCTAAGAGCCTGTTTAAAATCTTCCTGCGCATGTCTTGGCGGCGTATTTTCCGCCCTGACTGCGTTAAAAATCCTTGCCATCCGTCAGGATGCCTGCGGATTTTTGCCTTGCAGGGCAAAAAATCCACTCGCCAATCCATACACGTCGAGATATTAAACAGGCTCTTAGAGCCGCCCTTTGGGGCGGTTGGCCTCGAAACGTGCCTGTGGGCGCCGCCTTCAGCAAGGGAGCCAGGGGGCGAAACGCCATAATCGCCCAGCCCCGGTGCGGTGGGTGTCCAGAGAGCGGACGCACAATACCCGCAGGGATACGCCGCATCTGTAAGGGGCAGAGCCGCCAACGGCTGCGCTGTGTGCGCCCCTACAGACGGTATACTGACAGTACCGGAAGGCACGGCGGCATTTGCTGCACTGGGCCGGAGGTTTGACCTCTAAGTTTCTAAAACAAGTCGGGCAACGGAGGCAGAGCGGCAGCGGACGCCTACAGCATGGCCATAGACGGAGGGACGCTCGCCAGTACCGTCCCGCTGAGCGGGAGCAACCGCCGCCGCGCGGGGTGCGCTGAGGTTGGATGAGCGCCGGGCTGTCGAGGGGGCTATGGTTCTTAGGGAGGGAGCGAATAAGGGCTGCGTCCCACCGCGGGTGGGGCTAAAGCCCGCCTGAGCGGACTCCCAAGCGCGCTTTTGCAGGCTTGGTCAGAGAGCCAAAAAGGAAAGGATGTGTGAAGGAAAACCATTCGGTTTTCCTTCATGTTCAATCAACCCGCCCCAGCGACAGATTTTGGCATCCCGCCAAAATCTGTTGGGTCTGGGGGCCCTGTCCCCAGACCCAGTCGCTTGGGGCGAAACCTCCGTTCCCAAACCGCGCGGAAAAGTCTTGGTACTGCGCCGCAGTACCCCCCGCCGCGGGACGCGACGGCAGAAGGGGGCCAGCCCCGCCCTGCCCCGGCCCCGCCCTACCCCAACCCAACTCTTCTGCCAAAAAGAAAGGAGCACCACTATGCCATCCTGTCAAGACCATCTGAAAACCGAGCGCCGTGCCGCCGGCGGAGGGATCGGCCTGCTGATTGCAGGCGTCCTCCTCCTTCTCTTGGGCGCCGCAGGCATCACCTACGCCGCCACCCACTACACCCCTGAGGCCACCGCCGCCGCGATATGGGGCTTTCCCGGCGCTGTTTTAGGCGTCATATTTGTCGTGATCGGC
The DNA here is from genome assembly GCA_947572235.1 of uncultured Clostridia bacterium. Lineage (GTDB taxonomy): Bacteria > Bacillota > Clostridia > Oscillospirales > Oscillospiraceae > CAJFPI01. The sequence goes on from CANPBB010000001.1 coordinate 62,027, forward strand.
GCCCTGCGCCGGCGCCGGCGGGCCGCTATGGACCGGGATGCGGAGCAGAGCCCGCTGGTGGCCAGTATACGGCGGAGCCTGCCGCCGGAGCAGGCGGGACTGCCGGTGGGACAGCTCTTTGCGCTGGTGGATCGGGATATCGCCTCGGGAGAGGCCTTTGGCGGCGTCACCGTGGGCCGGGAGTGGGTGATCATGGTCAACTGCGCACTCCGGACGGAACGCATCCGGGGGATAGCCCTGAAAAAGAAGCAAAACCGCACCAGCCATGTGCGGATGAACACCTATGTGGTGGCCGTCACCGACGGCTCCGTGCAGGCGGAGGCGGAGTTTGCCACCAGAGAGCACGCCTCGGAGTGCTTGGCCGCGCTGCAAAAAATCTGTCCCGCCGCCCAAGCGGCGGCGGCCGACGAGTAGGGAGGAAAGGATATGTACCCCAATATTCAAAAAGCGATGACACGAAATCTGAAGAAGAGCCAGAAACTGGTTGTGTTTGTAGGACCGGTACTGTTTCTCTACCTCTTTTGGTGGATCTGGTACTCCAACGGCAGGGTGATTGACGAGAACAACCGGGGGATGCTGCTGCTGTTTGCCGGCATGGCGCTGTTCCTGATCCTCTCCATCCCCCTGGGGCAGTGGAGCCAGAAGAAGGTGATGCGGCGGCAGTCTGCCCGGTTTTCCGAGGCGGAGCTGGCGCGGATTGACCGCTTCCTCGAGACGGCGGAGCCCATCCGGGGGATCACCGTCACCCCCGACGCCCTGATCGGGGCGGGGGTTATGGTGCCTGTACAGCATTTGGTGTGGATCTTCATCCGCTCCCGCACCCAGCAGATGGCGGCCACCATTCAGGAGATGATCGCCGTCACAGACGACAAGGCGGAGCACAGCGTGTACCTCGGGATCCGGCCCGGGCCCTTCCGGCAGGCGGATCAGGAGGCTGTTCGGGAGATCACCCGGCAGCTGCTCCAGCACCGGCCGGGCCTGTTTGTGGGCCACAGTGAGGAGAATCAGCGGCTGTATCGGGAGAACTTTGCCGGGATGGCCGCCGCGGCGGGGAGGAGCGCGGCGCAGTAGGAAGCGGAGGGCGTCCCTTGGGGCGGGCGGACGGCCTGCCGGAGCGTTTTGTCCGGCGGGGACGGCGCGCCCTACGGGCGGGCTATCGGGAGTGCGGTGGATATCGGGGAACAGGCCGGTGAGGACACCGGCCCCTACGGGTGGGTTTGACGGACCATCCCGGCGCCGGGAGAACGGTGCCCTGCCGGGCGCTTTTCGCGCTGCCCCAGCGGCGGAATCCCCCCTTCTTCCCCTTGACAAATCGGGAAAAAACCGGTACCATGTCTCCCGGAATAGAGAGAACAGGCACACTCCCCCGTAAGGCGGAGTGCGCCTATTACCCTTTGGTGAGAGAGAAAGAGGAGGTGCGTGATGCGGGAGTTGCTCAGACGGATCGCGGCGCTGCCCGAGGCGGCGGAGACCATCGAGGCCATCGGAGAGGGACGCTCCCCGGTGGCCCTCACCGGGCTGGCCCCGGTGCACAGAGCCACGCTGGCCGCCGCCCTGCGTCAGGCGCTGGGACGGCCTCTGACAGTGATTTGCAGCGACGAGAGCGAGGCGGAGCGGATGGCGGCGGACCTCTCCGTCCTCACCGGGGAGACGCCGCTGAAGCTCTACAGCCGGGAGCTCTATGTCCCACAAGGGGCGGTGACATCCCGGGAGTGGGAGTACCGGCGGATCGAGGCTCTTTACCGGCTGGACCGAGGGGAGGGCTCGGTGCTGGTGGCCACGGCGGAGGGGCTTCTCCAGCGCACCGGGGAGGCCTCGGCACTGCGGGAGAGCGCCATCCCCCTCTCCGTCGGGGCGCAGGTGGACCTGACCGCCCTGCCGGAGAGGCTGGTGGCCGCCGGGTACACCCGGACGGAGCAGGTGGAGGGCGTGGGTCAGTTCGCCCTGCGGGGGGGCATCCTCGACGTGTTCTCCCCCCGGATGGAGCAGGCGGTGCGCTGTGACTTCTTTGACGACGAGATCGACGCCATGGGGGAGTTCGATCTGACCACCCAGCGGCGTATCCGCAACATCGACACCGCCCTGCTCCTGCCGGCCCGGGAGCTGATCGGGGCACGGACCGCCTGCGCCTTCGATTTTCTGCCGGAGAACACCCTGCTGGTCCTCTGTGAGAGCGGGCGGGTGGCCGAGCGGGTGAAGGGGGCGCTCTTCCAGACCAAGGAGGACACGGAGGCCCTGCTGGAGCGGGGGGAGAGCGTGGATCTCACCGCCCTGCTCCTGAGCCAGCGGGAGTGGGAGGCGGCGCTGTCGGACTTCCCGCTGTGCGTGATGGAGTCTCTGCCCACCTCCCGGTATATCCTGCCGCCCAAGGTGCTGCTGTCGGTAAGCGCCAAGCAGCTGAGCAGCTACGGCGGGAGCTTGGACACCGCGGCGGGGGACATGGAGCACTATCTCTCCACCGGCAGCGGCGTGCTCCTCCTCTGCGGCAACGAGACCCGGGCCAAGAATTTGCAGCGGATCCTCCAGGAGCGGGAGATCCCCGCGGCGCTGGACTTTCAGGGGGCGTCCATGCCTGCGGTCGGGGAGGTCCGGATCGCCTTGGGCAGCCTCTCCGCCGGGGCGGAGTGGCCCCAGCTGAAGCTGGCGGTCCTCACCGAGGGGCAGCTCACCGCCCCGGTCAGCGGGAAGAAGGGGCGGAACAAGACACATAGGGGCGACAGCAATCGGAAGAAGATCCAGTCCTACACCGATCTGACTCCCGGCGATCTGGTGGTCCACACCCACCACGGCATCGGCCGGTTTGTGGGGATGCAGCGGATGCCGGTGGACGGGGTGGAGAAGGACTATATCAAGATCGCTTACGCCGGCAGCGACTGCCTCTATGTACCCGCCACCCAGCTGGATTTAGTGTCCAAGTACATCGGCGGCGGCGCGGATGAGGAGGGGCGCCGGACCAAGCTCAGCAAACTGGGGGGCACCGACTGGGCCAAGCAGAAGAGCCGGGCCAAGGCCGCCGCCAAGGACCTGGCCCAAGGCCTGATCGCCCTCTATGCCCAGCGCCAGCGCCAGCCGGGGTTCGCCTTCTCCCCGGACAGCCCCTGGCAGCAGGAGTTTGAAGCGGCCTTCGACTATGAGGAGACCGAGGATCAGCTCCGGTGTATCGCGGACATCAAGCGGGATATGGAGCGAAAGACACCCATGGACCGGCTCCTCTGCGGCGATGTGGGCTACGGCAAAACCGAGGTGGCGCTGCGGGCGGTGATGAAGTGCATTTTGGATGGGAAGCAGGCGGCGATTCTGGTGCCCACCACCGTTCTGGCCCAGCAGCACTATGCCACCGCGGTGAGCCGCTTCCGCAGCTTCCCGGTGACGGTGCGGGTACTGAGCCGCTTTCAGACACCGGGGCAGAGCCGGCAGATCCTGCGGGAGCTGAGCGCGGGGAAGATTGATCTGCTCATCGGCACCCACAGGCTGCTCCAGAAGGACATCTGCTTTAAGGATTTGGGGCTCCTTATTATTGACGAGGAGCAGCGCTTCGGCGTCAGCCACAAGGAGAAGCTGAAGGAGCTCAGCCGGCAGGTGGACGTGCTGACGCTCACCGCCACGCCCATCCCCCGGACGCTGAATATGGCCCTGTCGGGAATCCGGGACATGAGCACCATTGAGGAGCCGCCCCACAACCGCCAGCCGGTGCAGACCTATGTCTTAGAGCACGACTGGGGCATTTTGGCCGACGCCATCCGCCGGGAGATCCAGCGGGGGGGACAGGTATACTACCTGCACAACCGGGTGGAAACCATCGACCTCACCGCCTCCCGCCTCCAGAAGCTCCTGGGGCCGGAGGCGCGGATCGTCATCGGCCACGGGAAGATGAACGAGCAGCAGATCAGCTCCGCCATGCAGCGCATGGTGGACGGGGAGGCGGAGGTGCTGGTGTGCACCACCATCATTGAGACCGGCATTGACATCCCCAATGTGAATACACTGATTATTGAGGACGCGGACCAGATGGGGCTCAGCCAGCTCCACCAGATCCGGGGACGCATCGGGCGCAGCGCCCGGCGGGCCTACGCCTACATGACCTTCCGGAGGGGGAAGGTCCTCTCGGAAATCGCCACCAAGCGCCTCACCGCCATCAAGGAGTATGTGGAGTTCGGGTCCGGCTTCAAAATCGCCATGCGGGACTTGGAGATCCGGGGGGCGGGGAACCTCTTGGGGCCGGAGCAGAGCGGGTATATGATGAGCGTGGGCTATGACATGTACCTCCAGCTTTTGGAGGAGGCGGTTTTGGAGGAGCAGGGGCAGCCGCCTAAGGCGGCGGCGGAGTGCGCCGCGGATCTGACCCTCTCCGCCCACATCCCCGAGGGCTATGTGCCCGCCCCAGAGCAGCGGATGGATCTGTACCGCCGAATCGCCGCCATCCGGAGTACCGAGGACGCGGCGGACCTCACCGACGAGCTGCTGGACCGGTACGGCGATCTTCCCAAAAGCGTAACGGCTCTGCTGGATGTGGCCTTGCTCCGGGCCGCCGCCGGGGCGGTGGGGATCACGGACATCGCCCAGCGGGGGGACACCCTGCGCTTTGCCTTCCAAGTGATGGAGGCGGAGAGTGTGGTGAAGGTGTGCACCCTCTCCAAATACCGCCAGCGGCTGCGCCTTGCCGCCGGGGAGACCCCCAGCCTGACACTGACACTGCGGAAGGGGGAGGACGTGCTGAAGGCGGCTCTGGAAATCGTAGAGGACATGAAGCTCTCCAAGGAGGAGCGGCGTGGCAAGGAGGAATCATGAGGAGATATACCGCACTGTTTATAGGCCTGATTTTGACGCTGACAGCCCTCACCGGCTGCGAGAAGAAGCCCGCGGGGCTGTTTTATGAGCTGACGGGGATCGACCCCGCCGCCACCATGCTCACCGTCGAGGGACGGGAGGTGTCGGCGGAGCGGTACCTCTACTGGGTGCTGGACGCCGCAGACTACATCGCCGGGACGTTCCCGGAGCTGTGTGAGGCCGACGGCACGCCCAAGTGGGAGGCTGAGGCGGAGCCGGGGGTCACAGTGGAGGACTTTGTCCTCCGGGACGCCCTGGACACGGCGAAGATGTACGTTATTGTGGAGAAATGGGCGGAGGAGTACGGCGTCACGCTGAGCGAGGCCTCAGAGGAGGCTTTGGAGCAGGAGCTGACCGCGGCCGCGGAGCAGATGGGCGGTCAGGAGGCTATGGAGCGCTATCTGGCCTCCCGGGGCATCACAGAGGAGAGCTACCGGTGGATGGCGCGGCTGTTCTACCTCTACGCCAACATGCTCTCGCTGACTAAGGAGGAGGGGAACCCCCTCTACATCAGCGATGAGATGCTCTACCAGTACGAGGACATCACGCCGGAGACGGTGCTGGCCGACCACATCCTGCTGCTGTTCCCGGAGGAGGAGAGCCAGCGGGAGGCGGCCAAGGAGAGCATGGAGCAGGTCCTGTCCACCATCCGCTCCGACGAGGACCCGGCGGCGGCCTTCCAGTTTGTGGCGGACAACTACAGCGAGGACGAGGGCCGGGCCTACTACCCCAACGGCTATTTGGTCACTGCCGACGCGCCCTATGTGCAGACCTTCAAGGACACGGCGCTGACACTGGAGGAGTATGAGATCAGCGACGTGGTGGAGAGCGAGTTCGGCTGGCATATCATCATGCGCAAGCCCCTCAGGGACTATGTGGCGGATGTCTATCTGGCGGAGCAGATCACCGAGGCCATGGAGCAGGCGGAGGTGGAGTGGGGTGACTGCGCCGCGGAGTTCTCCGTGGAGGCGTTTTATGAGGGTTATTTGACGCGGGAGGAGGAGTAATCCGGCAATTTGGGTTGACGGGGGAGATCGGCGCGCCGGGTAGTCGTGCCCTATGGGGGGGTCTGTCGGGGGCGTGGCAGGTGTCGGGGGACGGGCCGGTGCGGACACCGGCCCCTACGGGTGGTGTGTTGGAGGTGCGGTGGGAAATCCCGCCACCGCCGTTCGGCGATCCCCCTCATCTCAGCCTAAGAGCCGCCCCTTTGGGGCGGTTGGCCTCGAAACGCGCCTGCGGGCGCGGCCTTTAGCAAGGGAGGCAAGGCGCGTACCGCCATAATCGCCCCCGGTACGGCGGCATTTGCGGCACCGGGCCAGCGATTTGACCTTCAGGTTTCAGAGGCGAGCCGGGCGACGCAGGCAGAGCGGCAGCGGATGTTTACCACAAAGCCAAAGACGGGGGGATGCTCTCAAGGTACCTGTTGCTTTGCGAGAGCCGCCGCCGCGTCCGAAGCTGTGCAGCAAAACTACGTACCAGTCCACCGAAGCAGCGTCGCGGCTTGGGATCCTTAGGGGGAGCGAATAAGGGCTGTGACCCCGTAAGGGAGCTGAAGTCCGCTTGGGCGGACACCTGGGTGCGCTTTTGCCTGCTCTTCTCGCACGGGAAAAACAGGCCGCCCGGGGATACCCCCCTTCCCCAAAGGTAAAAACTCCAAATTGACTATTTTCCCATTCTTTGCTACAATAAAAAAATAACTGGCATACGAGGACAATCCGCCACTCTGAGAAAGAAAGGATCTATCTTCTATGAAAAAGCGCCTGCTCAGCACCCTGCTGGCTCTCCTGCTCCTCTGCTCCATGGCACCGGCGGCCTCCGCCGCCTTTGTGGACGTGCCCGAGAACCACTGGGCCTATGATGACATCACCGCCGCCTCGAAGGCCGGCCTCTTCCAAGGAGTTACCGCTACCCATTTCGGGATCGGCTCCACCATCACCAGAGCGCAGTTTGTCACTGTACTGGTGCGCCTGTTCGGCTGGTCCGCCGTCCGGCCAGACACCCCCTCCTACTCCGACTGCGACACCACCCGCTGGTACTACGCCGCGGTGGAGACCGCCCACTCAAACGGGGCCCTCCCCGCCTACTCCACCACCTTCCGGCCCAACGACCCCATCACGCGGGAGGAGATGGCCTCCATGCTGGTCCGGGGGCTGGGCTACAGCACCTTGGCCGGGCAGATGACCAACGCCGACCTGCCCTTTACCGACGTGACCTCCAACCGGGGGTATATCGCCATGGCCTACGACTTCGGCATCGTGGGCGGCTATGACGACGGCACCTTCCGTCCCCGGGCCGTGGCCACACGGGAGGAGGCGGCGGTGATGCTGATGCGGGTCTACCGCAAGCTCCATGCCGCCAGCACCGCCGTCACTGCGGACAGCGGCTTCATCCCCATCTCCGTCTCTATCCCCCGGGCCACAGTGACCACCTCCATCCCCACCACGCCTCTGGAGCCTGTGGAGAGCCTGTACAGTATCCTTCGCCGCTACCACGAGGCGGGGACGGATATGAGCAAGGTGGCCATAGTCCTCACCGCCGGCGGTGTGGCCACCACCACCGAGGGCAGCAAGATCGTCTCCACCGAGACCATCTCCGCCTCGGCGGTGGGCACCTATCTGGCCTCCTCCGGTGTGCGGACCTACTACTCTGATCAGCACCAGTGCGCCTATCTGATTCTCTCCGACAAGGATACCACCCTGACGATCTGGTATCAGACCCCGGAGAGCCAGGCCGCCAAGCTCCGGCTCTGCAGGCTCTTCGGCGTGGAGCACTACATTTTGCAGGATGTGTGAGTGACAGCACAAAGGGTCCGGCCGCGTGCAGCGGCCGGACCCTTCTTTGTTTCTATTGACAGCGCCCCAGACCGGTGCCGCGGCGGGCGCGGGGCGCCTATGCACAATACGCCGTAGGTGTAGAACACCATATCATTCGGCCTGACCATGCCCAGCTCCTCCCGGGCGATTTTTTCGATGAGGGCCGGATCTCCGGCGTTGGCCAAGTCCTCGGACAGAGCCTCGTTCTCCCGCTCCAGCTGGGTGATCTGGGCGGCTAAGGCCGCCTCCTCGTCCCGGGCGGACCGGAGCTGGCCTTGGAGGCGGTAGAGCTGCACGCCTACGCCGAGGATCATCACCAGCAGGATCAGGCCGGTGAGCAGATTTCCTGCCCGTCTTCTTCTCCTTTTTCTCCGCATGTCCCCCACCTCCCGTCTCTGTCCTCCGGCGAAAGCAGACCACTCGCCACTTGGTAGTTATTATTGTAAACCACTTCCGGAAAAAAAGAAAGTGTTTTTTTGTCCGGTTTCCGATTTTTTCGCCCGCCCGCAGGGTGAGGCCCACCGGCAGCAGGCACAGGCGCACCCACTCCTCCACGCAGCAGCGCCAAAAATCCCACACCGGACGCAGCGGCGCGCTGAAGAGCGAGAAGAACAGCACCAGACCGCCGAAGATCCCCGCCAGCATGTACAGGCGCAGCTCGCCCTCCCCAAAGGTCATGGTGAAGTAGAACATCGCCGCAAAGGCGAAGAGGGAGTAGAGGCCGTCGAACAGGGATACGCCCCGGCCCCGCACCGCCTGACGGAAGGAGCGCAGCAGGTCATACAGCAGCCCCAGCACCGCCCCTAAGAGCCCGGAGGCCAAAAAGGAGGTGAGCTGCTGGGAGATCTCGTTGCCCATCAGCCGAACAGCCGGGAGAAAAGGCCGCCCCGGCCCGTCCCCTGTTCCTCATATTGAAGAGAGTCGATCTGTCCGTCCACATGGAGCTCCCCGCCGTCCAAACTCAGCTTGCCGATGTGCAGGTTCTCCCCGGAGACCACTAGGGTGCCGGCGGTGGTGGTCATGACAATCATCCCCTCGTCGAACCGTTCCACGTCCTCCACCCCGGACACGGTGAGCCGCTCCCGGCCGTCCAGCGTCAGCTGGTGGTGGGCGTAATTGTTGTTCTCCCTCTCGTATGGCATAGGTAAAGACCCCCCGTACTATGGATACTCCATATATATGGGGGGTCTGTCCCGTTTATGACTGGGGAACGGGAGCGGATTATCCGGATGGGTAGTCCTTAAAGTAGTCGGTCTGCTCTTGGTTGTCCAGCCACAGTTCAAACCAGCCCAAGAAGTCCTGGCGCGGACAGCAGGGCTGGGCTCCCACATCGGAGAGGTTCCAGACCTCCCCCCGGCACGCCCCGGTGACGATCAGGCTGTAGCCATCGCAGCAGCCGAAGTCAATCAGCTCCAAGGTCCCCTGACAGACCTTGGTTTTGATCTCCTCTTGGATCACCGCCTCCTCCCGAGGGTCGTCCTCCCAGACCCACGCCTCCTCCAGCTGGAAGGGACGGGACAAGTCCCGCCGCTCCGCGTCCCCTAAGGCGCGCAGGGGGAAGCCCGCACAGGAGCAGCCATCGCCTACAGTCTGCAAAAACAGGCGGCAGGCCTCCGGCAGCCGGATACCGCAGGCTCCCTCGAAGTCCGCGATGGCCGCCTCGGAGAGGCAGGGCCCCATTGGCACCTCCAAGGCTGAGACCTTCTCCCGGATGCGGGCGAGGACAGCCTCGTACTCTATCGGCGCATAGACTGGCACCGCGGTCTACACCTCCCGATACATGGCGGCGGCGTCGGCCTTCCCGGCGCTCTCCTTCACGCTCAGCACCTCCACGGTGAGGGTGCGCTCCCCAAAGCGGATGGCGATCACGTCCCCCTCCTTCACCTCATAGGAGGCACGGGCTGTTCGCCCGTTGACACTGACCCGCTCATTGTCACAGGCCTCATTGGCCACGGTGCGGCGCTTGATGATGCGGGAAACTTTCAGATATTTGTCGAGTCTCATGGTTTACACCCCTTTGCTGAGTTAGGAGCTGTGGTATCCGCCTGCGGCGAATAAATTTCAAATCGTCCGGCGTGAGCTGGGCACATTCACTCCTAACTAAAAAATCCGCTCTCCAAAATCAGGGGCGCACCCCTGATTTTGGATGCGCCCCTGCTGGTTTTTTATTTTCCCACAATGTCCTTTAAGACCTTGCCGGCCTTGAATACGGGGACCTTGGAGGCGGGGATCTCGATGGCCTCCTTGGTCTTGGGATTGCGGCCGGTGCGGGCGGCGCGGCTCTTTACCTCGAAGGAGCCAAAGCCCACCAGCTGCACCTTGTCGCCGTCCTCTAAGGCGGCGGTGATGGCGTCTAAGGCGGCGGTGACGGCGGCCTCGGAATCCTTCTTGGATAAGCCGGCCTTCTCGGCAACGGCGGCGATCAGTTCTGCTTTATTCATTGTGACGATCTCCTTTGAAATTTCAAAAATACAGGGTCCATCCCTGCGCTTATGCAGTGTGGAATTTACTTTACCATATTTTTTCCGCCATTGCAAGGCTTATTCCACCGAAATATCCACTTTTTATGCTGATTATTCCGTTTTGTTGCCAAAGAGTGGGGGCCAAGGCCCGTTTTTTCGGCCCGATGCGCCCTGCGGCGGCTCAGCGGACACGGAGGATGCGGGCCAGACGGTCCCCGTGGGGCAGCAGCTCCAAGTCCTCCCGGGTGATGATCCGCAGGGCCAGCACCAAGATCAGGTAGACCATCGCCGCCGCGGCGATGGCCCCCAGCGTGGCAAGGGAGTTGCCAAGGCCCGAGAGGAGGCGGTAGCCGAATTTGGCCGTCACCGCCATGCCGGCGGTGGCCGCAGCCGGCTTTAGGAACAGCTGCATGTAGCTGGGCCGCTTAGCCATGACAAGGCCCACCACGATCAAATTCAGCACCGAGATGACAATATAGCAGAGGATGGTGCCCACAGGGGCGCCCTTGATGTTGATCTCCGGGTTCCCCACCAAAAAGAAGTTGGCCACCACCTTTACGATACCCCCGATGAACATGGTGCCGATGGGGATCTGGGCCAAGCCGTAGGCCTGCAGGATGGCGTTGGTCAGGAGCATGATGCACACGAATACCGAGGCGATGCCTAAGATTTGCAGGTGGTAGGTGGAGGCGAGGGCCGCCTCGGGCTGCTTGGGGTAGAGCAGGGTCAAAATGGGGCCGGCCAGCACGCTGAGGCCCACCCCGGCGGGGAAAGCCAGCAGGGTGGTCAGGCGGAGGGAGGTGTTGATGATTTTCCCCACCCGCTTGTGGTCCCGGCGGGTGAGGGCGGCGGACACCGCGGGGATCAGGCTCATGGTGATAGGGGGTACAAAGGAGCTGGGCAGGTTGAAGAGGGTCATGCCGAACTCGTACTCCCCGTTGAGGAGGGCGGCGGCCTCCTCGGTGAGGCCTAAGACGCTCTGGAGGCGGCCCATGATCAGGCTCTGGTCCACCAGCGTGATGATGCTCATGCCGGAGGCCCCGATGGTGATGGGGATGCCGATGGTCAGAATACGGCGGAGGAGAACACCGTTGGAGGCGGGGCGGTCAGAGCCCCGGGGGGTGTTTCCCCGGGTGCGCAGGTAGTCGTAGAGCATGTAGAGGAGGCCCAAGGCTGAGCTGATGGTGACGCCGGCAATGGCGCCGGCGGCACCGATCTCCACACCCGCGCCGGCGGAGATCAGGTACCAAGCCAGAGCCAGCCCCGCCGCCAGCTTGAACACCGCCTCGATTACCTGGCTGACGGCGGAGGGTACCATGTTCTCGCAGCCCTGCGTATAGCCCCGGAAGGCCGACATGATGCAGCAGCAGAGCACCGAGAAGCTCAGGGCCTTGATGGGCCAGTAGGCGAGGGAGTTGTGCATCATAGCCGCCAGCTGGCGAGTAAAGAAGAACATCACCGCCGTGCCTGCAAGGCCGAGGGCCGTGAACAGGCGCAGGGAAGTCCGCAGAAGCCGCCGGCTCTGGTTGTACTTTCCCAGCGCCCGGCTCTCCGCCACCAGCTTGCTCAGCGCCACCGGCAGGCCCGCTGTGGAGAGGCTGAGGAGGACGGCGTAGATCTTGTAGGCGGCGTTGAAGTGGGTCATACCGTCCCGACCGATGATGTTGCCTAAGGGAATTTTGTAGATGGCGCCGATGAGCTTTACCAAGATCACCGCGATCCCTAAGGTGGCGGTGGCGCCTAAGAAGGTCTGCTGCTTTTCTTTGGGCATAGAGTACCTCCATGTGCCGGCTTGGCACATTGCTTTTTTGCGCCCGACAGGGCGCAGTGCTTTTTTTTAAAGGTTGGCGCGGCGAGCCGGCCCCGTCGGTTTGGGGAGTGTCCTGCCCGCTGACAGAGTTCCCTTCGGTAAACCGCCGCACCTCTGCCGGGCGGGCGGTGCCTGCCTCTCAAAGGTGCAGCGGTTTACTGAAGCAATCCGATGGATCAGTCCTCCTCCGCCAGCTTTCGGCCGCAGCGGCTGCAGTAGACATGGCTCACAGCCTCGCAGCTGCCGCAGCCGGGACAGAAGCGGACGCCGCAGAGGCGGGACAAGTCCGCCTCCTTCTGCCGAAGTTCCTTGGTGACCGTGTCCACCTGCTGTAAGGCCTCTTGGAGCAGATCGGAGTCGGTGGGCCGGCCGGCGTGGGTGGCGTAGACCAGTTTCCCCACCAAGAGGAGCTTCCGCTTGCGGCGGGTCTGCAAGTCCATGATATCCCATTTGAGGGCCGTATATGCCTTGGCATTCCTCACAGCGTAGGCCGTCTTAGCCGCTCCGGCGCGGACGGTATCTCCCACATCGCCAATCTGAAAGGTCTTCTGCCAGATGACCTGGAACTCCTCTTCCTGCTCTGTTTCCTCCAGAGCCTCCTGCTCCTCGTTATACTCCTCGCTCATACCCTCACCTCCCCAAAACAACAGATCCCCCCGCTAAATTTGCGGCCAAGGCCGCAAAGAGCCCCTCGGGAAAGTTTGCGGCGCGCGCACCGCAAATCAATTCAAATCATTTATCCGGAAGCCGCGTTTTTGGATAAAACCCCTCTCAGCCGCCAAGCACACGCGTCCTCCGCCCCCGGCGGAGGGCGCGTGCGACACAGGCGGCGGCAATCCCTCGTCTGAAATGGCATAGCCATTTCAGACGGCTTCGCTTGAAATCCGCGGATTTCAAACGGGCGCATAAGCGCCTTTAGTCGTCGTAGATCCCCCCGCCGATAAACTCACGGATCAGAGAGTCCTCAGCCACATAGCTCTCGTCTAACGTCTCGAACTGGGGGTAGGCCTTCAGCAGGTGGCCGATCTCCTCATAGCGCTCCATCTCCGGTGTCAGCTGCTCATAGAAGGGCAGGGCGTGGGCCTTGATCACGCTGATCTCGTAGGGGAGGGAGCTGTCAAACATGATGTTGGCGTTGTCCTTGAAGGGGGAGATGTACAGCTTCTCGCCCCGGCGGACGCTGGCCCACATCTTCATGGTCACCTTGGGCTCCCAAGCCCGGAACTTGGCGTCCCGGACGGTGCGGCGGGCCAGACGCATCCAAGTGCCCTTAAAGACCACCTGCCGGTCCTGATCCACCACGTTGGAGCGGGCGGAGATGTAGAGCTTGAAAGCGTCCGGATTCTTGCCGGTGATGATGTCATTGAGGGCGTGGATGCCCTCAAAGATGGCGATCTCGTCCGATCCCAGCTGCAGGGGGCGGCTCATGATGGCCGAACGCATCTGGCGGGCGAACTCGAATTTGGGGATGTGGATCTTCTCCCCTTGGTCCAAGAGCTTGAAATGCCGGTTCAGAAGCTCCATGTCCAAGCAGAAGGGAGACTCATAGTCGATGGCCCCCTCCCGGTTCCGGGGCGCGGTCTCCGGATCCACGGTCTGAAAGTAATTGTCCAAGGCGATGGCGTGGGAGCGGATGCCCATTTGCTCCAGCTTGGCTTCGATCTTCTTGGCGGTGGTGGTCTTGCCGCTGCCGGAGGGGCCGGAGAGGAGGACGATCCGGGACCGCTTCTGGTTCTCCGCGATCTTCTTGGCCGCGGCTTCAATCTTCTTATTGAAGGCGGCGTCGCTCTCCTCCACAAAGCCCTTGGGGTCGGTGCGGATGGCGTCATTGATCTCTTTCAGTACGTACATACACTCACCTTTCTTTCTGTATCGTTTTCCCTGCGGGGACGCCGCGGGCAGTTACAGCGGGATATGCTTCTCATAGAAGGCCGCAAAGGCCCTCTGGTTCTCCTCGATCTTCTCCGGGCGCTGGATGTACTCCAAGGGGTACTTCAGCTGGAAAGCCCGCTCGATCCGGTTCTGCCGACGGTCCACCAGCTTGGTGGTGCCGCCGGCGCCCAAGCTGAGGATGCTGTGGAGTTCCTCCATCATGTAGATGTTGTAGAGGCACTCCCCGCCGGGGCGGGCCCAGCCTACATTCTCAAAGCTCCCGGACTGGTACTTCTGCCTGTAGAGGTAGTAGGGGGCGTAGCCGGCGGCGCGGAGGACGGTCTCCGCGTGGGCGAGCATCTCTCCCACCGCCTCCTCCGGGGGCAGGCGGGTTCCCTCCAAGGAGATTCTACTCCCCTTCTTCAGAGATAATGTGTGAATTGTGATGTGGTCCGTGCCGAAGGCCATCACCTGATCTATGCTCCGGGCGAAGCCCTCCGGACTGTCCTCGGGGAGGCCGGCAATCAGATCCATGTTGATGTGGGGGAAGCCTGCCGCTGCGGCCTCGTCCATGGTGCGCCGGATGTCCGCCGCCGTGTGCCGCCGGCCCACCGCCTGGAGGACGGCATCCTCCATGGTCTGGGGGTTCACGCTGATCCGGCGGATGCCGTGGTCGCGGAGGAGGCGCAGCTTCTCCGGCGTGATGGTGTCCGGCCGTCCGGCCTCCACGGTGCACTCCTCCAAGGCGCCAAGGTGAAACACCTCCTCCAGGAGGGTCAGCAGACGGTCCATCTGAGGGGCGGTGAGGGTGGTGGGGGTGCCGCCGCCCATGTAGAAGGTGCGCAGACGCAGACGCAGGCGCTCCGCCAGCTCCCCGGCGGAGACAATCTCCCGGCGAAGGGCCTCCAAATAGGGCTCGATGAGGTTCATGGACTTCTCCACGCTGTTGGAGACGAAGGAGCAGTAGGCACAGCGGCTGGGGCAGAAGGGGATTCCCAGGTAGAGGGACACATCTCGGTCTGTCCGGCCCCGGTCCGCCGCCAGCTCTGCCAAGGCGCACTCCATACAGAGCCGCCGGCGGGAGGGGGAGATGCAGTAGGTGTCCCGGAGGACGGCGTCGGCCTCCTCCGCGGTGTGCCCCTCCTCCAAAAGGGATACGGCCACCTTGGCCGGACGGATGCCCGTCAGGGCGCCCCAAGCCGGGGTGCGGCCGGTGAGAGCTTGGGCGGCGTGGAAGAAGCTCAGCTTCACCGCCCGCTGGCACAGCCGCTCCCGGGTGCAGCCGTCCGCCGACGGCGGCACCGCCACCGAGGCAGTCCCATGGCCGGTGCGGCCCTCCACCGTGATGGCGGTGTCCGACCGGGCGGCGTCCCCCTCAACGCTCAGGGTCACAGTGGCCGTGTGGGGGTCGCCGCCGTTGTAGACAGGGCGCTCGGTGGGGAAGAAGGCCAAGAGGCTCTGCTCCACGGCGTAGCGGTAGTTGTGGCCCTGTAGGATCAGCTTCATAGGCGCATCGCCTGCCTCATATAGCGGTTGCTCCGCCGCTCCTCCGCGAGGGTGGAGGCGGGGCCGTGGCCAGGGTAGACGGTAAAGTCCCCCGCCAAGTCCCCCAGCCGCTTCAGGGAGGCAGCCATCTTCCGCTCGCTCCCCCCCTCCATATCGCACCGGCCGCAGGAGCCGGCGAAGAGGGTGTCCCCGGCGAACATAACATCGCCGCAGAGCAGCGTCACGCTGCCCTCGCTGTGGCCGGGGGTGGACAGGACGGAGATGGTCAGACTGTCCAAGAGCAGGGTGTCCCCCTCTTTGTACCAGTTGACCTCCGCCCAAGGGCCGCCGCTCTCGACGAGGCTCCAGGCGGGGTAGAGGCGCTGGTCTTGGGCCTGGCCCAGACCCGGCTGGCCGAAGTCCTCTTTGGAGAGGTACACCTCCGCCTCCGGCCAGCGGCCTATGAGGGCGGGGACCCCCTCCACATGGTCGAAGTGGCCGTGGGTCAGGAAGATTCGTCCCAGCTCCAAGCCCGCCCGTTCGATGGCGGCGGCAATGCGCTCCCCCTCCCCGCCGGGGTCAATGGCGGCGCAGCGGCCGCTGGTCTCGTCAATCAGCAGGTAGCAGTTGGTCTGCAAAGCGCCTGCCGGGATGGTCTGTATGGTCATAGGGTACCTCTTTTCTTCTTGTCCTTGTTGGGATCAGTCCGGTTCGCTGTCTCCGTAGTAGCCCTTCCGGAAGGCGATAACGCCCTGCACCGGCTCCTTCTTCGACTTTTTGATCGTGGGGACGTACAGGCCGATGCCCAGCCGGAGGGAGGTGGCGCCGTCGCGGTCTGCTTTGATCTCCGGGTCCAAGGCCTTGAGGGCCTTATACACCTCATTGAAGGGACGCCCTGCCAAGGCGATCCCCTGACAGCAAAGCCCCGCGTCCACGCTTCCCTCCACAGCAATCAGCCGGTCATCTTGGTTGAAGCGCAAGTTCAGCTTGCCGGTACACAGCCTGTAGCCGGGAGAGTACCGGTTGTCAATCCGCCGGTACTCCTCCCCCAGCAGCTCACACACCTCGCCGCAGTGCATACCAAATTGGAGTTTCCCCACCCCAACATAGGGTGTGATCTCGACCATCTGCTGTCCCTCCTTCCTCGGACTCTCCCAAAGCAGGTCAGGGCTTCTGGGTGTCAAACAAGATGGTAATGGGCCCGTCGTTTACCGAGGCCACCTGCATCTCCGCGCCGAACTCCCCGTGCTCCACGGTAAACCCCCGCTCCCGGCACCGCTCCATAAACCGCTCATAGAGGGGCACGGCCACGTCGGGCCGGGCGGCGTGGGAGAACCCGGGACGCCGGCTGGAGGTGTCGGCCAAAAGGGTAAACTGGCTCACCACCAACAGGCTCCCGCCCACAGCGGAGAGATCCAAGTTCATCTTCCCGTTTTCATCGTCAAAAACCCGCAGGTTACAGATTTTATCCGCCAATTTCACCGCGGTCTCCTCCGTATCCTCCGGAGCTACGCCCAAGAGGACCAGATAGCCCCGGTTGATCGCGCCGTTCACACGGCCCTCGATGGTCACTGAGGCGGAGGAGACGCGGGTTACGACGGCTTTCATAGGAATACCAACCTTTCTTTTGTGTTAGGAGCTGATGTGCCGCCTTCAGCGGCGGAATTTGAATGTTTAGAGTGGGATGCGGAGGGGCGCTAAGCTTGCTGGGAGGGCATGGGCCCTGCTTTCCCAAAGACGTTCAAAACATTTCAAATATTACAGATCGTCCAAGCCTGCTGGGCACATTCACTCCCCGCTCAACGTTTATCCCGCTGTGCGGGTGATTTTAATCACGCTGGAGATGTTGCGCAGCTTTGCCATGATGATGTCTAAGTGGGCCTTGTCCGTCACCTGGATGGTCAGATAGAAGATGGCAAAGCCATCGGTGGTGGTGTGGACCTTCAGGCTGGCTACGCCGGCCTTGCCGGTGCTGAGGGCTGCGGAGATGTCCATGAGGAGGTTGTTCCGGTCCTTGCAGACCACCTCCAAGGAGGTGGTGTAGCTCTCCCGGGTGTCCTCGCCCCAGCTGACCTTGATCCAGCGGCCGGGGTCCCGCTTTCGGTTCTCCTCGCTGGCGTTGGGGCAGTCCTTCCGGTGGACGGATACCCCGTAGCCCCGGGTGATAAAGCCGGCGATGTCGTCCCCGGGCACCGGGGTGCAGCACTTGGCGAACTTCACCAGACAGTTGGAGAGGCCCTCCACGATGATGCCCTTCTCGCTCTTGGTCCGGGGGGGCGGGGACAGCGCCTTCTTGGCCTCCTTCCGGGCGGCCTCTGCGGCGGAGCGCTCCGCCCGGCTCTGGGCGGTGACCTCCTCCCGAATGCGGTGGGCCGCCTTGGCCGCGGTGTAGCCGCCATAGCCGATGGCCGCGTACAGATCGTCTAAGGAGCGGAAGTTGGTGGGCTTGAGCATCCGGTTGATCATCTCCTGTGTCACCATGGTGCTCAGGGAGATGCCTAAATGCTTCAGCTCCGCCTCAAAGGCGGCGCGGCCGTTGGCGATGTTCTCGTCCCGGCGCTCCTTCTTGAACCACTGGCGGATCTTGCTGCGGGCCTCGCTGGACTTGGCGATCTGCATCCAGTCCCGGCTGGGGCCCTTGGCGCTCTTGCTGGTCTGGATCTCCACGATGTCGCCATTGTGGAGAACGTAGTCAAA
This sequence comes from uncultured Clostridia bacterium, assembly GCA_947572235.1. Lineage (GTDB taxonomy): Bacteria > Bacillota > Clostridia > Oscillospirales > Oscillospiraceae > CAJFPI01. The sequence continues at coordinate 79,993 of CANPBB010000001.1, forward strand.
GCCCACCATCCGGCCGTTGACCTTGGCCCCCACCATGGAGTTGCCCACGGCGGAGTGGACGGAGTAGGCAAAGTCGATGGGGGTAGCCCCGGCGGGCAGGTTCGTGATATCCCCCCGGGGGGTAAAGACGAAGACCTCGTCGTCAAACATATCCACCTTCAGGCTGTGGATAAAGTCCTCGGCGTCGGCGTCCACTTGGTTCTCCAGAAGCCTGCGGATCCACCCGTAGGTGGCCTCTTTGTCGTCCTGCTTGATCCCCTGCTTGTACTTCCAGTGGGCGGCCACGCCGTACTCGGCGATGGCGTGCATGTCATAGGTGCGGATCTGCACCTCAAAGGGGATGCCCTCCTCGCCGATGACGGTGGTATGGAGGGACTGGTACATGTTGGGCTTGGGCGTGGCGATATAGTCCTTGAACCGGCCCAGGACCGGCTTGTAGAGATCGTGGATAACGCCCAGCACGTTGTAGCAGTCCGCCACGGTGTTCACCAGCACACGGAAGGCGAAGAGGTCATAGACCTCGTCGATGGTCTTATCCTGCGAGAACATCTTCCGGTAGATGCTGTAGGGGTGCTTCACCCGGCCATAGACCATGGCGTTCTCGATCTGCATCTCCCCCAGCTTCTCCACAATCACGTCCTGTATCCGGTCCATAAAGGCCTGGTACTCCCGGTTCTTCTTCGCCAGGGCGCTGGTGACCTCCTCATAGCCCACCGGGTCCAAGTACCGCAGGGAGAGGTCCTCCAGCTCCCACTTTACCTTCTGCATTCCCAGACGGTGGGCGATGGGGGCGTAGATCTCCATGGTCTCGAAGGCCTTCTTGCGCTGCTTCTCCGGGGTCTGGTACTCCATGGTGCGCATGTTGTGGAGCCGGTCGGCGATCTTGATGAGCACCACCCGGATGTCCCGGCTCATGGCGAAGAGCATCTTCCGGAGGTTCTCCATCTGCTCCTCTTCCATGGTGGTGTAGTTGATGTGGGTGAGCTTGGTGACGCCGTCCACAATGTCCGCCACCGTGACGCCAAAGCGCTTGGCGATGTCCTCATAGGTGCTGTCCGTGTCCTCGATGCAGTCGTGGAGCAGGGAGGCCATGATGGACTCGCTGTCCAAGCGCAGCTCCGCCACGATCTGGGCCACGTTCAGCGGGTGGGTGATATAGGGCGTGCCGTCCCGGCGCATCTGGGCGCCGTGGTGGGACTGGGCGTAGTCAAAGGCGGCGCGGATCTGGCTCAGGTCCGCGGAGATGTTATAGCCCCGTATGGTCTTTTCTAAGTGTTGATATCGCTCCTCAATGGTAGCCACAGCGGTTACCCCCTTCTCTTTCGCCCTCCAGCAGCCGATGCAGACGCTGGAGATGGCAGCTCTCCTCCAGTACCACCTTGCCCTTGGCGCAGATGGCGATTTTCAGGTGCTCCTCCGCCTCCTCCAAGGCGATAAGCCCCCGCTCGGCAAACACCGCCAACCCTACCTCCGTGCGGAGGAAGGGCTCGGCCCCGCCCATCTGTCCCGCCAGACGGCGCAGGGCGGGCAGACGGGAGTCCGTCTCCTCCCCCTGGCGGTTTAGTTGGACAAGCGTCTGCCAGAGACGGACAAACTGCTCCCGGCTGGGCAGGAGACGGGCCGCCTCCGCGGCGGTGAGGTCCGTGCCTGCGGTGAGGGCGGCGGACAGGGCCATATTCTCCCGCTCCCGCTGACTGGGGGAGTGGGAGGAGCGCAGATCCACCACTTGGAGCTGCACAGCGCGGTTGCCTCGAAATTCGTTGACTTGCAGATAGAACGCCGCGTCTACCCGGTCTCCGGCGTTTAGGGCACAGTCGGCCCGGGTGGCGGAGAAGTAGATGGCGTCAAAAACATATTTTCCCTTGGCCAAGCGGAGCTTCAGGTGCTTATTCTGCCCCACCGGCTGCATATTTTCCAGCTTGGCGCCCAAAAAGCAGAACACCGGCCGGCCGTTCCCCGCACCGTAGGGTTCCAAGGCGGAGAGGGCGTCCACCTCCCGCAGCGAGATCAGCTCCGGCCGGCGGAGCACCACGTCCACCTCCAAGGAGGACACCGGGGCCACGCCCCCCACGTACTCGCTGACACAGCGGTTGATCCGCCGGCGGAAGGCGGGGATGTTCTCCCGCCGGATAGTAAAGCCCGCCGCCAGCTCGTGGCCGCCGAAACCCTCTAAGAGGTCCGCGCAGGACTCTAAGGCGGTAAAGAGGTTGAAGCCGCCGTAGCTGCGGCAGGAGCACTTGCCCATGTCCTCGTTGAGGTGGATCATAAAGCTGGGACAGGAGTATTTCTCCGCCAGCCGGGAGGCCACAATGCCCACCACCCCTTGGTGCCACTGGTCGCTGGAGAGCACTAAGGCGCTTCTCTCCCTTGGCCCCAGCGCCTCGATCTGCTCCACCGCCTGATTGAAGATCTCCTGCTCCACCACCTGCCGCTCCCGGTTCAAAGCGCACAGCTGGCGGGACAGCTCCTCCGCCTTGGCGCTGTCGTCGGTGAGGAGCAGGTCCGCGGCCAGCTCCGCCTCCCCCATCCGCCCGGCGGCGTTGAGCCGGGGGGCCAAGACGAAGCCGATCTGGATAGAGGTGATCTCCTTATCGTAGAGCCCTGTCTCCCGGAGAAGGGCCTGTAATCCAATGAAGTCCGTGCCTCGGATGCTCTGGATGCCCCGGTGGACAATAGTCCGGTTCTCCCCGCTCATGTGCATCACGTCGGCCACCGTGCCGATGGCCGCCAGTGTACAGTACCGGGCGAAGAGGGCCTCCTCCCGGTCGTCGCCCCCCAAGGCCAGCACCAGCTTCAGCGCCACGCCCACCCCGGCCAGCGACTTAAAGGGGTAGGGACAGTCCGGTCGGTGGGGGTTCACCACCGCGGCGGCGTCGGGGAGCTGCTCCTTGCACTCGTGGTGGTCGGTGATGATGAGGTCCACCCCGAGGGTCTTGGCGTACTCCGCCTCCTCCACGCCGGTGATGCCGCAGTCCACCGTGATGATGAGATCCACGCCCTCCTCCTCCCGGAGGTGGCGCATGGGCTCCTTCCCCAGGCCGTAGCCGTCCTCCAGCCGGCGGGGGATATACTTGACGCACCGTCCCCCCCGGCTGCGCAGATAGTCCACCAGCAGCACGGTGGCGGTGATGCCGTCCACATCATAGTCGCCAAAGACGGCGATCTTCTCATCGCGGGCAAGGGCGGCGTTGATCCGCTCCACCGCCCGGTCCATGTCCTTCATCAGGAAGGGGGAGTGGGAGAGGCTTCGCTCCCGCTCCAAAAACACCGCCGCCTGCTCCACATCGGACACCCCTCGGGAGGCCAGCACCGTGGAGATCAGATAGGGATAGCCGGCGTCCATCAGATGCTCCACCGTCTCCTCCGAGCCGGGAACAGCCGTCCATCTGGTGTATTTCAAGGCATATCCCTCCTCTCCTTCTGCGGCGCGCCATGGCACATCAGGTGCGCATTTCCCGCAAAGATTTGTATAGTAACATCTTATTATAGCAAAGGTTTGAAGAAAGGTAAAGGAAAAAGTGCAATTGATTTCCCACAGAACACAAAACGCGGAAAAGGAGCTTCCATAGAAGCTCCTTTTCCGCAGCCAATAAAGACCCTCAGCGGAGTTTTGTCTGCCAATGGTGCCGCCGGCACCTTTTCTTAACACCGCGGTTTGCGGAGACCAAGTTTTCGGAAAAAATACTTCTCGCGGAGCGAGATCGAACTTAGGCCCTCCCCATCGGGGAGGGTCTGGGGAAAGGCGCAGAGCGCAGCCCTTAAATCGTTTGAAGTCCGCAGATTTCAAACGAGAGTGTTCCTCTGCCTTGCGGAGGTCCGGCCCTCGGGCTGGATCTCCCCCGCGGCCTGCAGGGATCGCTTGGTCAGGGTGGGGCCCACCAGCTCGTAGACCAGCACGGAGAGCAGGATCACATTCCGTACCGCCGCGCCATCGGACAGTGTCTGGGCCGTCAGGGCCATGCCCAAGGCCACGCCGGCCTGGGGCAGCAGGGTGATGCCGAGGTGCTTCTGGATGTTCTCGCTGCACCCGGTCATGGCGCAGCTGAGGTAGGCTCCTGTGTACTTGCCCAGAGAGCGAAAGACGATATACACCCCGCCGATCAGCAGCGCTGCGGCGCTGCCTAAAACGCCTAAATCCAGCTCCGCGCCGGAGAGAACGAAGAACAGCACAAACAGCGGCGCCGTCCAGCCGTCCACGCGGCCCATCAGCTCCTCGGAGAAGTCGCAGATGTTGCAGAACAGCGTCCCCGTCATCATGCAGACCAGCAGCAGCGAGAAGCCGAAGTGGATGCCGCCGATCTCAAACTCCACCATGGAGAGTCCCACCGTCAGCATCACAAAGCCGATGGAGATGGAGAGGCGCTTGCTGCGGGAGTGGAAGAACTGCTCCACGTGGTAGAGGATAAAGCCCGCCGCCGCCCCCAATGCCAAGGACAGCACGATCTCAATAATGGGCTCCACCGCCACGGTGACGATGTTTACCGCCCCGCTCTCCAGCGCGGTGGCCACGCCGAAGGAGGCGGAGAACAGCACCAGACCCACCGCGTCGTCAATGGCCACCACCAGCAGCAGGAGCTTTGTCATGGGGCCGTCGGCCTTGTACTGGCGCACCACCATCAGCGTGGCGGCGGGGGCGGTGGCGGCGGCCACGGCGCCCAAGGTGATGGCCGAGGCGACAGAGATCACGTCGGGACGGAAGATGTGCAGGGCGATGAGGGCGGCGTCCACCATCACGGTGGTGATCACCGCCTGTAAAATGCCCACCACAATGGCCTGCCGGCCCATCTGCCGCAGCTGCTTCAGGCGGAACTCGTTGCCAATGGTGAAGGCGATAAAGCCCAAGGCCATCTGGGAGATGATGCTCAGGTGTTCCACCTCCTCAAAGGAGGCGAAGCCCAAGCCGGGGATCTTCAGCGCGCCGATGCAGAAGGGGCCCAGCAGCAGTCCCGCCACCAGATAGGCGGTGACGGCGGGCAGGTTCAGATATTTGGCCAAGCGGGACAGCAACAGCCCGCCCACCAAGCACACGGAGAGACAGATCAGAATAGTCATAGATTTCACCTTGTTTTTCAAATGTATTTCCCTAAATCGCCTGTTACGATAACACCAGCCTTGGAAATAGTCAAGATGGAAACCTACCAAAATCCCCCCGCCCGCTCCGCCAATTTTCAGCACTGTAGGGAGAACCTGCCGCCTCAGCCGCCCATGGATTGGATTACCGCCAGCATCTCCGCGCCGCTCTGGCCCAGAGGCTCCACAATGGCAAACCAGCCGCCGCCGTCCAAGTGGAAGATCCCCGGCATGGCGTCGATATCCGCGGCAGTGAGATCCGCCGGATCGTAGAAGGGGCGGTCGGTGTCGGGGCGGTAGGCCCAGATGCTCAGGCGGAAGCTTTCCCCCAGCTCCTCCGGGGAGGGGGCTGCCTGCCCGCCGTCCTCGGTGTACACCGGCGCCGGGGGGACGGTGTCGTTATAGCTCACTAAAAGGTGGCGGTACACGGTACCGTCTTTCATGGTGGTCTCGTAGAGGCTGGCCCCGCCAAAGAAGTAACCCTCGGGCAGCACCGTGGGCAGGTGCTCCCCGATGCCCTCCAGACCGGCGGCCTCCGCCTCGGTGAGGGAGAGCACCTCCGCCGTGTCCACGTTCTTTAGGGATTCCCCCGCGGGAAAGCTGGCGATGCTGGCGGTGATGGGGTCCATGCCCTCGGGCAGGTCCGCCCACGGGCCGCCGGGCTGAGTGCCGTCCTCGCCGATGAAGGCCCCGCCGCCGGTGTCCGTGCCGCCGCCGCCCGTAATGCCGGGGAGGTCCCGGCTGTCCCCCCACAGGGTATAGCAGAGGGCTCCGCCCAAAACGACGCACAGGCAGGCCGCCAGAGCGCCATAGCGGCGCCAAGAGTTCCTCTGCCGCCGGCCCTCTGTCAGGGCGGAGACGGCCAAGTCCTCGTCGATCTCTCCGATGGTCTCAAACAGTTCTTCTTTCTTCATAGGTCATATCCCCTTTCCGTCAGATGGCTGCGCAGCTGCTCCCGGAGGCGGCGGAGGGTCATGGTCACCGCGGCGGGGGACATCCCCGCGTCCGCCGCGATGTCCTTCACGCTGTGGGCGTACCAGTACCGCCGGAGGAACAGCGCCCGTTTCCGGCTGTCAATGCCTCGAAGGAAGGCCTCCAGCTCCTCTGTCAGGGCCTTTCGGTCCACCGCCTCCTCCGCGCTCTCGCCGCCGGACACGATCTCCCCCAGCTCCGACAGGGCCAAGGCCACCTCGCCGCCGCCCCGCTTCTCCGCACGGCGCTGCCGCCAGCGGGAGAAGGAGAGATTTCGGGTGAGCTTCATAAGGAATGCCCCCAGCTTCTCCGGCCGGTGGGGCGGGATGGCCTCCCAAGCGCGGAGGTAGGCGTCGCTGACGCACTCCTCCGCGTCCTCCGCCGAGCCAAGAATCCCCATAGACAGGGCAGTACAGCCCTGCCCATACTTCTCCGCCGCCGCGGGGATGGCCTCCTCCTGCCTTGCCCAGAACAGGGAAACGATCTCGTGGTCCTCCATGGCTGTCGCCTCCTTTCACCTATAAACACGCAGAAGAGGGGGGCTATCTAACAGGGACCGGGTGCTTTTTCTGCGCCTGTGCGGACCCGATCCTGCCTACCTGCGGCTTCTGATCAAAGAGCTCCGGAGAACAGAGGCCGTCTGACGGCCCGATCAAACCCCCGGCGCGGAGAAGGCGGGGGCGTCTGCCCCCGTACCTCCCCCCCGCCGACGGCTCAGCGCCTCCGTCCCCAATACCGCCGGACCCTCCGGCGATAGGTTTGGCAGTCTGCGCCGGAGGCCTTCGACAAAAAGGGCCCCTCCACATACACGATTTGCGGATGGAACATCCCGGCGGCAAAGAGGGAGGGGATCAGCAGCGGCCAGCTGAAAAACAGCAGCCCCACGCTAAGTACACCAGATCAAACCCCCAAAAGGCCGGATTCCGGCTGAACCGATAGATCCCCTCCGTCACCAGCGCCGTCCGCTCCGCCGGAACTACCCCCGCCCGCCGTTCCCCATCGTCAGCACAGAGACAACAAAGCGGGGGCTCCCCAGCGCCCCGCTGCCGCGCCAAGGGGCCTCACAAGGGCAGGGAGGGCGTGAATATCCGAACAGATAGACAAAACCGCCGCCGCAAGCTGAAACCCCATCAAACCCCTCCTCTAAGAAATATCCCGCCCAGATGGGCGGGATATTCTCAGCGTCATTATAGTTTCGCGCTTAGAACGCGAATCATTAAAATCCGTTTTCCGGAAACCGCGTTTTCGGGAAAACACCCCGCGGGCCGTGCTCGGCCCGATCCGTTTGCCCAAGGGACGGTGCGCCGCCCCTTGGCAAAAGCGTTCCCCTGTCCCCTTTGCGTGAAATCCGCAGATTTCGCGCGAGCGCGTCAGCGCATCAGATACAGCACCTTACAGGCCTGCGCCCGCGTCATGGAGGCGTTGGGGTTCAGCCTCCCATTGCTGCCGGAGAGAATGCCTTGGGCCACCATGGTCTGCATGTGGCTCAGCGCCCAGTCTGGCACATCCTTTGCGTCCTTGAAGCCGGTCAGCTCCGCCGTGGCGAAGCCCTTCTCCTGAAGACGGCCCAGCATGGTGATGGCCTGCGCCCGTGTAATCACCGCTTGGGGCTCGAAGTACACCTTGCCGCCGGCGGTGCCGCTGCCCTGCATGATCCCCAGGGCATACATGGCCTTGGCCGCGTCCAGTGCCCAGGCGTCGATCTGATTGAGATCCGCGAAGGGGACGCTGAGGCTGCTGTAATCCGCGGCGTCAAGCCCCAGATACCGGAAGAGCATCACGGCGAACTCCGCCCGGGTCATCTGCTTGTCGGGCCTCACATAGGACTTTCCGTTCTCCTCGTAGCCGGTGATCAGCTTCTGGTCGTAGAGGTACTGGATGCACGGCGCCGCCCAGTGGATGGTGCCGTCCGGGTTTATATTATCCACAAAGGGGGCGGTGGCACCCGCCTCCGCCTCCGCGTCCCAAGATTTCCGGACCCGGTTGCCGCTGGCGTCCCAGGCCTCCAGGGAGATCCGGTGGGCCTTCCCGTCGGAGAGGCGGCTGGAGAGATCGGCGGTGATGTTGCCGCCGCTGTCCAAGGTGAAGGAGACGCTCTTCCCGTCACAGGTCAAGGACAGATGGGAGGTCTCCAGATTCCCGTCCACGGCGTCTGTGGCCGAGGCGGTAAGGTGTGTGCCGGTGAGGGTGCCGTCCACCACCGGCGGGGTGTTGTCGATCACATCGGCGTAGGAGGCCACAAACTGGTCAAAATACAGCGTACCCTTCCCGGAACCGCCCTCCAGCACCAGCGCCTTCAGGGAGGCGCACTCCTCCGGCAGGGATACGGACACCTGCCGCCAGCCGGTGAAGTCCACGGTGGTGAGAGGCGTCATGGCCCCGGTGTCGTCATAGACGGAGATGGTGCTGCCGTTTCCGTCCCCATAGACGGAGAAGGTCAGGCGGCGGTACCCCTTGGGCATGGCCCAGCCCAGCTGGAGCCCCGCGCCGTCGTCGCCGTAGTCGTAGTCCATCCGCAGAGCGCCTGAGCCATAGCGGACCAGATCGCCCTCCGCCCGGCCCAGCGTCACATTGAGCCCGCTGTAGCCGGAGATATCGCCCTCAAAGTCCTCCAAGGTCTCCAGCGCGTGCGTCGTCACCGCCACGGAGACGGGGATGGAGGCGTTGATGCGCCCCTTGTTCACGGTGAGGGTGCCGGTGCCGCCGAACTGTCCAGCGGTGAAAAGGCCCTCCTCGTCCACCTCGCCGATGTCCCCGGTGACAGACCAAGTGAAGTCGGTGTCGGCGCTGAGGAGCTTCAGGTGCCGGTAGTAGGCGGCGGCGGAGAGGTCCGCCTGCTCCCCCGGCTGGAGGGACAGCGACACCACACGGGAACTCCCCCGCAAAATCCGCAGTTCCTCCGGGGCGTCGATTACCATAAGCTCCAGCTCGGCATCGTCGGCCCCCCGGGCGCTGCCGGTGAGGCGGACGGTGCCGCCGCTGTCCGGGGCGGTGAAGTTCAGATCGTCCACATCCCCGTCGTCGGCGGAGAGGGTGATCCGGCCGCTCATGGGGAAGTAGTTGGTGTCCACCACTGCGGCGGTGATGGGCACGGTACTGCCGGCGAGGATATAGGGGCTCTCGGCGTCTAAGTACACATGGTCCGCCCGGCCGGTGGACTCGCCGTCGGCCACGAAGAACAGGCAGTTGGTCACCCGCCGCTCGCTGTTGTCCGAGGGGCGGTTCAAAATGGCGGCGTTGTCCGCGTCGGGGAGGGAGGCCAGCGCCGTGGTGGAGCCGCCGCCGTCAAAGCAGATGGCGGTCTCACAGCCCAGCTCCTCCATCCGCTGGGCCAGCACGCTGAGGGAGGAACCGATGGAGTGGCCGCTGCGCCGGCCGTCCACGGCGTAGATGATCACCTCGCCGTCGCCGGTGACGCCCACAGCGGTGCGGGGGGCGTTGTCGGTGCCAAGACCTGTCCGAGCCCGTCCGTTCTCCACCAAAAGGTAGAGCCCGCCCACCGCCTCGGTGACATCGTTCCAGGCCTCGTTCTTGGCGGTGACGGTGAGGCCGAAGAGATCCCCGGTCCTCAGATCGTGGAGGTAGTTTCGCTCCCACTCGGCGGCCTTGGCGTTTACCGAGAGCACCAGCTGCCCCGGCTCGATGGCGGTGGCCCCGCTGGTCCGGTCAATAACCTGTTCCACGATGTACAGCGCCGTTTCCCCGATGGCGGGGGTCACGGTGATGTCCTCGGGCAGGGGCACATTCTGAAGGGCCTCCTGCCGCTCCCGATTGGTAAGGTCCTCCACCGCAACGCCCAAGCTCTGAGCGTAGACCCGGAGGGCGCCGGCCTCCAAAATCTGCGTCACCTCCTCCACGTCGGCGGGGGAGAGGACCACATCCACGCCGGCCTCAGTGGTGCCGGTGGTGTGGGCGGCGTTAAAGTCGTAGGTGTAGGCGTAGATGCCCCCCTTGGAGCTGCGGGTCTTGTTCAGCCCGGCGATGGCGAAGTCCCCCTCACCGTTGACACTGCCGGTGAGGCGCAGGCTTGGCATGCCGATGACGGCCTCCCCCTCGGCATTGAAGCCCACGGCGTAGTTGGTGCCGTCGCTGCTGAAGAGGTGGCCGCCGGAGACCAGAAGGCCCGTGGGGGTGCCGTTGCTGTCAAAGAAGTCGGCGTTGACACCGGCCACCACCCGGTAGCCGTCCCGCTCCAGCGCCTTGGCGGCGGCGGAGGCGGTGGTCCGCTCGGTGACATAGGAGCCGAAGGCCGTCATCGGCGTCACCGACTCCCCCGGTGTGTAGGTGAGGTAGATCTCCTGACGGAGGTCGGAGTAGTAGCTGCTCCAGTATGTCTCGTTGTGGAGCATGGCTCCCTCGTGGAGCTGGCGCTCCTTGGCGATCAGCTGCTCGCCGTAGGCCTCCGACGCCGCCGCCGGCAGGGCGGAGAGGAGGACTGTCAGGGTCATCAGCAGGGACAGGGTCTTGCGCAGCGTGTTTTTCATGGGCATCTCCTTTGCGTTATTCCGCGGGGCGGGATACAGGCGTGAAATCAAGGCGCTGCACTCCCGGCGCACCTGCGTCGGGGGTACAGCGGCAAAAACCCGTTTGTATGCTGCTATCATACCATTGCCGGACCGAAAAGTAAACAGAAAAAAGACGGAAGAGGGGAACGCCCCCCGCGTCCGCCCCAGACAGGGAGAGGATGGGGAACGCCCTCCAGCGCAGCGCAGGGCGCCAAAAAACCTGCGGTCTTTTGACGCCCTGCGGATTCCCACGGTATTCCTATTTTTCTAAAGTCTGGCGAAAGCGCATGAGGATGGTGGCCACCTCCGCCCGCGTGGCGCTGCCCTTAGGCACCAGAGTGTCGGCGGTCTTGCCGCCCACAAGGCCCAGCGCCTTGGCCCACTGGAGGGGCGCCACGGCGTAGGCGCTGACCTGCGGCAGGTCGGTGAAGGCGGAGAGATCCGCCCGGGCGCTGACATCATAGCCCTTATAGGCGGCGTAGCGGTAGAGGATGGCGGCCATCTGCTCCCGGGTGATGGGATCGTTGGGCCCGAACAGGTCGTCGCCGTAGCCGCTTACAATATCGTTGGCCGCGGCCCAGTTCACCGCCTTGGTGTACCACTGATTGCCGGGCACGTCGGTGAAGCCGGCGCTCTCGGCGGCGGGACTGCCCTCCAGACGGTGGAGAATGGTGACAATCATGCCCCGGGTGGTAGTGCCGTTGGGGGCGAAAGTGTCGGCGGTGATGCCGGTCATCAGGCCCTCCCCGCTGACATAGGCCACCGCGTCATAGAACCACTGGCCCGGCTTCACATCGGTGAAGGGCAGGGTGCCCTCCGGGGTATCCGGGGTATCCGGGGTATCCGTGGTATCCGGCGTATCCGGCGCGCCGGCAGAGGCGGTGGGCTTGGAGGCGATGACGCCCCCCTTGCCGTCCAGGAGGGCGGCGGTGTTCTCCCCCTGCTGGGTGATGCGCACGCCGGAGCTGTCGGGCGTGACGGGATCAAAGACGGTCTCCGTGTCAAAATCGCTCACCGACAGCGTCAGTCCGGCGCCGTCCGTGCTGGTGAAGCGGACGGTGCCGTCGGAGAGGGGGGCGGCGGTGAGGCCGGCGGAGACGGCGGACACGGTGTTGTTGAACCAAGGGGTGCCGGCCCCATTGCGCACCACGGTGACCTCCTGCTCCACAGCGGAGAGGAAGGCGGTGGTGGTGGTCCCGGTACCGGTAATGGTAATGGTCCCGGCGGCAGAGGCGGAGGTGCTGGAGAAGTAGCCGCCGTCGGTATGGCAGGAGAGCGCCGTCTGATACTGGGCGATGCCTGCGTCCTCCTCCGCGGGCGTGATAGTATAGCTGACGTTCGCCCCTTGGTTCGGCAGGGTGAAGGTGTAGGCGGGGCGGCAATCCTCCATATCCGTAGGCAGGCCGAAGCTCACGCCCCTGGAGATGTCCAGCGTGCCGCTGACCCTTCTGCCGTCCTCGACAACGGCGCTGCTCCCGTCGGAGCAGGCAATGGAGAAGGAGCCGTAGTTGGTGGACAGGGTCGGATGTACGATTATGACATTGGGACGGCCTGCATCGTCAGGATTTGTGGAGGAAAAGGCCCCCGGGTTTTCTTTGTATTTCAGCATATCCGGCGCGTTCCAGCGGCTCAAATCCTTTATCGGCAAATAACACAAGAGCTCGGAGAAGTTGGGAGCGTCGTCATACTCTCTGTCGAATTCTGCATCTGGCCCCAAGGCTCCGCTGCCGTCCTTTTTTTGGGGATACAGCTTCAGCGTACGGGGGGATGTAATATTCACCTCGGCGGAATCTCTGGAGTCCCAAATCTTCACCGCATAGTAGGCCGGCTGCTGGTTTTCGGCTGGGACAAAGACGCAGTCATAGGCCAGAACCGCGTGGCCGCCCATCAGATCGCCCGCATTTTTCCACCAGTTGAAACCGACAAGAACCGGCAGATCGTTTGTCTGAAGCGCATAGACCAATCTGTCCCAGTAATCATTCTCAGCAATGTTTGTCCCGTTCATAATAGCCAGCATCTCCGGCGCGTATTGGGTAATTTGGTAGAAGTGCAGGAGGCTTCTGAGCTCCTTGTTGTTCTTCGGGGCCTTCAGCTGGTACACAGAAGCGGCTCCCTCTTGGACATCCCCGGGGGTAAAGAGGCTGGCCAAGCCATGGTCAACAATGGTAGATGCGCCAAAGCAGGAGCCCCTCCACGCTGCCTCCATACGGCTATTTACATCGGATTTTGCGCTTTCCAGTGCTTTGGAGGTGTTTTGAGGATCAGCCCATACATAGCTGGCACTGAAAATTTCAACGGCCAAGTCCCGGTACCGGTCGTCCATCGGATACTTGTAGTTTTCCAAGATGTTGCTGACAAACCCAAAATAATCTTTGGAGCTGTTTACAAAAGAGGTAACATCGCTCAATTTCAGTCTTACTGGGGCTTTCCACTTTGCGTAGAGCCTCATATCCGACGTTACCGGCTCGCTTTTGCCCGCCGCGTCAAAATAGGGCGCGCCCCTGTACTGACCGCTCGCATACCATCCGGCGAAGATGTAGCCGGAGCGGGAGGGGTCCTCCGGCTTCTGCACCATGGCGCCGGCCTTTACGGTTATCTCCGCGGGGAGATTCTGCACGTCCCTGCCGTTGGGATCAAAGGTAACGGTATACTCGTCCTTTTCCGCCGGACCGGGGAGCACCACCTCCACCTCTCCGGGCGTCTCGGGTGTTACGGTGGAACTGCCTTTACCATAGTTGAAATAGAATTTGGCGTTTGACAGAGCATCGTTCCCATCTCTAATAAGGATCTTGTTATAGTTCGCCTGACTGTCGGAGAAATAGACATCGGTCAGAGCATCGCAGCCGGAAAACGCCTGCCTGCCTATATGGGAAAGGCCGGAAACCCATTGACCGCCGTTGATCACGATATCTGTATAAATGGTAATCGTCCGCAGGCTGGCGCAGTCCTTAAAGGTAAAATTCGCAATAGACCCAATCCCCTTGGGCAGAGTTATCTCCGTAAGATTGCTGCACCCCTCGAAAGCAAAACTCCCAATCCAATCAACACCGTCAGGGATGTTAATACGCTCCAAAGCAGTGCATCCCTTAAAAGCCCAACCGCCAATCATGGTAATAGAGTCGGGGAGCACGATCTCCCGCAGAGATGTGCAGTTATAGAACATGTTGTCACTAACTTTGGTAAGGCCATCGGGCAAGTTGATGCTATGCAGAGCGGAACAATCCATAAACGCGGTTTCGCCAATGACAGTAATGGTCTCCGGCAAGGTGACAGTGGTAAGATTTTTCCACCCGCGAAAAGCATATTTATAGATGCCGGTGACCGCCACACCCCCGATCTGGGCGGGAATATTGGCGGCGGTAACGCTCCTGTCGGCCCCCATGACCATGCCGGTGGTGGTATCGAAATAGATGCTCCCGCCCTCCACAGGGTATTCGATGAACCCATCCGCCGCCAGCGCAGACACCGGCAGCAGAGACAGCACCAAGCAAAGCGCCAAAAACACAGATATGAGACGTGTTTTCATCTTTCACTTTCTCCCTTCAAAAAAACCTGACACCGCGGGTCTTAGACGTACTCAAAATCGTCCGGCCCCTTGAACCAGCTCTTCCGGCCCTGATGGAGCACGATGGCCAGCACCGCCATAATCAGGTATCCCAGCGCGAAGGGGGAGAGGGGATAGAACCCCAGCGCGGCGCTGTGGATGAAGCCCAGCGCCGCCAGCACGTAGCCGATGAGGGCGGTGAGCGCGGCCCGATCCAGTTTCTTGTCAATAATAAACACCGTCATGGTGCCCAGCAGGATGCCGATGAGAATGGCCCCGGCCTTGGTGGCCGCCACGCCGTTCCACATGACCCCCGCATCAATGAGCATCTGATGGACCTCAGGCGCAAAGTCGTTGATCCCCGTGGGCAGCACCTCTGTCCAGTAGTCGCCAAGGCCCGCCGCGCCGGTAACTTGGGTGTACAGGTAATCCGCCACCGAGGGCACCATGGCGATGCCGATAGCGGCGTAGTGCTTCCTGTCGCAGTCCTTAAAGGCTTGGGCCACCATGACCACCGCGCACCAGAGGAAGGTGATGGCGCACACCGCCGGGGGCACCAGCGTGCTGAGGAAGGTAAAGAGCCCGAAGATGCCCGCCGCCCCCAGCACAACGCCGGAGATGATGGAGTACCCGATGCCGGCGTCGGACTTCTTGAGTCCCGCGTGGCCCAGCCAAACCGTGTTGGGGATGATCCCGCCGAAGAGGGCGGAGATCATGGTGCAGATGCCGTCGGCAAACTGGGCCTCCCGCACGTTGTAGCCGTCCCCGGCGGCGTTGGCGGCCTCCACGTTGTCCATGGTCTCAATGAAGTTGTAGATCTCCACCGGGATCACAATGGTGAGATAGGGCACCACAATGGCGAAGCCGTTGATCATGTACTGGACGCTGTTCACCGGATTGGGGAAGTAGAACCCCACGCCGCTGAAGTCAAAGGCGGTCCGCCCCAGGCACAGGGCATAGACCACGCCCCCCACAATAGCCACCACCAGAGGCGGAATCTTATTGGGGAACAGATACCCGCCAAAGATGCCCACCATGGCCACAAACAGCACCGGCAGCCCCACCAGCGGATCACCGAAGATGTCGAACACGCCCTGGGTAGCCATCCAGATAAAGCCGATGCCGGCCACGGTGCCCAGCAGCGCAGCCCTGGGAATCCGCTTTTTCATCCAAGGCCCGATAAACCCGCCGCAGAACTCCACAAACCCGCCGATAAAGCAGGCGGCCATAGCCGCGGACCAAGCCAGCCGGGGGTCCTCAATGGCGTAGCTCAGGGGCATGATCACGCCGTAGAGGATAACGAACATCGCCGGCGTAGAGACCCCGGAGGGCAGCGCCGTCACATCCGCCCGCCCCTCCTTCTTGGAGAGCTTGTACCCCATATAGGCATAGTAGAAGCATCCCAGCATCAGCCCAATGGACATGGCGGGCACCACATACCCAAAGACAATGTCCCCGGGCCACCCCAACACTCCGGTAAGGGTAGCGATCACAATCAGGTAATTGACAATATTGTTGGTAACGGCATAGGAGATGCCGCCAATGTCCCCCCGGCGAAAGAAGGGAACGGTGGTTGTTTTGCTGTTCATAGTTTCTCTCTCCCTTTCGTTTGATTAGGAATTAGGCGTTAGGAATTATTTTTAGGAACGGAAGCGGCGGCAGGAGAGCGGCATTGTACCCAGCTGCGGCGCACAGCTCCAATCCGCCCCGCCAAAGGCGGGAACCTGCATTGCTCATTCCTAATTTGCGTTTAGGCTTCCACCTCAATAAACCGAAACTCTGTCACATCAAACAGTCCCATATCCGTGAGCTTGATCTCCGGGATCACCGCCAAGGACATGAAGCACAGCGTCATCACCGGCTCCACCTCCCGGTGGATGCCGAGATTGGTGTAGGCCTTCTCGTGGATGGACTCCAGCTTCTCCGCCACCCACTGGCCGCTTTGGTCGCTCATGAGACCGGCGATGGGCATGGGCATGGCGTCAATGACCTGACCCTCCCGGGTGAGGACGATGCCGCCGCCCTGCTCCTTCAGCTTCTCCACGGCGAAGGCCATCTCCTCATCGCTGACTCCCACCACGATCACGTTGTGGGAGTCGTGGGCGATGGAGAGGGCAATGGCCCCATGCTGGATGCCGTAGCCCTTCAAAAAGCCGCAGGCCACGTTGCCCGTCAGCTGATGGCGCTCCACCACCGCCACCTTGGCGATGTCCAAGTCCTTGGACCAGATAAACTCGCCCTTGTCGTCCAAGGGTACGTCGGCCACGGACTTCTTGGTTACCACGCCGCCGGGCTGGATCTCGATGACGTGGACATGGCCGCTCTTAAGGCCCATCCTCAGCTTCTCCACCGAGAAGTCCTTAAAGCGGATGCTCCCCGCCACGGCGGAGCTGTCATACCGCTCCACCGGCAGGAGGTACTCCCCGCCCTCGGCGGTGAGCACGCCCTTGATCCACACCCGGTCCACATGGAACTCGGTGAGATCGTCCAAGAGCACGATGTCCGCCCGATAGCCTGGGGCGATGGCCCCCCGGTCGTAGAGCCGGAAGCACTCGGCGGCGTTCAGCGTGGCCATGCGCAGGGCGGTGACCGCGTCGATGCCCTCCTCCACGCACAGGCGCAGGTGGTTGTCTATGTGCCCCTCCTTCAGGATGGTCTTGGGCTGGCGGTCGTCGGAGCAGAGGAGGCAGCGGCGGCTGTTCTCCGCCGTGACCCCCTTGGCTAAATTCCGCAGGTCCCGGCAGGCGGAGCCCTGCCGCAGCAGGACATACATACCCAGCCGCAGACGCTCCTGCATGGCCTCCACACTGCCGCACTCGTGGTCGCCGGAGATCCGGGCGGCGGCGTAGGCATTCAGCGCCAGCCCGGAGAGCCCGGGGGAGTGGCCGTCGATGAGCTTGCCGGTTTCCTTGGCGGTCATCAGCTTGTCCAAAACGCCCTCATCGGCATTCACCACCCCCGGGAAGTTCATAAACTCGCCCAGCCCCAAAATCTTCTCCCGCCGGATCGGCTCCTCCATCTCCGCCGCGCCAATAACCGCCCCGGCGTGCTCAAAGGGGGTGGCGGGCACACAGGAGGGCAGCATAAACTGAATATCCAAGGCGGTATTCTCCGCCGCCTCCATCATATAGTCCAGACCCTTGATGCCGCAGACATTGACGATCTCATGGGGATCGGCAATGATGGTAGTCCCCCCATGGGGCACCAGCAGCCGCCCCAGCTCCTCGGGAGAGAGGTAGGAGGACTCGATGTGGATGTGGCTGTCAATAAAACCAGGCACGGCATACCGCCCCCCGCCGTCCACCTCTGTCTCCCCGGAGTAGCTGCCCACCCCGGCGATCTCCCCGCCGCAGAGGGCAATATCCCCCTCAATCCACTCCCCGGTAAACACATTGAGAACCTTGCAGTTCTTAATTACCGTCTCCGCCGGAACCGTCCCTGAGGCGGTTTGGATCAGCTTTTTCAGAGTCTCTTTCGTCATTTTGGCGCTCATAGTTTTGCTCCCTTCATCGTAGTTAGGAGTGAGGAGCGGATGTGTCCGTCTTTGCCGGACAATTTACATTGTGCCGGTAGAGGGCAGACCCTCACTCCTGCCTCAAAAAGCCCCTAACTTGCTTACTTCCCCCGCAGTCTCAGCACCGGGTCAAACGTAGTAAGGTTCACATAATCCACCGGGCCCACGTCGGTGATGGCGTAGTCGGGGATGGCCGTGATGGGCAGGAAGAACATATACATCATGGGGTTGGGCAGATCAGAGCCCAAGGAGCGGGCGGCGGTGTCGATGCGCCTCTCCTGCTCCGCCATCTCCTCCGGCTCGCAGTCGCTGACGATGCCGCCTACCGGCAGGGGCAAGAACTGTAGGATCTCCCCGTCGGCCACCACCACTTGGCCGCCGCCGTGCTCGATGAGATAGTTGGCGGCGATGGACATGTCCTCCGGGCTGACGCCCATGACCACCAAGTCGTTGTCGTCCGGCGCGGCGGAGGAGGCCATGGCCCCGCGCTTCAGCTTCCAGCCGGAGCAGAAAGCTAAAGATTTATTTCCGTTGCGGCCAAACCGCTCCAGCACGGACACCAGTGCCACATCCTGCTCCGGGTCGGGGAGGACCACACCGTTCTCCACCTGCAGCGTCACGTCCCGGCGCTTGCGGACAAAGGGACCCTTCACGTCCATGGCCAGCACGTCGGCGGACCCCTCCTCCATGTCCACGTGGTAGGTGAAGGTGTCGGGGGTGGTGAGGGCGCACTTGAGCGCCCCTTTGAGGACGCCGCTGCGCTCCGGGGCCTTCAGCTCATAGGACAGGCGCTGGTTCTCTGCCACCATGCTGCCGTTGGTCATCACCCGCTCCACATTGAATGTCCGAAGGTCGTCAACAAAGAGGATGTCCGCTATTCGGCCCGGGCAGATGGAGCCCACTAAATGGTCAATGCGGTAGGCTTCGGCGCTGTTGATGGTGGCCATCTGGATGGCGGTCATGGGGTCCACCCCGGCGGCCATGGCCAGGCGCACCACATTGTCCAAATGCCCCTTGGAGAGGATGTCGGTGGCGGTGACGTCGTCGGTGCAGAAGCTCACCCGGCGGGCGAAGGCCGGGTTTACCTCGGTGACGGCCCGGATATTCTCTGACAGGAAATGGGTGACGCAGGACTCCCGGATCAGCATGTGCATACCCTTGCGCATCTTCTCCACCACTTCCTCGTGGTCATAGCTCTCGTGGTCCAGCCGCACCCCGGCGCAGAGGTAGCCGTTCAAGTCGTTGCCCCGGGCCATGGGGGCGCAGCCAAACACCGGCAGACGATTTTGGAAGGCGCAGGAGATGGCCCCGAGGGTATCCTCATCCTCCTCCTGAATAAACTCCCGGACAGTCTCCCACACGCCGAAGCATTCCGGCCACTGCTGCACCTGCTGATGGGTCTCCTTGGTGAAGTTGTAGGCCACAGTGGACTGGGGTACAGTGTAGGGGGTCTTGTAGGGGGCGCCCCAAAAGACCTTCAGGGGGCTCCGCTTCACCTCCGCCAGCACCTCCTTCAGCCCCTCCAAGCCGGAGACGGAGATATACTCGTCCAAGCCGGAGATCATGCTGGTGGTGCCGTGGGGCACCACGGCCTTGGCGTAGCTGGTGATGCTCAGCTTGCTGCACTCGCTGTGGATGTGGCCGTCGATCAGGCCGGGGACCAAGTAGCGGCCCTCCGCCTCGATGATCTCGGTGTCCGGCCCGATATAGGCGGACACATCCCCCACGGCGGCGATCATGTCGCCGTAGACGGCCACATCGGCGGGGTAGATCTCACTGGACATGACGTTGACCAGCTGTCCGCCGCGAATGACCTTATGGGCGGGGAGCTTTCCGCGTCCGGCGCGGATACGGGTTTTCAGGTCGGCGATGGTTCTCTCCACGGTGTCATTCCTCCTCGATGGTTGTTTTTCTCATAGGATTTGGATGGATTTTACTTGCAGATATCTTATCTTTTTAGAAAAGGAATGTCAATAAAAGAATTGCCGCCCATAAAACTGCCCCCCGCTTTTTCAAAGCCCGCCCGATTGGGCACAAACTGTTGCAGTTCCAGAGAATCTATGGTATCCTATTCCCAGAAAACAAAAACCGACAGGAGAACCCAACATGGTAACTTATATCATCCCCTGCCTCTTCGGCCTGGAGGGCTTGGTGGGCGACGAGCTCCGCCGCCTCCGGCTCCGCGACGTGCAGGTGGAAAACGGCAGGGTCCTCTGCCGGGGGGAGATCGGGGACCTCCCCCGCCTGAATCTCAACCTCCGCTGCGGCGAGCGGGTGCTCCTCCAGATGGCCCGTTTCACCGCCCGGGATTTTGACAGCCTCTTTGAGGGCGTCAAATCCGCCCCTTGGGAGCGATTTATCCCCAAGGAGGGCCAGTTCCCGGTAAAGGGACACAGCTTGGACTCCCAGCTCCACTCTGTCCCCGCCTGCCAAGGCATCGTGAAAAAGGCCGCCGCCGCCCGCCTGGGGGAGCGGTACGGCCTCCAGACCCTGCCGGAGACCGGCGCGAAGCACCAAATCCAGTTTGCCATCATGGGCGACGAGGTGACTATCTGCCTGGACACCTCTGGCCCCGGCCTCCATAAGCGGGGCTATCGGGCGGTGGGGGTGGAGGCCCCCCTGCGGGAGACGCTGGCCGCCGCCATGGTGATATTGGCCCGCTATCGGGGGAGGGACCCCCTCCGGGACCCCTTCTGCGGCAGCGGCACCATCCCCATCGAGGCCGCCCTCATCGCCAGAAACCGGGCCCCTGGCCTGGACCGGAGCTTCGACGCCCAGCGGTGGGCGGCGGTGCCCCAGAGCGCTTGGCTCACCGCCGCGGAGGAGGCCATGGATCAGGAGTTTGACGGACAATACGACATCTGGGGCGGGGATATCAGCCCCCGCGCTGTGGAGATCGCCCGGGAGAATGCCCGGAAGGCCGGCGTGGAGGACATCGTCCGCTTTGACCAGGCCGACGCCGCGTCTCTCCGCGTCTCCGGGGAGTACGGGCAGATCGTCGCCAACCCGCCCTACGGCCAGCGCCTTCTGGAGCGGGAGGAGGCGGAGGCTCTCTACCGGGCCTTCGGGGAGGTCTACCGGACGGTACCCCCCAAGTGGCGGGTGCTGATCCTATCCAGCCACCCGGCGTTTGAGAAGCACTTCGGCCGGCGGGCGGACAAAAAGCGCAAGCTCTACAACGGTATGATCAAGTGCGACCTGCACATATTCCAGCGGGGATAGTGCGGCAGCTTGATGGCGGGACGAGAGAGGGGGAGGACGTGTTTCTATGCGGCACATTCTAATTATCAACCCCAATGCCGGCAGGAAAAAAAGCACCACCGACCTGCTGGCGGCGGCTAAGGGCCTCCGCCAGCGGTACGGCTTGGACTGCGCCTGCATCCTCACCCAGCGCCCCGGCCACGCCTTGGAGACCTGCCGCTCCATTGCCTCGGCCTGCGGGGCGGTGCGTTTCTACGCCTGCGGCGGCGACGGCACGGTGAACGAGGTGGCCAACGCCATTGCCGGCCTCCCCAACGCGGCCATGACCTGCGTGCCCACAGGCACCGGCAACGACTTCCTCAAAAACTTCGGGCCGGAGCTGGCGCCGCGGTTTTTGGACATTGAGCAGCTGTGGAACGGCCCCACCCTCCCCTTGGACGCCATCGACTGCAACGGCCGGCTGGCCCTGACCATCGCCTGCGCCGGCTTCGACGCCCGGGTGGCCCGGGACGTCCACACCTTCGGCAACAGCCGCCTGCTGCCGGGACGGAGCAGCTATATCGCCTCTTTGTCCGTCAATTTCCTCCTCCGCCCCCTGTGCCAGCGGTGGAGGCTGTACTTGGACGGCGAGGAGCAGACGGAGGAGGAGTACGTGCTGGTGGCCGCCTGCAACGGCCGCTACTACGGCGGAGGTTTCCTGCCGGTGCCGGAGGCCCGGATGGATGACGGCGTACTGCATACAATGATCGTCACCCAGGCCAGCCGGGGGGAGTTCCTCCGCTTCGTGGGCCCCTACTCCGCCGGGGACTACCGCAAGGCCCCCGGCATCGCCCGCGTTGTCACCGCCCGGGAGGTGCGCATAGAGGGCTTGGACGCCGATATCGTCACCTGCTTAGACGGCGAGGTGATGACCAGCCCCTCAGTGCGCCTGCGCCTCAGCAGCAAGCGGGTAAACTTCTTCGGCCCCGCCGGCTGCAGCCCCAACGCCACCGCCCGCCCTCCATCGGCGGAGCCTGTGGGAGGCTGAAATTAGGCGGTAGGAGTTGTAGGAGTTAAGGTGTCACCTTCGGCGGCGGATTTGAATTTTCAGAGTGGAGAGTTTCCCTTTACGGCGGGCAAAACGGGAGTAATCTGCGCGCGCTTTAGCGAGGATAGGGATTGGATGTAGGGGACACATTGCGCGCCTGTTCTGTCAACAACCACTGCACCGGAGAAGGGCAGGCGGATTATATGGACATAACCGGCAGACCCGGCGGCCTGTGCCTGTGTCCGTCCAGCGAAACAATCATCGAGCTGCCCCGGAGGCAAGTCGGGCGGCGCGGACAGAGCGGCAGCGGATGCCCGCAGCAAGGCTAAAGACGGGGAACGCTCGCCAGCGCCGTCCTGCTGAGCGAAAGCCGCCGCCGCATCTAAGAGCCTGTTTAAAATCTCCCTGCGCATGTCTTGGCGGCGTATTTTCCGCCCTGACTGCGTTAAAAATCCTTGCCATCCGTCAGGATGCCTGCGGATTTTTGCCTTGCAGGGCAAAAAATCCACTCGCCAATCCATACACGTCGAGATATTAAACAGGCTCTGAAACTGCGCGGTAAACCTGCGCGCCCGTCTGCCGAGCGCGCCGCGTCTTGGGGTTCTTAGGGGGGTGAATAAGGGCTGTGCCTCCAAGGGGCTAAATCCCGCCTGAGCGGACAACCAAGCGAGCGTTTGCCCGCTTTTCTTGTGTGAGGAGGGGAGAGGATGTGGGAAGGAAAACCGTATGTTTTTCTGTCCCGTTCAATCAACCCGCCGCAGCGACGGATGCCGGCGCTTTGTCAAAATCTGCTGGGTTTATGGGCTTTTGTCCCCTGACCCAGTTGCCATAGGAGGCGGCGCCTCCCGTCCCCCGCGGGGAGATGTGGGAGTGCGAGGCCCCATAGGTGTGTTTGTGAACAATTTGTAAAAAGGCGGATTTTTCAAAATTTCCCCTTTACAAAACAGCGGTTTCGGGTTATGATAGCCACAGCGTTAGCACTCCGAAGAAATGAGTGCTAACGCTGTGAATGGGTTTATACAAAAAATAAAACATATATGGAGGCATGAGACATGAAATTGATCCCTCTGGCAGACCGCGTTGTGCTGAAGAAGATGGAGGCGGAGGAGACCACCAAGAGCGGCTTCATTCTGGTGGGCAGCGCCAAGGAGAAGCCCGATGTGGCCGAGGTGGTATCTGTGGGCCCCGGCGGCATGGTAGACGGCAAGGAGGTCACCATGAGCGTCAAGCCCGGCGACAAGGTGCTCACGGAGAAGTACGGCGGCTCCACGGTAAAGGTGGACGGCGAGGAGTACTTGGTTGTCCGGCAGAGTGAAATTATCGCCATCGTAGAGTAATCCAAAGAGGGGACTTCACCCCCTTTAGATTCCGCCCCACTGGGGCTGCGACCCAGCGGGAAGCCCATCTGATTTAATTTGCGCAGGCGGAATGAATCCGCTTTTGCGCCAGGGTTTTGGCTTTGGGCCAAAACGCTTGTACGCGCCACTTGGCGCGGAGGGTAAAGAGGGAACTTCGTCCCCCCCCTTAGAGTCCCCCCGCCAGCGACGCCGGTCACTGGCGTGCGCGCCGGCGGCGCGCGGGTCGAGGCATTTTTCCGAAACCGCAGCGTTAAGAAAATATGCCGGCGGCGTATTTTTAGCGTAGGCCCCGCCAACTGTGTTGGCGGGGTGGCACTGGGAATAACAAAAACACATTTTTTATTATTTGTTCGCCCTTGGGCGAACAAGCCACGGGGGCTGCGCCCCCTTGGATACCCCCCCGCGCCCTGCGGGGCGGGGAGACGGCTGGGAGCGGGAGGGAAGATAGTTCCTAACTCCTACTTCCTAATTAAAAAAACTGGAGGTTTTTTATATGGCTAAGTTAATCAAGCGTGGGGATGAGGCGCGGAAGGCGCTGGAGGCCGGTGTCAATCAGCTGGCGGATACCGTCAAGGTCACCTTGGGCCCCAAGGGCCGCAATGTGGTGCTGGACAAGAAGTTCGGCGCTCCCCTCATCACCAACGACGGCGTTACCATCGCCAAGGAGATCGAGCTGGAGGACCCGTTTGAGAACATGGGCGCTCAGCTGGTGAAGGAGGTCTCCACCAAGACCAACGATGTGGCCGGCGACGGTACCACCACCGCCACCCTGCTGGCCCAGTCCATGATCCGGGAGGGCCTGAAGAATCTGGCCGCCGGCGCCAACCCCATTGTGATGCGCAAGGGCATGGCCAAGGCCGTGGAGGCCGCCGTGGCCGAGATGCGCGCCAACAGCCAGAAGGTCAACGGCTCCGACGATATCGCCCGCGTAGGCACCGTGTCCTCCGGCGACGAGAAGATCGGCAAGCTGATTGCCGAGGCCATGGAGAAGGTGGGCCACGACGGCGTCATCACCATCGAGGAGTCCAAGACCGCCGAGACCTACAGCGAGGTGGTAGAGGGCATGATGTTCGACCGCGGCTACATCACCCCCTACATGGTCACCGACACCGAGAAGATGGAGGCCGTCATTGACGACGCCTATATCCTCATCACCGACAAGAAGATCTCCGTGATCTCCGACATCCTGCCCGTGCTGGAGCAGCTGGTTCAGTCCGGCAAGAAGCTGATGATCATCGCCGAGGACGTGGAGGGCGAGGCCCTCAGCACCCTGATTGTCAACCGCCTCCGCGGCACCTTGAACGTGGTCTGTGTCAAGGCCCCCGGCTTTGGCGACCGCCGCAAGGAGATGCTCCAGGATATCGCCA
>CANPBB010000002.1 GCA_947572235.1 uncultured Clostridia bacterium
GAAAGCATAGAGAAAGCTATTCACCATTACCAACAATGATTGAGAGACAAAGCAAACATAATCACCAAAGTGAACAGATAAGGGGAACGAAAAAAGCTGTCCACTGGTCTGCCTTAAAATTGACAGGCTGTGGACAGCCTTTTCGTTGTTTTGAAT
This sequence comes from uncultured Clostridia bacterium, assembly GCA_947572235.1. Lineage (GTDB taxonomy): Bacteria > Bacillota > Clostridia > Oscillospirales > Oscillospiraceae > CAJFPI01. The sequence goes on from CANPBB010000002.1 coordinate 157, forward strand.
GCTGGAGAGTTCGAGTCATGCGTATTCCTAAAAACTCCCAAATCCGGCGGATTTGCATCTCCGGCTCGTTATTTTTATTTTACGCTTCCTTATTTTGTAAATGACATCATATTGTTCTGAACTTTCGCCGTTTTCTGTCTTTAGTAGCAAAAATCCCGCACCGAAGTGCGGGATTTTTGCCTGCATCTTTTTTGTCAATGCAAGTTGGTCCGAGTGGCGGGATTTGAACCCACGGCCTCATGGACCCGAACCATGCGCGCTACCAACTGCGCTACACCCGGAAATTCTAAAATAGTATACTATACTTTCCCATAACTTGCAACCCCTTTTTCAAAATTCCTGCTGCAAATTTTGTAAGCACCACCACCTTCACAGTCGCGGCGCAAAAAAATGATTGACAGTCCAAGCCCCAGCGGCTAAGATGATACATATGTAGGCGTCAAACCTGTTTCCGCAGCCTCAAACAGTATGTGGTGTTTTTTCCATTGCCTGTGTGATCCCTGCAAAAAGCAATAGGGAATTGGGGGGATTTCCCTTTCTCGCCGAAACGCCAGTGCCACCCACCCTTCTTTGCTGCGGCGGCAGGTTCCTTAAAAGTAAAAAGAAAAGTGAGCGTGATGCAACTTTGAAACGCAGCGGCGGCATCCTGATGCCAATTTCATCTCTCCCCAGCCCCTATGGGATCGGAACCTTGGGCGCGGCGGCCTACCGCTTCGCCGACCAGCTGAAAAAGGCCGGCCAGTCCTGCTGGCAGGTCCTTCCGCTGGGTCCCACCAGCTACGGTGACAGCCCCTATCAGAGTTTCTCCACCTTTGCCGGCAATCCCTACTTCATCGACTTGGATCTGCTGGTGAAAGACGGGCTGCTCAGCCGTGCCAAGCTGCAAAAGATCAACTGGGGTACAAACCCCCGGTATGTGGACTACGGGAAGATCTATGAGTCCCGCCTTACTGTGCTGCATGCAGCCTATAAAAAGGGCTATGGACGGGACCGGGCGGCGGTGGAGCAGTTCGCTGGGGAGAACCAGTGGCTGGCGGACTACGCGCTGTTTATGGCCCTTAAACGGCACTTCGGCATGAAGAGCTGGCTGGATTGGCCTGATGAGGAGGCCCGCCTGCGGAAGCCGGAGGCCTTGGCTGCCTACCGGGAGGAGCTGCGGGAGGATATCCAGTTTTTCACCTATCTCCAGTACCTCTTTTTCCAGCAGTGGAGCAAGCTGAAAACTTACATAAACGACTTGGGCATTCAGATCATCGGGGATCTGCCCATCTATGTGGCGATGGACTCCGCCGACGTGTGGGCGGAGCCGGAGTTCTTCCAGCTGGATGAGGAGCGCCGGCCTACAGAGGTCTCCGGTGTGCCTCCGGACTATTTCACCGCCGATGGCCAGCTATGGGGGAATCCCCTCTACGACTACAAGCGGATGGAGAAAGACGGCTTTGGGTGGTGGATTCGCCGGATCGAGGGGGCTTCAAGGCTCTTTGATGTGATCCGCATTGACCACTTCCGGGGCTTGGAGAGCTATTGGGCGGTGCCCTACGGGGAGGAGACCGCCAAAAATGGCTGCTGGCGCAAGGGGCCGGGCATGGCCTTGGTGGGGACACTGACAGGCTGGTTCCCCAATCTGTCCTTCATTGCCGAGGACTTGGGCTACCTCACCGACGAGGTCCGGGCCCTCCTGCGGGAGTCTGGTCTTCCGGGTATGAAGGTTTTGGAGTTCGCCTTCGATCCCCGGGAGCCCAGCAATTACCTGCCCCATACCTACACACCCCACTGCGTCTGCTACGCCGGGACCCATGATAATGAGACTCTGCTCCAGTGGGAGAGGGCGATTGAGAAAAAGCAGACAGTCTTTGCCCGGGAGTATTTGGGGATTTCAGAGGCGGAGCCGCTGAACTGGGCGGTTCTCCGTGCCGGTATGCGCAGCGTGGCGGAGCTGTTTGTGGCGCAGATGCAGGACTATTTGGAACTGGGGCCGGAGGGCCGGATGAACGAGCCGGGCCGCGGCCAAGGGAACTGGCAGTGGCGGCTGCAAAAGGGGGAGTTTACCCCGGTGTTGGTGCGGAAAATCCGGCGCTGTATGGAAATTTATGGGAGACTGTAGGGAGATGCTGCCGTCATACGGCAAGAGGAGCAGGGAATTGCCCTGCTCCTCAAATATTCAGTGCGTCCTCCAAAGGAAACCCCAAATACTGCAAAAAATCGACCACCTGCCGCCAATCATTGGAGCGGTACTGATCCATAGGCCGGACACGGCTGGGCGGGGGAAATTCCGGAGGCTGCCAATTCTTCTGGCGGTGGCGGCGGGTCATGAACTGTGCCCACCTGTCATAGACGTCCCGGATCAGTGCGTCGCTGCGCAGATAGTTTTCCAGAAGCGCCGCCTCTGTGCCGGGGAAGGCGCGGGTAAAACCCTCCAAGTCAGCCACCAAACGGTGCTGATTCTGTTTCTTGGAGTCCTCCGGATGTGCGCGGGGGCCGCTGGGATAGCCGGCGTGGTAGAGGTGGTGGGACCAGCGTCCCTCCCGGCCGGGGGAGGGGAGGGTTACACCTACAAACAGCGCCCACTCTGAGGCGAAGGAGATCAGATGGCACATGGAGATCAGCTCGCTGTCCCCGCTTTCTATCAGCACACTGCCCGCCGGGCAGGACAGCAGACGGCCGCGGGACAGGAAGTCTGGATATCGCTTTTCTGTTTCCTGCCGCAGCCGCTCTGCGGGAAAGCCGGGGAAGAGGCCTATATTCCACTGTTTGGGCCGGCGCATTTCCTCTTGGAAGGTGAGAAAGCTGTCATGGATGTTGTAGTAGTTCAGCGCCCGCAGCAGCTCCCCTGCGGTCAGCTCCGGCCGCTGTTGGAGGGCGCTCTCGGCTACGTCAAAGAGGGTATGGCCGTAACAGTAGAGCGACAGCCCCGCCGCCTCTGCCTCCGGGGGAAGGTGCTCCACGAGCTCGTCATCCACAGTGGTGGCTCTCAGCAGCAGGCAGGGGTCCGATAGGGCACAGCGGCTTTTGGCGCAGACCTCCGGCGGGGCATAGAGGCACTTTTGGTCCCAGTCCTCACTGGAGCTGCCGCGGAGCTGGTCCATGAGACGGGTAAAGATGCTTTCCAGTGTGGTGAGCGGTTCCATGGTATTTCCTCCTGCGAGCGGCGTTACTCCGACGTCTCAGTCTGCTCCGCTGTGTCCTCGTCCGATGGCCCCGGCGGCGTATAAGGGCCCTTGGTGCCCACGCAGCGGTGGATGGGCAGGCCTTCGGCGTGGAATTTGGCCTCGTAGTCGGTCATAACGCCCTGTACACCCTCCCGGTGGAGGTCGTCGGTCACATCGCTGAGGGCGAAGCCCGCGGCAGGGAACTCCTCCAAGGAGAAGGCGAAGAGGGGGGCGTTGTCCGTCTTAAAGTGGAGCTGGCCTCCGTCCTTGAGCACCCTCCGGTAGGTCAGGAGGAAGCCCCGGTGGGTCAGGCGGCGCTTGGCGTGGCGCTTGGAGGGCCAAGGGTCGCAGAAGTTGACAAAGATCCGGTCCGCCTCGTCCGGGGCGAAGAGCTCCGGCAGGGTGGCGGCATCCCCCACTACAAAGAATACATTGGTCAGCCCGGCGGCCACCGCCCGCTCCATGGCCACCACTTGGGCGTCAGCCACCTTCTCGATGGCGATGAGCAGCACATCCGGGTTCGCCGCGGCGGTATCGGCGGTGAAGCGGCCCTTGCCGCAGCCCAGTTCGATCCACACCTCACGGGCCTTCGGCATCAGATCCCGCCAGTGTCCCCGCATGGAAAAGCCGTCCTGCACATGGACGGCCTCGCAGCGCCCCATCCGGGGCACAAGATTTTTCTTTTTCCGCATCCGCATGGGATTTCCCTCCCAGAATAAAGAGTGTTATAATAGATTAACTTTAACACAAACAGGGGGGAAAGTAAACAACTTTTTCCGCTGAAACACAGAGAAGGGAAAAGGTTGTAGGATGCGGCATATTTTACAAAGGACACTAAAAATTTCTATGTGTTTTTATCTATTGTTTTTAACTTTTGGACATGATACAATACAAATCGCCGTGCTGTGCACAATTATTCCCAATTGGAAGTGAAACTTGGAGGAGACGATCATGTTAACAGCTATCGTAGGCATCAACTGGGGCGACGAGGGTAAGGGCCGCATGGTGGACCTGCTCAGCCGCGAATACGACGTGGTGGTGCGGTATCAGGGGGGCAACAACGCCGGCCACACGGTGGTCAACGAGAGGGGGAAGTTCATCCTGAACCTGCTGCCCTCCGGGATTCTCCGGGATGAGACCGTCAATGTGATGGGCATAGGCATGGTCATCGACCTTGAGCACCTGTGCGGTGAGGTGCAGCGCCTCCGGGAGGGCGGCATCACCGTGACGCCGGAGCACCTGAAGATTAGTGACCGGGCCACCATCTGCATGCCCTACCACAAGCTCTTGGACTGCTTGGAGGAGGACCGTCTGGCGGGGAAGAAGTTTGGTTCCACCCGCCGGGGCATCGCGCCGGTGTACGCCGACAAGTATATGAAAAAGACACTGCGTATGGGCGACCTGCTGGATTTGGACAACTTGGAGGAGCGGGTGGCCGGCATTGTGGAGTGGAAGAACCTGACTGTGGAGAAGGGCTATGGCCACGTGCCCATTGAGACGAAGGAGATGATGGCTTGGCTCCGGGAGTTCGGTCTTGTGTGGAAGGACTATATCTGCGACACCACCGCCTTTTTGACAGAGGCGGCGGACGCGGGCAAGAGCGTCCTCTTTGAGGCCCAGCTGGGGGCTCTGCGGGACATCGACTACGGCATCTACCCCTACACCTCCAGCTCCTCCAATATTGCCGCCTACGCCCCCATCGGCAGCGGCATCCCCGCCAAGCGCTTGGACAGTGTGGTGGGGATCATGAAGGCCTACTCCAGCTGCGTGGGTGAGGGGCCCTTTACCTGCGAGTATTTCGGCAAGGAGGCGGAGGACCTGCGGGAGGCCGGCGGCGAGTATGGCGCCGCCACAGGCCGTCCCCGGCGTGTGGGCCCCTTCGACGTGGTGGCCAGCAAGTATGGTGTGGCCGTGCAGGGCGCCACCGAGATCGCTTTGACCAAGATCGACGTGCTGGGCTACTTGGACAAGGTGCCCGTGGTAACGGCCTATGAGATTGACGGCGAGCGAACCACCCAGTTCCCCACCGGAGAGCGGCTGAACCGGGCCAAGCCTGTAATCGAGTACTTGGAGGGCTTCGGCGATCTGAGCAAATGCCGGAAGCGCGAGGACCTGCCTCAGGCGGCCTTGGACTATGTGGCGTACTTGGAGAAGGCCGTGGGCTGCCCCATCCGCTACGTGTCCGTGGGCGCGGAGCGGGACGCCTATGTGAAGATGTATTGAGTGCGATCAAATCCAGAGCCGCCCGCTTCCCAGCGGGCGGCTCTTTTAAGGAGGGATCATCCGTGGCGGAGCAAGTTGCCATGGGCATCTTTGCCGCGGCCTTTCTCATTGTCGGCCCCTCTCTGCTCTCGGTGGGGCTGTGGAAGCTGTGCAGGCACCTGCACAAGCGCCTCCGGTGCACCGTCCGGACGGAGGGAGAGGTCGTGGCGTTTGTTCCCGGTAAGTGGAAGAAGCCGGTGAAGCGGGGGGTGAGGCACATCTACTATACCCGCTGGTTTCCCGTGTACGAGTACAACGCGGAAGGGCAGAGAATTCGCCGGAAGAGCAAGATCCCCGTGCTGGCTCTCCAGGAGCCGGAGAAGGGGGCGGAGTCCCTCCGGTATGATCCCCGGTTTCCAGAGCGGTTTTACATCCCCGGCGAGTTCACCAAGATGGACTGGGTTGTCACCGGGATGCTGCTCTATGTGGGCGGGGGATTCACGGCATTCCTCGTCTATGGGGTGATCGGCTGGCTGACGGCGTGAGCAGTCACCGGAGCACACGCTCCGCCACCTGCTCCGCGCCAGCGCAGAGGGTCAGTGCCCCCGCCAAGGTGACGGCGGAGACGGCGGAGAGCACCACGCCGGCCCCCGCCAAGTCCAGCAGCCAGCCTCCCATCAAAGAACCGGCCACGCTGCCTAAGGTGAAGGTCATGGTGGCGCAGGCCTGTCCCTTCACCGCGTCGGAGCGGTCCATCAGGGCGTTGATGTAGTACACCAGCGCCACGGAAATCAGCCCCCAGCCCAGCATCTGAAGCAGCTGCACCAGATAGAACAGCTCCACTGTAGGCGTCAGCCAAGAGAGCAGGGCCTTCAGCGTGAAGAAGAGGCCGGAGAGCTTCAGCCAGAAATCACAGCGCCTCCGCCGAACCATGACAGCGAAGAGGAACATGGTGGGCAGCTCCGCGCAGGCGGCGATGGCGTTGGCGATTCCCATCTCTACGCTGCCGCCGCCCTTGCTCTGGACGATCTGAAAGGTGAAATTGCCCAAGATCATATGGCCGGTGTAGAGCAGGGTGGTTCCCACCAGCAGTACGCCGAATCGTGGATAGCGCCGGAAGAACACCGCGGGGGATACGGCCGCCGGACGGGTGTTGGGGAGCTCTATTTCCCGGCTGCGGAGAGGGAAGAGGGATAGAGATAGGAGCAGCAGAGCGAAGCTGAGCAGGATCAGCAGAGGGACGGTGATGGTTCCTGCCGCCCGGGTGAGTATCCCAAGAACGCAGGAGACGGCGGCATAGGCCACACTGCCTACCCCTCGGGCCGCGCCCCAGTTCAGAGCCTGTCCCCGGTTTACCGCCTCTGTCCCGATGGCGTTTACCAGCGGGAGAGCCAGCTGGAGCAGCAGCAAACAGCTCCCGTAGAGGAAGCCAATGACCATGGACGCGCCGCCGAAAAGGGAGAGAGCGGCAATGGCCGCGGCCAGCAGGAGGATTCCCCCGCCCATCAGGGCCGTCAGCCCCCGGAGGCCCCAGCGCCCACCCCGGTCCGCCACTGAAGCCACTGCCGGCTGCAGGAGGGCGGAGACTGTACCGGAGGCGGCGATGACGATGCCCACACCGGTGTTTGTGAACCCGGCGGAGAGGAGAAAGATGCTGGCAAAGCCCATAATGGTGGCAAAGCCCATCCAGAAGAAGCAGTGGATCAGGGCGTAGCGGAGTGTAAGGTGCTTGGTTTCCCGATTCATAGCGCAGAACCTCCTAAGCGCCGATGTCCCACGGGACGCCGGCGAACTTAGAGCATTATAGCAATGGAACGGGCCGGAGACAATAGGTTTTTTCCGGCGAAGCGGAAAAACAGAGGAAGGGGAGAGACGGCTCTATGGAAGGGTCCCCTCCCCCACGGTGAACCCGCCCAGCAATGGCCAGACCCACTTGTCCGTATACTTCTCCAGATTTTTCCAAGACAGACTGCCGGAGGAGGACTGGATCACCACCGCGCAGTCTCGCTCCGGCAGGAGTACCAGCAGGAAGTGGTTCTTGTAGTCGTTCACCGATGTACCCCAGCCCTCGGCCACCAGGTAGTCCGTGCCGGGGACGCGGTCGGTGGAGGAGACGTACTCCTCCAAAAAGGGGCCAATAGAGGTCTTGGGCTTCTCGATGAAATCCTCTAACAGGCAGTTCCGGTAGTCCGAGAGGAAGTCGTCGTACCAGTCCTCCCCGGCGGAGCCGCCGATGTACTCCGCCAGACGGAAGCAGGTGGAGACGCCCTTCTGGGCCTTATACCACTGGGTCTCCCCGTCCACCGAGTATTTCTGCCAGCCCCGGGGCAGAGTGACGGAGAGGTTATAGGAGACGATCTCTTTTAGCTGGGGGGCGGTGTCGGCGGGGGTGTCGGTGACAGTGGGTTTGCTGACGAAGCGGACGCCGATCAACAGCACCACCAGCAGGGCGATAAAGGCCAAGGCAGCCCGCCGCTCATGCCGCACCGCCCTGTCCTTGGTGTGGAGGAACTCCGGCAGGGTGAAGGAGCCGCCCAAGGCGAAGAGCAGTACCGCCAGCATGGTGAGAAGGTGGCTGAGAAAGGTCACTGTCAGCTGTTCATTGGCCCACTGAAAGTCTAAAAAGACCTCGTCGTCCCCACGCTGGATTTGGTAGGCCACCAGTCTCCCGCCGGTGCGGGCGTAGTAGAAGGTAATTTCCTCCGGCCCCGCCCAAGCGAGAAAGGCGTCCTGATCGAAGCGGAAGTTGTTGGGGACATGCAGGCTGCCGCTGTAGCCCTCCAAGTAGATGTAGTACCGCTTGACGATCTGGATGCTGCGCCCGGACACCTGGTGAGACTCGTACTCCCGCACGGACTCCACCGGCGCTGTGATGGTCTTGAGGTCTGCCCATTCCGCCGGGACTTCCCTTGCGGTCCGGACCAGAGCCTGACCAAAGATCAGGATCGACAGCGCCAGTGCGGGCAGGAGGAGGAGCATCTGCTTATAGGTGGGTGTGAGTGTCTCCCTGTGCCAGCGGAGGAAGCGGCGGAGGCGCTTGATCAGGAAGCGAAGGCCGACGAGGACAAAGGCGCCCCAGAGAAGGACGATGATGATGATGCGAGCGATTGGGAACACCCCCTTTTTAATTAGAAATGAGGACTTAGGAATTTTGTTGAGAACGGAGAAGCTCTGGGGCGGGACAATTCCTAACTCCTAATTCCTAATTATACCATGGCGTTGTGGAGATTGCCAGAGGAAACAGCAGCGCCGCAGGCCAAGCCTGCGGCGCTGCTGTTTTATGGGATGCGGGCGATGACAGTCCAGTCGATGCTGTCGGCGAAGATCTCCAAAGCGTTTTCTCCGATGACGCAGTCGCTGAGGTTGTAGAAGTCCGTACCCGCTAAGATGTTGAAGGTCACGAAGCTGTCCCCTAAGTCCGCGATGACCAAGGAGACCTTGGGGCCTAAGGCTAAGATGACCTCCGGGCCCTCGGGGTAGGTGCCGTCCTCTTGGATGACGCCCCGGGGGCGGTAGGTCCACTGCTTGAAGTCGTCAATGTCACCAATGGTGAGGCCGATGTCCGTGAAGGTCCCCTTGACGCAGCGGGTGCACTGGTACATGCAGGTGACCTCCGAGTAGTAGTCGTCGCGGCCGTTGGCCTCCGGCAGGTTGACGTCGCCGTCGTAGTGGAAGGTGCCGTCCTCGTAGATGTAGGGGGTGTAGGGCTCATGTATCCCGGAGAAGAGGAAGCCTTGGGCCATGTCGTCGCCGGCCAGCTCTTGGCAGAGCTCGTGTCCAAGATGCGCATGTCGGTGTGCTTTTTCAGATGGTACTTGGCCAAGATCCGCTCTAATTCGTCGGCCATCTCTTGGGTGTAGACCAAGTAGTGGTCGTACTCCCCCTCAAAGCCGGTGGGGCCATTGCCGATTTCCGCTAAGATTGCCCCGTCCGGGTCGTAGCTGTCCTGAAAGGCCCGCCACTCGGCGGTGGCCATGGCCTCGGGGGTGCCCACGAAGCCTTGGATGGAGATGCTGTCGTTCCCCTGCACGGCGTAGGGGTCCTCTCCAGCCTCCGGATCGCTGACTTGGGGCCAGCCGGTGCGTTCGCTGGGCGTGCTGGGGGGCAGCAGGAGGCTGCGCAGGCCGAAGAGGTCCGCCGCGTAGGCCGTGGCCGCCAAGGCCGCGAACAGGGCTAATACCGCTGCCAGTATCAGTACCTTTCGCAGAATCGTGTGGTTTTTTCGCATTTTGATATCCTCCAATTGAATCGGTCCCCTTGTGGAGTGAACCTGAGAGAAGGTGTCGCGATAGAGCTTTTTGTCATCCATTGTACCCCACCTCCTTCAGCTCACGGCGCAGGGCCTCCCGGGCCCGGGACAGCCGTGTGGTGGCGGCGGAAACCTTGATCCCCAGCGCCTCGGCGATCTCCTTGACGGTGTACTCCTCGTAGTAGAAGAGATAGAGCGCCGTCCGGTACTTCTCAGGCAATGTCATGACCACAGAGAACAGTTCCCCCTGTTCCGGCTGCTCAAAGGGAATTTCGATGTCCTCCATGCTCACCTGCCGCCGCCGGCCAAACCGGCGCAGCTCGTTTTTGCAGTAGTTCAGCGCCACCCGGATCAGCCACCGCCGCCGGTGTTCCTCGCTCTCGAAGTCCGGATCCGCAGTGTAGAGGCGCAGAAACACCTCCTGTACCGCATCCTCCGCATCGGCGGTGCTGCCAAAGCAGTTCAGGGCCACCCGGTAGACGGTGTCCTGATATTTGGCGGCACAGCGGTTAAATTCCTCCCGTTCCACTGGGCATCCTCCCTCACGCCTTCCCGTCCGGGAAGGTAAACACATCCCCTGGCTGGATGTACATGAACTCTGAGACGGTGAACTCCACCTTTGCCTGTTCTCCGTCGATGGTGATGACCGCCTGCACCTTGGGCGGACCGCCCACAAAGAACAGCGTACCGTCCTCCTGCACCTGAGCGATGCCCTCCAAGGTGGTAAGACGGTAGAGCCCGATGGAGGCGTCATAGAGCCCGTTCCCCTCCTCCTGCCGGCTGAGGATCAGCTCACTATAGATCACATCCGTGCCCTGCATGTCCCGATAGCACCCGGACAAATCAGAGGCCTCCTCCGAAGCCCGCGGCTCCGCGTCCGCCTCCTCCGTGGACTCCGGAAGCGGCAGGGGCTGCACCGTCTGAACAGGATTCTCCGGCTCGTCTGCCCCGCCGTCCGCGGCGTCCGGCTCTTCCGAAAACTGGACCGGGTTGGAGACGGAGGGAGCCGGCTCAAAAGAACCAGTCTGATCCGGTGCGGTCACAATCACGGGCGCGGTTTGGTCTTTTTCGGCGGGCTCCTCCTCCCCGCCGGGCATTTGTGCGCCGCAGGCGGCGCAGAACAGGGCCAAAGATAGCAGCAGGGCAGTCAGGTGGATATTCCTTTTCATGGCGGTTCGCTCCTTTTCCATTCTTCTACAATCCCGTCCGTCCCAGCGAGAGAGGGCGCTGGAACCAAGGGTTGAAAGCTTTCACCCATAGTACACCTCCCGTCCTCTCTTTGTCACAGTCAAACAGCAAATTTTTTGCTTTGTCTCCAAATTGTAACATTTCTGTAAACCCCTTGCAATTTTTCCCCAGCGGCGTTATCATGGGTTAGCACTCCGAAAAAGAGAGTGCTAACAGCGGGGATGATCTCCACTCCCCCGTCTAACCAAAATTCTTCCGTTTACTAATAAATCTTAACATACACAGGGAGGCCCAACAAGCTATGGCAAAGAAGCAATTCAAGACGGAATCCAAGCGCATCCTCGATCTGATGATCAACTCTATCTACACCCACAGGGAGATCTTCCTCCGGGAGCTGCTGTCCAATGCCTCCGACGCGGTGGACAAGCTGGCATACAAGGCCCTCACCGACGACGGCGTGGGCCTGGGCCGCTCGGATTTCCGCATCGACCTTGCGATTGACAAGGAGGCGCGGACTCTCACCGTCCGGGATAACGGCGTTGGCATGACCAAGGAGGAGCTGGAGAGCAACTTGGGCGTCATCGCCCGCAGCGGTTCCCTCCAGTTCAAGCAGGAGATGGAGGAGGCCGGGGACACGGACATCATCGGTCAGTTCGGCGTGGGCTTCTACTCCGCTTTCATGGTAGCTGATCAAGTTACCGTGATTACCAAGGCTTACGGCAGTGACACCGCCTACCGCTGGGAGTCCTCCGGCGCCGACGGGTACACCATCGAGGAGACGGAGAAGGACACCGTGGGCACCGACATCATTCTCCATATCAAGGAGGATGGCGAGGAGGAGCAGTTTAGCCAGTATCTGGACCAGCGCCGCATCCAGCGGCTGGTGAAGAAGTACAGCGACTATATCCGCTACCCCATTATCATGGATCTGGAGCAGGAGCGGATGAAGGAGAGACCGGAGGATGCCGGCGAGGACTATAAGCCCGAGTGGGAGACGGTCATCGAGTCCACCACCCTCAACTCCATGGTGCCCCTGTGGCAGCGAAAGAGGAAGGATGTCACCGAGGAGGAGTATACCCAGTTCTATCAGGACAAGTTCAGCGATTATGAGGCCCCCTTGGCCACGGTGAGCGTGGATGCGGAGGGCACAGTGAGCTACAAGGCCCTGCTGTTCGTCCCTGGCCGTACCCCCTACGACTTTTACACCCGGGAGTATGAGAAAGGCCTGCAGCTCTACTCCTCCGGCGTTCTGATCATGGATAAGTGTGCGGACCTGCTGCCGGAGCACTTCCGCTTCGTCAAGGGCGTGGTGGACACCCCGGATGTGAGTCTGAACATCTCCCGTGAACTCTTACAGCATACCCGGCAATTAAAGGTGATTTCCTCCAACTTGGAGAAGAAGATCAAGGCGGAGCTCTCCCGCCTCCAGAAGGATGACACGGAGAAGTACCGCCAGTTCTGGACCGCTTTTGGCCGAAATATCAAGTACGGTCTGGTCTCCGACTACGGCGTCCATAAGGACATGCTGATGGATTTGGTCATCTTTCCCACCTCCCACGGCGACGAACCCACCAGCTTGGCCCAGTACAAGGAGCGGATGCAGGAGGAACAGGAATTCATCTACTACGCCGTGGGCGAGGACGCGAATAAGCTCTCCAAACTGCCCCAAGCGGAGCGGATTCTCGACAAGGGTTACGAGATCCTCTATCTCACCGAGGACGTGGATGAGTTCTGTGTCCAGACCATCGGCGAGTATGAGGGGAAGAAGCTGAAATCCATCAACGATGAAGATGCTCTCCCTGAGACGGAGGAGGAGAAGAAGGCCGCCGAGGAGCAGACGGAGGAGAACAAGGATGTGCTGTCCTTCCTGAAGGAGACCTTGGGTGATAAGATTGCTGACGCCCGCATCTCCCGGATTCTCAAGTCCCACGCGGTGTGTATGACCGCTGATGGCCCGGTGAGCTTGGAGATGGAGAAATACTTCAAGCGCAACGGTGGTGAGGCCATGCCCGGCATGACCGCCCAGCGTGTTTTGGAGCTTAACAGCGAGGCCCCGGCCTTTGCCGCTCTCAAGCGTGCGGTGGCGGAGGACCGGGAGCTGGCGGCGAAGTATGCAGAGCTCCTCTACTGTCAGGCACTGCTGATTGCCGATCTGCCCTTGGAGGATCCGGCGGGGTATGCGGATTTGGTGTGCGGACTGATGAAATAGCGGTCAAATCCAAATTAGGAATGAGGAGTTAGGGATTGGGGATGAAGGCGTCCGGCAGAGCTGGGGGCAGATGGGAAAGCGGCACCGCAATTTCTCGCTTCGCATTCCCGTTCCAACTCTCCGCTCTTGATTTGTCGCCCAACCTGTGTTACAATACCAAAGAAGGAATACCGGCAAAGTGCCGCCGAATTTATTCGAGAAGGGAGCAATACCATGGGTCTTTTCAGTTCTCCGACAAAACCGGCTCAGGACGAGCCTATCACCCCCACCGCGCAGAAGGATGACGGCTTCAACGAGTTCTTTGACGAAGTGGCCAGCCTGCCCGCCCCCCAGAATAATACTGTCATTGCCAAGGGCGTGACGATCTCCGGCGTGCTGCAGGGGGAGGGTTCTGTACAGATCGAGGGCAATATCGAGGGCGAGATTCTTGTCCAAGGCTCCGTCTTTGTCACCACCACTGGCAAGGTCCACGGCCCCATTGAGGCGGATACTGTGCGCATCGCCGGTCATGTGGTGGGCAATATTACCGCCAATAACCACCTGCGTTTGGAGCACACCGGCCATATCGAGGGCGACATCGCCCCGGCCGCCTTGCTGATCGAGGATGGCGGCCGTCTTGACGGGCGCAGTGCCATGCTCAGCCGTCCCATTGAGACCAAGAAACCCTCCACCGCTACAGAGGACGATCCCTTTGCCTCCCTGTCCTTAGATCTGGAGGATGAAACCTAATAGGTTCCCGGATCATAACCGGCAGTCTGTTGTACAGCAGACTGCCGGCTTTTTGTGAAGCGCCTGTGACCGATGGGCTCCGCCGCTGCTCAAAAAAATTTTCCTCCCTCTGAAAAATCTGCCCTCTCTCCGTCGTGTTAGTAGTGAAGGGAAGTGAGGAACTTGGTTTTACCCGGTACCGATGAAACCATCAGCCGTATTGTGAGGCAGTACAGCGCCATGCTGCTCAAGCTGGCCAGTACCCGCCTCACTGCCGCCGCCGACGCGGAGGACGCCGTGCAGGAGACCTTCCTGCGCTTGGTATCCTGCCGCCCCTTGTTTCGGGACGCCGAACACGAGAAGGCATGGCTGATCCGCACCACCCTCCACCGCGCCAGCGACATACGCCGTCAGGCGGGCCGTGCTGCCCTGCCCATTGAGGAGGCCGCCTTGGAAAACGAGGCCGCCCCCCAGACGGAGAGTGATCTCCTCTCCGCCGTGCGCGCCCTGCCGGAGAACTACAGCGCGGTGATTCATCTGCACTATTATGAGGGCTACTCCATCAAGGAGATCGCCAAGCTGCTGAGGCTGCCCGCCGCCACGGTGGGTACACGCCTGAGCCGCGGCCGGGACCGGCTGCGGCAGATGCTGAAGGAGGAAGCGTAATGCTCAACAAGAAAACCTATCGTGAGACCATTGACCAGCTCTCCTTTTCCGCGGACTTTGAGGAGCGGACTATGCAGCTGCTGCGCCAGCGGACCCGAGAAGCTGAAAAGGAGAATACCACCATGAAATTCTACTCCCTGCGCAAGCTCGCCATCACTGCTGCCGTGGTGGCTGCCTTGGCCCTGTCGGTGTCTGCGGCGCTGTATTTCCTCTCCCCCGCCGACGTGGCAGATCACTACGACCAGCCCCTGCTGGCTGAGGCGTTCCAGAGCGAAAAGGCCATCCTTTTGGATGAGACCGTTCAAACCGGCGACTACGATGTGACCTTGGCCGGTTTGGTCTCCGGAGCTGGCCTTACCTCTTGGGAGGCCAATGTGGATACCAGCCACACCTATGCCGTGCTCATGGTCCGTCGCACCGACGGCCAGAGCATCGACAAGGAGGAGCTGGGCATCACCGAGTACACCGCCACCCCGCTGGTGGGGGGCTACTCCCCTCAGGCGGTGAACAACTGGACTCTCGGCGCCTTTGCTACCAACTTTGTTCAGGACGGCGTTCTCTACTACCTGCTGGACACGGCGGATCTGAGTATTTTTGCCAATCACACGGTGTACTTCGCCTTCTATGAGGGCAGCGCCCCCAACAACGCCATATTCCAAGTGGCGGAGGATGGCTCCATTGCCTTTGCTGAGGATTTTGACGGTGTGCAGGCCTTGTTTGTTCTGCCCTTGGACAAGAGCTTGGCCGATGATGCTGCCGCCGACGCCTTTGTGGAGTCCACCGAGCTGAATTTCTGGTCCAATGAGCGTACCGAGCCTGAAGGCAACGTGGGCAGCTACACCTTCGGTGAGGGCGGCGACAGCGCCAGCTACTCCTTCTCCACCGCCTCCGGCGAGTGGAAGCAGCTCACCCCGGAGGAGTACGAGGCCTATATAGCCGAGGAGACGGAGCGCCTGCGTGCCCAAGTGGAGGACGGCGTCCTCTCCCAAGCCAGCTTTGCGATTACCGTGGGGGAGATGGAGGAGAACTTGGCCGGGTTGAAGGCCGGCTCCCTCATCGCCGCTATGGTCACCGCCGAGGACGGCAGCCAGACCGTGTTCGTGGGCACCAACCCCGACGTGATCCCCGCCGACGTCCAATACCAGGAGACGAAGGACGGCATCAGCATGGTCATTGATGACGTGAAGGATTGATCGCTGTCGATACAAAAAAGCGAGAGGCAAACGCCTCTCGCTTTTTGCATCCTGAAAGTGGGGAACGCTTGGCGCTCACCGCAGAAACAGCCGCAGCAGCTTTCCATACAGACTCTTTTGATAGGGCTGATACCGCATAGGCAAATCAATCCAGAGCTTTTTGTCCACGATGCTTTTGCGGTGGGAGAAAGCCTCGAACCCGGCCTGACCATGGTAGGCTCCCATGCCGCTCTCGCCCATGCCGCCGAAGCCCATCTCACTGGTGGCCAAGTGGATCACCACATCGTTGACGCAGCCGCCGCCGAAGGACAGACGGCGCAGGGCCTCTTGGATGCGCGTTTTGTCCCGTGAGAACAGGTACAGTGCCAACGGCTTGGGCTCCGGGGCGAGACTGGCGTAGAGCGCGTCATAGCTCTCGAAAGTGAGGACGGGGAGAAGAGGGCCGAAGATCTCTTGGCCCATCACCGGATCATCGGCCGTAACGCCGTCCAGCACGGTAGGGGCGATTTGCAGTGTCTCTCGTTTGAACTGGCCGCCGATAACAGCTTTTTCGCTGTCCAGCAGGCCAAGCAGACGATCAAAGTGCTTCTGGTTCACAATTCGGCCGTAGTCTGGGTTTTCCAGCGGCTTGGGGCCGTATTGGGCGGTGATCTGCCGCTTCAGCTCCGCTATCAGGGCGTCCTTTATTTCCCGCTGGCACAGCACATAGTCCGGGGCTACGCAGGTCTGACCACAGTTGAGATACTTCCCAAAGACAATCCGGCGGGCCGCCAAGGGCAGATCGGCAGTGGCGTCTACAATGCAGGGGCTCTTGCCCCCCAGTTCCAGCACGGCGGGCGTCAGGGTCTCGGCGGTATGCCGCAGTACCTCCCGCCCCACGGACTGGCTGCCGGTGAAAAACACCAAATCAAACTTCTGCTCCAGCAGCGCGCTGTTCTCCTGACGTCCGCCGGAGACCACCGCTACATGGGCCGGGTCAAAGGCCTGCCTGATCAGCTTTTCGATTACGGCGCTGGTGGCGGGGGAGTAGGCACTGGGCTTGACCACGGCGGTGTTGCCGGCGGCAATGGCGTCAGCCAAGGGATCTATGGTCAGGAGGAAGGGATAGTTCCATGGGCTCATAATCAGCACATTCCCGTAGGGGGAGGGCACTGTGAAGCTCCGGGAGGCGAACTGGGCCAAGGGCGTGCGGACTGTGCGCTCTCTGGAAAGACGGCGCAGGTGCTTGCGCATGTAGCTGATCTCCGTCTTTACCAGCCCCGTCTCACACATAAAGCCCTCAAAAGCGCTCTTGCCTAAGTCTGAGGTCAGCGCGGCGGCGATCTCCTCCTCGTACTGCTCTACCGCCTGATACAGCCGCTTCAGTGCCGTTTGGCGAAAGGGGAGGGGGAGGGTGGCGCCGCTGCGGAAGAAGGCCCTCTGGTGCTCTACAATCTGATCAATTGTCATGTCGCTTTCTCCTCCTCCATCACATCGTAGTAGAATCGCTCCAAGGCCGGCGCGTCCATCAGCTGGGGCACTGGGTAGAGGGGGTTGGCCTCGCGGTGGGCGTGGCGGGCCATAGTGGGGATGTCTGCCCTCTGGATGCCGGGGAGCTTATTGGGGATGCCCATCCTCCGGTTCAGCTCCCGGATGGCGGCGATAAACTTCTCCGCCCCGGTTCTCTCATCGTCGGACTGGAGCACCACGCCGGCGGCCAGCCCCAATTGGTAGAGCTTCTTGTGGACACAGGAGCCGTAGGCCTCCAGCACATAGGGCATCAGCACCGCGTTGGCCAGACCGTGGGGGGTGTTGTACTGCCCGCCTAAGGAGTGGGCCACGGCATGTATGTAGCCCACATAGGACTTGGAGAAGGCGATGCCGGCGATATGGGCAGCCATCAGCATATTTCGCCGGGCGGTGAGGTCGCCGCCATTGGCATAGGCGGCATGGATGTTCTCAAATACTAAAGCGGTGGCCTTCAGGGCCAGCCGCCGGGTCTCCTTGGTGGTGGAGCTGCCAATATAGGCCTCCACCGCATGGGTGAGGGCGTCCATACCGGTGGTAGCGGTGAGGGCGGGGGGCAGCGAGCAGGTTACCGCCGGGTCCAGCACAGCACAGCGGGGAATCATGGTGAAGTTGTTCATGGTGTACTTGTGCCGCCGCTCGCTGTCTGTAATGACGGCGGTGATCGTCACCTCGCTGCCAGTACCGGCGGTGGTGGGGATGGCAATCAGCAGGGGCAGACGACGCCACACCCTGAGGAGGCCCTTCATATCATTAACTTGACGTCTGGGGTAGGCCGCCCGGGCTCCCACCGCCTTGGCGCAGTCCATGGAGGACCCGCCGCCAAAGGCGATCAGGGCGCAGCAGTCCTCCGCGCAGTAAAGGGCATAGGCCTCCTCCACATTGTGCACAGTGGGGTTGGCTCTGGTCCGGTCATAGACGGCACAGCGGATACCCCGCTTTTGGAGGAGCGCCTCCAAGGGAGCTGTGACGCCGGCCTCGCGCAGGGGATGGTCGGTAATCAGCAGCACCGAGGGGATGCCCTCCCGGGCCAGCAGGTCCGGCAAGCCCTCTACGTGCTCCAAACGCTCCGGTTCCCGGTAGGGCAGCAGGGGCATAGCCAGCCGGAAGGCCAGTTGAACCGTCCGGCATCCAAATCGCATCAAACTATTCATGGGGCAGTCCCTCCTTACTCAGCGCCTTCAGATTGGCGGTGATAGAGGCCAGCGCCTCATAGAACACCGACCGCTGGGTTTCCGTCAGATCACCGCCGGCCATCTCCACCGCCAAAGAGGCCCGATGGCAGACCTGCTCCGCCGCTGTCCGTCCCGTCTCCGTCAGTTTCCAGCGGCCCCGATAGAGGCTGCCATCTACCTCCACCTTGGTGACAAAGCCCTTTTCCGATAAAATTCCGATCATTCGGGACACGTCGGACTTATCCCGGCTGCACAGCCGCCCAAGCTCCATCGCAGTGATCCCCTCCTCGCAGCGCAGCAGCGTGGTGAGATAGGTGGCGTGGGAGGAGCGCAGACCGTGGCGGCTCATCTCCTCTGAGGCGAGCTTGTGCCAACATCGGCTCAACTCGAACAGTGACAGGGAGAACCGCTCAAACCGCTCCAACATGGGCAGACCTTCCTCTCCATATAGTGTATTCTGCAAAAGTTGTCAATTCAACTTTTGCAGAATACACCAAAGAAGTTGTATTGTCAACGTTCTGATGGAAAAAGCTGAAAAATTTTTCAAAAAGGGATTGACAAATGAGATAACGAATAGTATACTCTCAACTTGAGAACAGGAGCCCACATAGGCTCAGAAAGGAGTCCGCCATGCTGCGTTATCCAGTGTTTAGAAAAGTGAATGCCCAGCAGGCTTTGGCCTGTTCGGTTGTGGTGCGCAATTTCCGGCAGAAGTGCCCCTGTGGCGGATTGCAGTGTCAGTCTATGGACTGAGCCGTCTCTATAGGAGGATTTACCGGACAAGGCGTATCGCGCCCTGTCCGGTTTTTTGCGCCTTCGGACAGGGGACAGACGGTGCTGAGGGGCCCGGCCAAAGGTTTGGTGGGGTCTGGGGGGCTATACTATTTGTAATAATGGAACAGATTCTGACATATCCTATGACAGGATATCAGTGAGGAGGAGAGAACAGATATGTTGACCGTCAGAGGTAAATATAATGAGGCCAAGATCTTCACCGACGTAGTGGACCAAGCCTCCATCGCCCAAGTGATCGCGCTGTGCAGCCAAGAGTTTGCTGTCGGCAGCCGGATCCGGCTGATGCCTGATGTACACGCCGGTATGGGCTGTACAGTGGGCACCACGATGACCATCACCGACAAAGTGGTGCCCAATCTGGTGGGCGTAGATATCGGCTGCGGCATGGAAACCGTGCGCCTGCGGGAGGATCACTTGGAGATGCAGAAGCTGGATAAGCTGATCTATGAGCGGATTCCTTCTGGCTTTGCCATTCGGCAGAAGATCCACCGATACGCGGAAGAGGTGGAGCTGTCGGAGCTCCGCTGCGCCAAGCATGTGGATCTGATCCGCGCGGAGAAGTCTATGGGGACCTTAGGCGGGGGAAACCACTTTATTGAGGTGGACCAAGACAGCGAGGGCCGGCTCTACATTGTGATACACTCCGGCAGCCGCCGCTTGGGACTGGAGGTGGCAAAATACTATCAGGAGGAGGGCTGGAAGGCGCTCAACCGCACCGATGACGCCTCCGTGGCGGCAATGATTGCCCAGCTGAGGGCGGAGGGCCGTCAGAAGGAGATCCAGCGGGAGTTGAAGCGGCTGAAAAACCAGAAACAGACCAGCATCCCCCGGCCTCTGGCCTATGTGTCTGGGGCGCTGTTTGAGGACTACCTGTACGATATGCGCATCGTTCAGCGTTTTGCGGCGCTGAACCGTCAGGCTATGGTGGATGAGATCGTCAAGGGGATGAAGCTCCATATAGAGGAGCAGTTCACCACAATCCACAACTATATTGATACCGAGGCCATGGTCCTGCGCAAGGGAGCTGTCTCCGCCCAAGCGGGGGAGCGGCTGCTGATCCCCATCAATATGCGGGACGGAAGTCTGCTGTGTGTGGGAAAGGGGAACGAGGACTGGAACTGCTCCGCCCCCCACGGCGCGGGCCGGCTTATGAGCCGCGGCGAGGCCAAGGAGAGCTTCACTGTTTCAGAGTTCAAAAAGCAGATGGCAGGGGTGTACACCACCTCTGTAGGGCGGGGGACGCTGGACGAGTGCCCCATGGCCTACAAAGGGATGGAGGATATCTTAGCGAATATCACACCCACTGCGGAGGTGCAGGAGATTCTCCGTCCTGTCTATAACTTCAAGGCCGGTGAGTCGGAGGTGTAGGGGAGGTGCGGGGCAGGCGGAGGCTTGTATCATTTTGTCACTTTTTGTTTTTATTTTGTTTCCAATTCCGCCTTACATTTTTTCTCCCGACGGCGCATACTAAGCAGAGAATTTTGTAAAGGGAGCTTCCCGCCATGATACGACGTCTATTCGCCCTCGCCTGCTCACTGCTTTTGCTTCTCACATTGGCCTGTTCCGCCCCCGCTGAACCCAAGGACGGGGACGCTGGCGATGGTGGTGTCAGCACTCCGCTGCCCGACCCCTCCAAGCCGGCGGACCACACCCTCCCGGAGGACAGCCAGCCAATAGAGGATGAGGACCCAAAGGGGGCAGAGCCCCCCATCGACAGTGCTGCCGATGAGGGCAATGACGATATCGGGGAGGGGAGGCGTCCCATCGACCCGGAGAAGCCCATGGTGGCCCTGACCTACGACGACGGGCCCCACGGGGTGTATACCGACCAGATTTTGGACATTTTGGAGGAAAATCGGTCGGTAGCTACCTTTTTCGAGGTGGGCCGCAACCTCTACAATGACGCCGACGCGGTACGCCGGGCGGAGGCTATGGGGTGTGAGGTGGGCAGCCACTCCTACCGCCATGCCGACTTGGGGAAGCTGTCCAAAGAGGCAATCCTCTCGGATTTGGACAAGGCAGACGCCAACTTTCAGGATGTGCTGGGCCACAAGCCCACCCTTCTGCGCCCGCCCTATGGCTCTCTGAGCCGGACGCTGCATGGCGCTACCGGCCGCAGCCTCATCGCTTGGTCCATTGATACAGAGGACTGGCTCTCCCGGGATGTGGAGAAGATTTTGGCTACCGTGCAGGGTGTCGGCGATTTGGATGGCCAAGTGATTTTGATGCACAGCACCTATGATACCAGCGTGGAGGCCAGCCGGATTCTGATCCCGTGGCTTATTGAGGAGGGCTATCAGCTGGTGACGGTGACGGAGCTGATCACCCAGCACTACGGCGACACACTTCAGGCCAACGGTCTCTACAATTATGAGTATTTCCACTTCGGACGGCCGGTCTCCCTGCCCGCCGCCGTCCCGGAGACGCCCCCTGTGGCGGCCCCGGAGCAACCGGAACTGCCGCCGGAGGATCCTGGTACACTGCCGCCGGAGGGATCGGGACCATCATCGGAGAATTCGGATCCAAGCTCCACTGATGGCTCGCAGCTGCCCCCAGAGGAAACCCCGCCTGAGGAGCCGCTGCCTGAGGAGGGCTTGGGGGAGAAAGTGCCGCCAGAAGAGGATGAAGGCCAAACGCCTCCGGAGACCTTGCCGGAGGATACAGGGGAGCCGGCTTAGTGTACCTCAACCTCCCCAGTTGGCACACCAGACGGCTTTTAATATGCACCCGCATTATCATACATAATGTGATAGGGGCCGCTCCTAAGGGAGCGGCCCCTCTTTGTCCGTCACGAAAACTTCAAATACCGAACATCGACGGCTTTGCAGAGCCACACGCCGTTTTCCGACAGGTAGAACACCGCCCCGTCTTGGACCATGGCGGCGGCGTTCACGGTGAGTACCACCGGTGTGCCGTGGCGCTGGCCCACCGCCGTGGCGGTCTCCCGGTCCTTGGAGAGGTGGACATACTGCCGGCCCATGGGCTTCAGCCCCTCTCGGCGGATGGGGGAGAGAAAACGCCGCGCGGTGCCGTGGTAGAGAATCTCCGGCGGCTGGGCCGGCCGGAGCTCCACATCCACAGCGATGGAGTGGCCTTGGCTGGCCCGGATTTTGGTGTGGCCGTCGTTGAAAGCATAGCGATGCTTGCTGTTTTCCCGGACAATCCGCTCCAGAGTTTCCCGGTCAATGGTGCGGCCTGTGCGGCGGACACCGGCGATCAGCGCCTCCACATCGGCCCAGCCGTGCTGGTCCAAGGTGATCCCCGCGGCCTGTGGCTCATGGCGCAGCACCAAGCTGAGAAAACGGCCCAGCTTGATATCCGCTTGACTTTGTTCCATGTGCGTTTTCCCCTTTTTTCCTTACATCAAATCAGTTTTTCATAGTAGTAGAAGGTGTCGTCCTTCCGCTGCGGGCGCATACAGGCGGTGAGCATCTTTTGGGAGGCCTCATTTTCCTTGAAGCACTTGGCCTCCAAGCGCGTGAGGCCAAGCTCGTACAGCGCCCAGTCTGCCGCGGCGGCGAAGGCCTCGGCTCCGTAGCCGTTTCCGTCGAACTCCGGCAGAATACGGCAGCCCAGTTCCGCCGCGCCCTTGCAGTCGAAGTGGTAGAGCACCACCTCCCCGATAAACTGATCTTCTAAGCGGATGGCGAAATTCAGAGCCATACGGTTTTTGAAGTCATTGCGGGCCACCCGGTAGAAATAGTTATCCGTCAGAGGCCCCTTCAGATCCTTCCGGTAGTCGTAGCCCCACAGGCGGTTGCGTGCGTCATCCAAACATAGGCGGTTGTACGCGTCCCGGTCCGAGGGCTGGATGGCGTCCAGCAGCAGGCGGCCGGTGTGCAGGGTGGGGATAGCCTTGAGCCGGGTGAGCTCCGTGGCGGTAATGAGCTTGTACTTGCTGCCCATAGCGCAGGGGTGGTACTGGGTTTTGCTGGTGCGCAGGCCCCGGTCCGCCCCGTCATCCTCCCGGTTGATATAGGTGCACTTCCCGGCAAAATGGGCGGCGAAGGACTGCACCATGGTGGGGTAGATCCCCTCATAGTCCGGAAGAGCCTTCTCAATGTGACAGACCAAGGTGTCTCCGCAGATCTCTCCCACACTGATGGCCAAGAAACGTCCCTCCAGCTCAATGGCTCCAGCCAGCAGCCAAGGCTTGCCGATCTGACGGGTGAGCTTACGGGCGTAGCACAGCTCCTTCTTGGCCAAAGCGCTCTCCTTGTGGAAGACCCGATGAAATTCATCCCAAAATTGCTCCAGCTTCTCCGCATCCTCCGGTACAATGGGGCGGAACAGAGCCTCCGGGTAGAGTTTGCGGAACTTGTTGATATGGTTGCGCTGACCGGAGTAGTGCCGGCCGGCGAAGGTGATAAGATCCTCCGCACGGTAGAGGTAGTCCTGCCACAGCCGGTTGTTCTCCAGCTGGGCACAGGGATAGCGGGGGAGCACCCGGCCCAGCTCCTCCTCGGGTACTTGGTAGAACACAGGACAGATGCCCTGCTCCCGGCAATAGTCCTCAATGGCGGTGATGGCCTCCTCAATGCTGCTGGCGGCGTTTAAAGGGACGGGGTAGTCGAAAACGGTGCGGCCATGGGAGGTGCTTTTGACGATGAGACAGCCGCCCTCTTGGGCGAATGTGGGGGAGAAGTGGTGCTTCCACATGAGTTTTACGCCTAAGGAGTACTCACACAGGCGATAGGAGCAGTTTTTGTAGTATTTCCGCAGCTTGGCGGCATTGCGTACATTGACAGAGGAAAAAGTCAGCATAGGGTCATTTAACTCTCATTTCTTTTAAAATTTGGAGTGGGCAGCGCCTGTGCCCAAGAAACTGTGCAGGTTGCCGACCACCTCTTTGGAGTAGTCGATCAGCCGCAGGGTGATAGGCGTGGTTTGACGCAGGGAGTGGACGGCAATGCCCAAGGAGCGGCTGGAGCAGGGGGATAGGGGCAGGGCTATGATGTTGTCCCGCCTCCCCTGCAGGATCAGGTCGGACAGGATGCTGTACCCCAAGCCAAGCTCCACCATGGAGATCACGGTAGCGTCGTCCACGGAGGTGTCCCGGATGTCCGGGGCAACGCCCGCCCGGTGGAAGATGGGCAGGATGTCGTAGTCAAACCCCAAGGAGGGCATCAGAAATTCACGACCCTCAAACTCTGACACAGGAAAGGCGTTCAGCCCGCCCATGGGGTCGTTGGGGGGCAGAATGGCCAGCAGGGGGTCGTCCCACAGAGGAATCCAGTCAAACCCCTCCCGCCGCTGGTTGCTGACGAAGGACAGATCCACCTTGTCCTCCTGGAGCCAAGTGTACATCTCGTCCACGTTGCCCATACGGATATCCACGCTGATGTCCGGATAGTCCCGGCGAAATTTGGAGACAATGGAGGGCAGCCAGTGCATGCAGATGCTGGAGTAGGCTGCCACCCGGATATTCTCCTTCTTCGTGCTGCCCACCAGCGCGATCTGATTCTCCAGCCGCTTGGCCGCCTGCTGCAGATCCCGCACCGCCGGCAGCAGCCGCTCCCCGGCGGCAGTCAGCCGCACGCCGTACCGGTCCCGGAGGAGGAGGGAGAGCCCCACCTCTTTTTCCAGTGCGTGCATCATATGGGTCAGCCCCGACTGGGTGTAGCCCAGCCGATCGGCGGCCTTGGTAAAACTGCCCGCCTCCACCGCGGTCAGCAGCGCCTCCCACTTCTTCGTATCCATAAAATTTTCTCCTTATCCATTAGGAAACGTAATATATATTATAATCTCGGTGTTGTCCTTTTGCAATATCTTTGCTACAATAAAAAACAAGCATATTTTTCACAAAAATGGTCAGATTTACACAAGAAGATTTTTTCCGCAGGAAGCGGAGCAAAAGGAAAAGAAGGGGGCTTGCGGCCTGTTCCGAGCCTTCAAGAAAAGGAGAACGAGATGAGTAAAAAGAGAGAATCTTGGGGCAGTAACGTGGGGTTTCTGCTGGCGGCTGTCGGGTCGGCGGTGGGCTTAGGGAATATCTGGGCCTTCCCCTACAAGATGGGCCGGGCAGGCGGAGCGGTGTACCTGATCATCTACCTGGTTCTGGCGGTGCTGGTAGGCGTCCCCATGATGATCAGCGAGCTGGCCATCGGCCGAAAGACGGGCTTGGGCGTGGTGGGGGCCTACCACAAGCTGAGCAGGCACTTCGGCTGGATCGGCTGGCTGGCAGTACTCTCCCCTCTGTTGATTCTGGGGTTTTACACAGTTCTGGGGGGCTACTGCATCGAGTATATGTGCCTGAACTTGGCGAATTTGGGCTTTGACCGCCACGCGGCCATGGGACAGGAGCTTTTTGCTGGAATGCTCACCAACCAGTTTGGCGCACTGATGTTTACCTTTTTATATCTGATTCTGGGCTACCTCATCATCAAGGGCGGCATCAAGGGGGGGATTGAACGCTTCAACCGCGTGGGAATGCCCGCCTTGGCCATTATGCTGGTGGTGGTTATCGTCCGCAGCCTGACTCTCCCCGGCGCGGCGGAGGGCCTGAAGTTCATGTTCCTCCCCGGCTACGCGGTGAGCCACGGCTATATTGCAGAGAACCCGAGCTTTATCTCTGTGCTGGCCACAGCGGGGGGGCAGATGTTCTTCTCACTGTCCTTGGCCATGGGCATCATGGTGACCTATGGCTCCTACCTCCACGCAGACGAGAACCTTTTGAAGAATTCGGTAGTGGTAGTGGCGGCGGACACCATCGTGGCGCTGATGGCGGGTCTGGCGGTGCTGCCGGCGGCTATCGCCACCTATGGCACCCAAGCCAAGCTCAACGGCCCGTCGCTGCTGTTTGTCACCCTGCAGGATGTGTTTAACACCATGGGAGCAGTGGGACCGCTGTTCGGCGCGGTGTTTTATCTTCTGGTGCTGGTGGCGGCGGTGTCCTCCTCCATCGCCCTGACAGAGGTGCTGGTGACCTTCCTGATGGACCACGCCAACCTCCGGGGCAAGGTGGGGGACCGGCGGAAGATCTCTCTGTGGGTCTCGGCTATTGTACTTGTGTTGGCCACCATCGTCTCCATCGA
Organism: uncultured Clostridia bacterium; assembly: GCA_947572235.1. Lineage (GTDB taxonomy): Bacteria > Bacillota > Clostridia > Oscillospirales > Oscillospiraceae > CAJFPI01. The sequence continues at coordinate 26,231 of CANPBB010000002.1, forward strand.
CGGTCTGGGAAGCAATGGCCTGTGGGTGCCTCTGAAGGAGCAGCTGAGCTACGTCCAAGAGGGCGCGGTGCGTTATGTGCCCTTTACGGAGACTTGGCTGGATTTTTTGGACTGCCTCAGCGAGGGTTTGATGATGCCCTTAGGCGCGCTGCTGCTGTCCGTCATGGTCAGCTGGGAGATTAAGCCGGAGACAGTGCTGCAAGAGGTGGGCGCGCCTATGCAGGCGGCGTGGGTGCAGAGAGCCTACCGGGTTTGTATGCGGGCAATTGTGCCGGCGGTGATGGTGCTGGTGCTGATGGGGCAGATTAGCGACTTCTTTGGACTGAAATGGTTTTGAGAAGGGGGAGTTAGAAATTAGGAGTGAATGTGTCCAGCTTTGCCGGACGATTGAAATAGGCGTATCATAAGCCCTGTATTGCGCCGCGGGACAAGAATAGCATATCCTCCCCGCTCCTTGGCCATACTAACCCACAAATAAGGGGAGGTGCCTATGGAGCAAATAACCAAGAGCTTAGAGAAGAATTGCCGGATATTGGATGATAAAATCGGTGTCGGCCGCAACTTTGATGTAATCTCCCGCGACCTGATGATTGGCGGCAGGTCCGCCCGCCTCTATGTCCTGGATGGTTACGGCGACGACGGCGTTATCGAGCGGATTGTCTCTTTCCTGCTGCAGGTGCAGCCGGAGGATATGGAGAATACCACTGATATGGATCAGGTCATCCGCCGCTTTGTTACCTTTGGCGAGGTGAACGCGGAGAACCGGCTGCGGGAGATCCTTACCGGCGTATTCTTAGGCAAAATGGCCCTGATTATCGAGGGCTTTGATTACTGCGCACTCATCGACGCCAAGACCTTCCCCAGCCGGGGTGTGCAGGAGCCCTCTGATGGCCGGGTGCTCCGGGGGGCCCATGACGGGTTTGTGGAGGTGCTGCTGCAGAATACCTCCCTGATCCGCCGGCGGATTCGGGATGAGAACCTCACCTTGGAGAACCACAAGGTAGGAGCTAACAGCCGCTCAGACATCGTGCTGGCCTACATGGAGGACCGGGTGGACCAGAAGCTCTTAGAGGAGGTCCGGCGGAAGATTATGAAGATTGATGTGGGTTCCATTACCATGAGCCAAGAGAGTGTAGCCGAGGCCATGATGGCCCCCCAGTGGTACAATCCCTTCCCCAAGGTTCGCTACACCGAGCGTCCGGACACCGCCGCCGCCTGCATCATGGAGGGGTTCGTGGTGCTGCTGGTGGACAACTCCCCCTCGGTGATGCTGCTGCCCACTCACTTCTTCGACTTCATGGAGGAGGCCAACGACTACTACTTTCCGCCTCTCATCGGCACCTATCTGCGCTATATCCGCATCGCCGTGTTCATTTTGTCCTTGGTGATCACTCCCATCTGGTACCTCTTGGCCAAAAGCCCCCATCTGGTGCCCGACTGGCTCCAGTTTGTCACCGTGGAGGAGGAGGGCCACGTGCCGCTGCTGGCCCAGCTCCTGCTGGTGGAGTTTCTCATCGACCTGCTCAAGCTGGCCTCCCTGAACACCCCGGACGTGCTCAGCAGCTCCTTCTCCATGATCGGGGCGCTGATTTTGGGGGACTTCGCCGTGCAGGCCCGGTGGCTGGTGCCGGAGGTGCTGGTGTATATGGCCTTCGTCTCCATCGCCAGCTTCGCCCAGCCCAGCTTCGAGCTGGGATACGCCTTTAAGCTCATGCGGGTGGTGCTGCTGATCCTCATCGCCATCGCCGACTGGTGGGGCTTCGCGGCGGGGATGGTACTGCTGCTCGTGCTGCTGTTTACCACCAAACCCATCGTGGGCAGGGGGTACATGTACCCCGTCTGGCCCTTCAACAAGGAGGCCCTAAGCCGTCTGCTCATCCGCAAGCCCATCAATCGTGATAACTCTTAGGAGTATCGACGTCAAATATTTCAAAGCGTATAAAAGAGAGGGCGGTTATTCTGCCCTCTCTTGCTGTATCCTGCTGCTGTGATCAGTTCACATGCTCTCTGTGGTAGGTGATAAACGCTTCTGCGGAGAAATCCGGGAGATACCCCTTTTCCTCCAACAGCAATTTCACCAGTGCCGCGGTTCTGGCTTGGGTGTTGATGCTTCTGGCCGGATTGAATTCGATGTCTGTAAAGTGGGTATAACCCCGAATTGCCTCCGCCGCTTCTGCCGGGAGGGATTCCTTCACAGCTCGAATATAGATATAGTCATAAAATACCGTCTTAGGCGTCAGTGGGAACATCTCTTCTTGGTAGCAGAAGGCCTGTAGAGGCCCCGACCCCCGCAGACGCGGGTCTCTCTTAGCCTCCTTGGGCGGCACCTCCAGCAGATCAAAGAAAGGGCCGCCATTCTCAAAGACCTTGGCGCTCTGAAACACATTTTCGAGGGGGTACCCGCCCAGCCGAAGGTTGAAGGCGCTCAGTCTTGCCCCTATATCACAGCTGCTCTTGGTGCTGATCTCCAGCGGCGCCGCTGACCCGTCCGACTGCCGGATGGCGTCATGGAGGCTTTCGACGGATTTCTGCTTCTGTGATACCGCAAAGCCGGGAAACCACTGGAAGGTATAGGGGACACCCACGACCTTTCCGTTGCGGATCAAAAATACTGGACGCTCTGCCATGACTCTCCTCCTATCAAACACCTTGCTCCGCCGGAAAGCGTGCAATTACCTCAATTCTCCCAACCATGTGCCGGTTGAAAGCCTCCAGCTCCTCCGCCGGCACCCACAGCTCCTGATGGCAGGACCGGCCCACAGTCTGCACCGGGTAGCGCTCAGCGAAAACGTCGTCCACCTCAAATTGGGTGATGAATCCCTGAAAGCCGGAGCTTTTGTCCTTTGTGTTCCATCGCTCGGCGATCTCCGCGGCGTACTGGCGGTTCAAAACCGGATAGAAGATGGGCTGCTCCGGCAGCCGGGGCGGGAAGGCGGTGAAGCCGCTCTCCTCAATGAGCCACAGCTCCTCTGCCCCCACAGGGCGGTAGAGCACCATGGCGGGGTCTCCTTTCTTTGGCCGGTTTTCTGTGTGCAGGGCGAAAATGCCGCTTGCACAATAGGATCTATCTATAAAACATATTGCCCAATATCTCGTCCAAAATATTCAAAAGTACCACGGCAAAGCCGTAAGAGGCCAGAGCGATCCCGGAGTGCGCGTCAAAGACGTACCGGCCCCAAATTGCGGCACAGACGGCCAGCAACACCGGCAGGAGGGCGATATAGGCGGTGAGCCCTATGACGCTGAGCTTGTACCAGTCCTCCTCGGGGATTCTCCGGCCTCCCCGGAAACGCCCGCCGAGGAGGAGCCACAGGCGCTTGCTCCTGACCGTCACATAGAGCCTCCGGCTCAGGCACTTGCGGTCATATGCGGTAAAAAACTGACAGATCCCCCAGTACATCACTGTGGCAAAAACACAGAGCAGAATATTTTCGATCATGCCCTATTGCCTCCGTATCCGCGCCGTCCCCGTGGGAGGTGCTATCCCTTCAGTGCCGCGGCGTAGAGCTCGTTTCGGTTCAGCCCGGTGTCGGCAGCCACAGCGCGGACGGCCTCCTTCATGCCTATGCCTTCCTCCTCCCGGCGGCGCCGTACCAGCTCTACGCCCTCGTCCAGCGTGACAACGGCCTCCTTTACCGGCTCCGCCCCCGCCAGTACCAGTACGAATTCCCCTCTGGGGGGCGTTTCCCTGTACCGCTCCACCGCGGCGGCGAGGGTAGTGCGGATGGTCTCCTCGTGGAGCTTGGTCAGCTCCCGGCAGAGGGCGAGGGAGCGGTCCCCAAAGACCTCCAGCATATCCTGTAACGTAGTCAGCAGCTTGTGGGGGGCCTCATAGAAGATCATGGTCCGTTGCTCCGTCACAAGGGACTGGAGGTGATCCCGGCGGTTCTTTTTGTTGGTGGTAAGAAACCCCTCAAAGGCAAACCGGCCCGTGGGCAGTCCCGAGGCCGCCAGCGCGCAGATCAGGGCGCAGCAGCCGGGGATGGGAATCACCTCCACGCCGTTCTCTGCGCAGGCACGGACAATATCCTCCCCCGGATCACTGACAGCGGGCATCCCCGCGTCGGTAATGAGGGCGCAGTCCTCCCCGGCCAGCAGCCGCCGGAGCACCACCTCTCCGGCGGTGATGTGGTTGTGCTGGTGGTAGCTCAGCAGGGGCTTTTTGATACCAAAGTGGTTGAGGAGCTTCACCGAGACACGGGTGTCCTCGGCGGCAATGAAGTCCACCGCCTCCAAGGTGGACAGGGCACGGGGGCTGAGGTCACTGAGATTCCCGATGGGCGTGGCCACCAAGTAGAGTGTTCCAGACATAGACGCCTCCTGTTGGGTCATCGGTCCCCATTTCGGGACCGGAAGTAGATGTCATGCAGCTCCTCGCTGTCCCCGCCGTCGGCGTTTTTCAGCAGCAGGGGCGGCTCCATAGATAGACCGGGCTTCCCGCCCCGTCTGCCCTCGCACAGCAGCAGGGAGGGGGCGGCCTCCGGGGTGCTCTGCACCGTCCGCAGCCGCTTGGGCTCAATCCCCGCCTGACGCATGGCCCAGAGAAGGTCGCACAGCCGCTCCGGCCGGTAGACGACGGACAGCCGCCCGCCCCACCGGAGCAGCCGTCCGGCGGCGGTGCAGACTTCCTCAATGGTGCAGCCTGCCTCCCCCCGGGCCAGACGCAGGGCGTCGGAACGGGGCGCGTACCCGCGGCCTTGCGCAAAGTAGGGGGGATTGGAGACCACTAAATCGAAGCTCCCGGCGGGCAGAACGCCGTTCAGCGCGCGAAGGTCGGCGCAGTGGTGGTGGGCGGCGAGGCCGTTTTCCTCCATCGTCTTTTCCGCCAGAGCCAGCGCCGCCGGCTGAAGCTCCACATTATGGAGCGTTAACTCCCTCTGACGGACCATGAGCAGCAGACCCAGCAGGCCGGTGCCGGCACCTAAGTCGCAGACGCGCTCCCCCGCCTTAGTACGGGTAAAGGCCGATAGGAGGAAGGTGTCGGTGACGGGGGGGAAGAGGGTATCGTCGTAGAAAAAGACCGGTCCCCCCGGCCAGAGGTGGTCGCAATGCCGCAAGATACCTCCTCCTTTCTCCATACCATGTCTATATTCTATAGCAAGAAGGAGAATAGCGCAATCATTTTTTCCGCCAGAATAGGCACAATGCCGGATAACGGATTAGCAAAGCGCACAAAATCGCATGTTTGGACGATGAAATGCAAAAGCCGCCGCAAACCTCTTTACTTTTCTGATTTGCGGTGATACAATCCCTTTGTTATATGGAAAAAAGAAAAGGAGTTCTCCTATGAATAAGCCCGTGATCATTACCGCCGACAGTACCTGCGATATCTCCGAGAAGTTGAAAGAACAACTTCAAATTGCTGTCCTGCCCCTCACTGTGATGGAAGGGGATCAGGCCTTCAAGGACGGCGTGGACATCACCCCCGCCCAAATCTATGATGACTACCGCCAGAAGGGACAGCTGCCCAAGACTGCCGCCATCTCCCCGCAGGAGTTTACCGACTTCTTCACCCCCTTGGTGGAGAAGGGCTGCGAGGTGGTGCACTTGGATATCAGCGCCAAGCTCTCCGGCTCCTATCAGAACGCCTGCATCGCCGCCATGGAGCTGGAGGGGATCTACCCCATTGATACCACCCACCTGAGCAGCGGCATGACCCTAATGCTGCTGGAGGCTTGCCGTCTCCGGGACGAGGGGCGCTCCGCTTGGGAGATCTCCGAGTACCTGAATGCCTACCGGGAGAGGGTGCGCACCAGCTTCGTGGTGGACACGCTGGAGTTCATCTGGAAGGGGGGGCGGTGCAGCGGCGTCACCGCTTTAGGGGCCAACCTGCTGCATATCAAGCCCTGCCTGGAGATGCACGATGGAGAGCTGAAGGTGGGGAAGAAGTACCGGGGCGCCATGCGCAAGGTCTATGCCCAGTACATCCGTGATAAGCTCACCACCGACGATGTGGACCCCCGGGCCGCTATCTTGGTCAATTCCGGGGAGATTCCCGGGGAGGTGCTGGAGGAGCTTGCGGCGCTGGCAAAGGAGCTGGTCCCCTTCGAGACCTTCCTCACCGCCCAGGCCGGCTGCACCGTGTGCAGCCACTGCGGCCCCGGCACCGTGGGGATTTTTTACGCAGTGAAATAGGGACAAGAAAGCCCCCGTCCGACGGACGGGGGCCGTTTTTATTGTTTTTTTGACCGCCTCTCCGGCTCGGGTTTCCCTTGGAGATCGTCAATGGTCATCTGCTGCATCTCCTCGTCGGTGATGGGTACATGGGTGCGGTAGTTGTAGGCGTGGATGGGCAGGCCCTTCTCCGTCAGCCGCCAGACGCAGAACTTGCGTACGCCGGTGTAGAGGCAGGCAAACAGAGGTACACCGATGAACATCCCAAGAATCCCCCACAATCCGCCGCCTACCAGAATGGCTACAATCACCCAGAAGCTGGAGAGGCCGGTGGAGTCCCCCAGAATCTTGGGCCCCAGAATATTCCCATCGAACTGCTGGAGGATGATGATAAAGACGATGAAGTACAGACACTTCATGGGGCTGTCCAGCAGGATAATAAAGGCACAGGGGATGGCCCCCAGGAAGGGGCCGAAAAAGGGGATGATGTTGGTCACCCCAACCACCACACTGATCAGCGGGGTATAAGGGAAATTGACAATGCTGGAACAGATGAAGCAGATAATTCCGATAATCAGCGAGTCTAAGAGCTTTCCCCGGAAGAAACCGCTGAAAATCCGGTTTACCGCCTTGGCCCCGTCGATGATCTGAGCCGCCCGACGCTGGGAGAAGAAGCTGTAGGTCATTTTGCACCCGGTGGCGGCAAAAGCTTCCTTGGTGGCCAGCAGATAGACGGAGACAATAATCCCTACCAGCAGGTTCTTAAAGAAGTTGATAATCACCAGAAAGCCGGTGGTGAGGGTGGTAGTGATGGAGGCTAAGGCCCCTTGGACTTGGGGCAGAAGGGTGTTGCGCAGCCACTGCATCATGTCGTGGTAATAGGTCGCCATCATGGAGCTCATCCACTGCTCGGCGTTGGGATTGTCCTCTAAAAACTTCTGAATCCAGCCCAAAATCGTGTTGTAGTACGCCTCGGCGTTGCCCACCAGAGAAACAATGCTGGCATAGAGCTGGGGCAGTAGCACGCTGAGGAGGAGGTAGAAGCAAACCGCCACCCCCACCCAAGTGATCAGGATGCTCAGCGCCCGGACCAGCTCCTTCTTCATCCGCCGGCGGGCGCAGAGCAGCCGCTCCACGGCGTTGACCACCGGGGAGAGTACATAGGCCATCACAAAGCCATAGCTCACCGGGGAGAGGATCGTCACCAGCTTTCCGATGTAGTCGAAGAGCACGCTGTTTTGAAACACGGTGTCGTAGAACACCAGAGCACCGCAGATCACGCAGAAAGCCGTCAGGCCCCAGTAGAGGTACTTCCGTTCCTGTTCCATCCTATATCTTCCATCCTTTGTAAAAGTGTTAAAAACAGTTAAGAATAGTTTACCTGAAAAGAAAAAGAATTGCAATACCCTGCCGACTATGGTATACTGCTGAGACAGAAAGCTGTGCCGCTTTTTTCAATCGGGCAACTGTTTGTAAATGAGATGAAAACATCATAAACGGTGAAAAACCGCTGGAAATTCCCCTTTTTTCGCTGTGAAAATCCGGCTCTGCCGACACGGGCCGGGGTGATGCCGCCTGTTTCCAGCGGCATCTTTTACGGAGCTTTATCACCACACGGAAAGGATCGGTCCCCATGGCCAAAAAGCTGCTGTTTATTGTCAATCCCAAGGCCGGCCGCCGCCGTCCCCGGGATATTTTCTTTACCATCTTCTCTATCTTCTCCGAGGCCGGTTATCTCATCTGCCTGCGCCAGACCCAAGGCCCGGGCGACGCGGAGCGCATCGCCCGGGAGGAGGCTGGGGAGTACGATTTAGTGGTCTGCTACGGAGGTGACGGCACCCTAAGCCAGACGGTAAACGGCCTCCTCACCCTCTCCGACCCGCCGCCGGTGGGGTATATCGCCGGGGGCAGCACCAACGACTTCGCCGCCAGCCTCCGTCTGCCCCAAGACCCGGCTATGGCGGCTTGGTCCATCGTGGCCGACCCGATCCGCCGTATTGACGCTGGGCGGTTTAACGACGCTCGCTTTGTCTATGTGGCCTCCTTTGGGGCCTTCACCAAGGCCTCCTACTCCGCGCCTCAGACCATCAAAAACGAGCTGGGCCATTTGGCGTATATTTTGGAGGGGGTCAAGGACCTGTCCAGCCTGCGTTTCCTCCCCGCCCGTGTGGAGGCAGACGGGGAGGTGTTCGAGGGCCGGTTCCTCTTCGGCGCGGTGGCCAACGCCACCTCCATCGGCGGCCTGATCAAGCTCTCACCGGAGACGGTAGTCTTGGACGACGGGAGGTTTGAGCTGCTCTTGGTTCCCGAGCCCAAGTCCGTGGCGGCGCTGAACGACATGGTAAAGACGCTGCTGCTCCAAGATTTCAGCGGCAGCCAAGGTCTGATTCTCCGCCATGTGTCCCATGTCACCGTGGACACGGAGGAGGCGCTGACTTGGTCCTTGGATGGCGAGGGGACGCCCCCTGTCTCCCATGTGGAGATCGAAAACCTCTGCCGCGGCCTGACGGTACAGCTATAACGGGATAGGAACCAAAACACCGCCGCCCCATTCGAGGGCGGCGGTGTTTTCGCGTTTTTCGGACATAACCCACCGGAAATTTGCCTTTTTCCCTCGACTGTGCTATACTGCCTCCTAACACAAAAAGAAAGGAGCTCCCCTTATGACGCAGGAGAAAAAGACCTCCCACCGCGACGAAGCGGTACTCTTACTCAACAAGGGCAAGCGCGGCCTGCTGCGCGTTGTCTTCGGGCGCACCGCCATGGTGATCCTTCTGCTGGCGGCGCAGGTGTTTCTGCTTTTTACCGCCTTTTTCCGTATTTTGGGGGACTTTCTGATCCCCTACGTGGCGGCCACCAGCCTGATCGGCACCATTATGGCCGCGGTGATCATCAACGACTGGCGCAAAAGCTCCTCGGCAAAACTGACTTGGATCTTCCTTATTTTCCTGATCCCCGTGTTGGCCGCGCCACTCTACTTCTTCATCAACATGGACTTGGGGCACCGTTTGGTTCATCACCAGCTCCAGACCATCTATCAGCAGACCCGCCCCCTGCTCCAGCAGGACTTGGAGGACTTGGCCGCTCTGCCAGCGGAGAGCCAGGGGCTGGCCCGCTACGCCTATGGGGCGGGGGGATTCCCCCTCTGCCGTGGTTCCGACGCCCGCTACTACCCTCTGGGGGAGGACGCCTTTGCCGCCATGCTGGAGCGGTTGGAGGCGGCGGAGCATTTTATCTTCTTGGAGTATTTCATCATCGAGGAGGGATACATGTGGGGCCGCATCCTCAGCATCTTGGAGCGGAAGGCCCGGGAGGGCGTGGAGGTCCGCGTCCTCTACGATGGCACCTGCTCGCTGATGCTCCTGCCCTACAGCTACCCCCGAAAGCTGGAGGCGCTGGGAATCCAGTGCAAAGTGTTCGCCCCCCTGCGGGTGCTGGTGTCCACCCATTACAACAACCGGGATCACAGGAAGATTTTGGTAATTGACGGAAAAACCGCCTTTACCGGCGGCATCAATCTGGCCGACGAGTATATTAACCGTAAGACGGTATACGGCCACTGGAAGGACAATGCCATCGAGATCACCGGCCGGGCGGTGGACAGTCTCACGCTGATGTTTTTACAGATGTGGAGTGTAGAGGGCTCCTCTGGGGAGGACTACCGGCGCTATCTCACCGCCCTGCCAGTGGAGGCCCCCGGCTTCCTGATGCCCTTTGGCAGCTGCCCCTTCGGTGATGAGCGGGTGGGGGAGATGGTATACTTGGACATCATCAACCGGGCCAAGCGATATGTCCACGTGTTCACGCCCTACCTGATTTTAGACAACCAGATGGCCACCGCCCTGACTTTCGCCGCCCGCCGGGGGGTAGAGGTGCTCCTGATTCTGCCCCACATCCCGGATAAAAAGACCATCTTCGCTCTGGCCAAGACCTACTATCCCCAGCTGCTGGAGGGCGGGGTGCAGATTTATGAGTACACCCCCGGCTTCGTCCACGCCAAGGTGCTGGTCAGCGACGATGAGCGGGCGGTGGTGGGTACTATCAACTTTGACTACCGCAGTTTGTACCTCCACTTTGAATGCGGCGTCTACATGGAGGGCACCAAGGCGGTGGGGGAGGTGGAGGCGGACATCCAGAACACCCTCCAGAGCTGTGAGATGGTCACGCTGACCCAGTGCCGCAGCCGGCATCTGATCAACAAGCTCATCGGAGCGGTCCTCCGCCTCTTCGCGCCGCTGCTGTAGGGCGCGGACCGCCGGCATAGCGCCTCTCTGCAAAAAAAAGACGGGAGAGAAGCCCCAAACAGGACTTCTCTCCCGCTTTTTCACACTGCCGGAGAGCCAGCGACCGGCGTTCAGTGTCCCCGGTGCTTCGCCCTCCGCTTCTGCTGGCGGAGGGCAAACTGCCGATCTGTCTCCGCCTCCTTTGCCGCCCTGCCGCTCTGTCTCCGCCGTTCCTTTCCTGTCTCCCGCTGGAGGGACAGAGCCTGCTGGGCCTTGGTGCTTTTCACCGGCTTTTGGAGGCTCCGCTGAATCTCCCGCTGCCGCCGCTTGGGGTTTCCCGCCTGTGCTGGCCCCGCCCCGCCGGGGAGAGCGGGGGAGAAGGACAGGCGGTGAAAGTTCCGGAGCAGGTAGTCCAGCACCTCATAGTCCTTGGGTTCAGCGCCAAAGACAATACGGCAGACGCGGTAATGTCCCGCCTCCCACCGCTCGTAGAGCCCCACCCAGAAGGGGTTTTCAAAAAATACGGTCAAGGATGCCTGTGGAATCGCCATGGTGTAAGTCCTCCTTTTGTTTCGTCACAGAGAACGGACAACCAAGGAGGCAGGTTACTGACGGCGGAAGGGGGGAGGCGGCGTCCCCGCCCGGCCGTGCCCGGACTACCAACCGGGCCGTGTTTTTATCTCCGCAGGAGCAGTATAGCGCAAAAAACCGTTGAGTGCAAGGCATATCCGTCTCCCTTCCGGCGTCTATAGGGACAGAACCCCATTTTTATCAAATAAGGAGGCATCCGCCATGAAAAAGCGCACTACGCTGCTCTTAGCCTTGGCCATTCTCGCCCTTTTGACCGCCCTCGCTGCCTGCCGGCAGACCGGCGGGGAGGAGGACCATCCCGGCGCCGAAAATGCCAAGCCGGTAATCTATCTCTATCCGGAGGAGGAGACAGAGGTATCTGTCCAGCTGGACTTTCAAGGTACCCTCACCGCCACCTGGCCCGCCTATCCAGACGGCGGCTGGCAGGTGCGGGCCCTGCCCGACGGCACCCTCTATGACGAGGAGGGGGGGAGCTACAGCTACCTCTTCTGGGAGGGGGTCACGGACAGAGAGTACGACTTCTCAGAGGGATTCTGTGTGGCCGGTGCGGACACAGGAGAATTTCTGCGCCGTACCCTCTCAGAGATGGGCTTGACACCCCGGGAATACAACGAGTTTATCGTCTACTGGCTGCCTAAAATGCAGGAGAACCCCTACAACCGCATTGCCTTCCAAAGGGAGCGGTATACCGACAGCGTCCAGTTGACCATTACCCCGGCCCCGGACAGCCTTCTGCGGGTCTTTATGGCGTGGAGCCCCATAGAGGAGCCGGTGGAGATGGTTCCCCAGACCTTCCAGCCCCTTCAGCGGGAGGGCTTCACTGTGGTGGAGTGGGGCGGCGCGGAGGTCCGCTGACCGGCCTTTTTGCAAAAAAAGTTGCGTATTGTGCCCAACCGTGATATACTTCTTCTATTGGCCTGCCACAGAGCGGGATCTCTGTTCTCCGCCTACTTCGTGCCGGCTAAGGGAGGTTTTATGGGCATTTTATACTTTTTTGAGTCCATCCGCAGCCCGGTACTGGACCAGATCATGAGCTTGATTACCCATTTGGGGGAGGAGGCCGTCTTTTTAGTGGCGGCGCTGCTGATCTTCTGGTGCGTGGACAAAAACCGGGGTTACTATCTGATGGCGGTGGGCTTTGTGGGTACAATCCTCAACCAGTTTTTGAAGCTGGTCTTCCGCATTCCACGGCCTTGGGTGAGAGATCCGAACTTCACCATAGTGGAGTCCGCCCGGGCGGCGGCCACAGGCTACAGCTTTCCCAGCGGCCATACCCAGAACGTGGTGGGCACCTTTGCCGCCATCTCCATCACCACCCGGCACAACTGGCTCCGGGCGGCGGCGTGGATTCCGGTGATCTTGGTGCCGATCTCCCGGATGTACTTGGGTGTTCATACGCCCTTGGATGTAGGGGTGTCCTTTGTTCTGGCGCTGGTGCTGGTGTTCCTGCTGCATCCCCTGTTTGCCGACGCGGACCGAAATCCGGGGCGGCTGTACTTGATTCTGCTGATCATGGCGGCAGCGGCGGCCTCTTACGTGCTCTTTGTGGAGCTTTTCCCCTTCCCGGCGGACATCGACCCGGACAACTACGCCGAGGGCGTCAAGAACGCCTACTCCCTCTTGGGGGCGGTGCTGGGGGTGAATGTGGCCCACTTCATCGACGACCACTTTCTCCGTTTCGACACCGCTGCCCCTATAGGCGGTCAGGCGCTGAAGCTGATTATCGGCTTTGCGGCGGTGCTGGCGGTGAAGGAGGGGCTGAAGCCTCTGTTAAACATGCTGTTTGGGGGACATTTGGCATCGAACGCCCTGCGCTATTTTGCGGTAGTGATAGTGGCCGGCTGCCTCTGGCCGGCCTGCTTCCCGCTGTTCTCCCGCGGCCGGCGGCGATAGCGCGTTAAGAAGCCGTTTTGGTCGAAAAAGGTGTTGACGGAGAAGGCGACAGTTGTTATACTATGGAAGGTCGCTCCTGTGAGCGTCGAAAAAATTTGTCAAGGGTAGGAGAGAAGTGTATGGATAAGAAGATGACAGGGATTCTTGCGTACATCACTTGGATCGGTCTAATCGTTGCGCTGGTGGCCGGTGACAAGGAGGGCGCAAAGTTCCATATCAACCAGGCCTTGGCCATCTGGCTGGTGGGCACTGTGGGCGCATTTATTCCCATCGTGAACATCGTTGTGGGCATCCTGTGCTTGGTCTGCTGGGTGATGGGCCTGATCTACGCCATCAAGGAGGAGGAGAAGGAAGTCCCCCTGATCGGCAAGATCAAGCTGCTGAAGTAAAAAGCTGTCCTGTTGGGGCGGAAAAAATGGTGTAATAGAAGCCCGGAGATGGGCTTGAAACACAGAGAAAGAGAGGATAGGCGATGGCCTGTCCTCTCTTTCTCTGTCTATTTTGCACCTGTGCCGCATAGGATAAAACATACTGACAGCAGATGCAGGGAGCTGCCATCTGCGGAGCCCTATAGTTAAGGAGGACAACATGAAGCAATTGGACAAGCTGTGGCAGAGCTCGCATGTGTATAGGGGGTAAAGATATGAGATACAGCCGAATCAGCTGCCCGGATCGAGTCCCCTCCTGCCGCTGCGCAGTCTGCGGCGGCAGTATTTTTTTCGGCGACGCCTGCTATGACACGGAATTAGGCCCCATCTGCGCAGAGGACGCCTGCATTTACCGCTACCTCAGGGAAACCGGCAGCACACCAGAGGAGGCTGGAGAGCTATTGGGCCTGCGGCGCAAAGTATGGGCAGAGGACAGGCTGTGATTTCATTTATAGTGGTCTCCAGCCGATAGTTGCTTTTCGTCACATTGTATTCCTGCTTTCATTTTAAGCACAGGGGATACAGGCTTAATCGGAGCTTCTGACAAAAATTTACTCAGATTGGATAGAGGGCGTTTACCCTTCCGGAAAATTTTTCTCAAAAACGAAATTTTACTCTTGACTATTATGTAAGGTTATACTTTACTATAAAGTAACAGAAAAGTAACAGAAGACACACCACAAATGCCCGTTGGATAGGAGGACACACCAATGAAACACAGATTTATTGCCAAGCGGTACTGGAAGGACCAGACCACACCTATGGGGAAGGTGGACGACTTAGCCAAGAACTATGACGATGTTATCAATCTGAGCTTAGGCGACCCGGACCTCATCACACATGAGCTGATTATCGACAAATCCTACGCCGATGCCAAGGCCGGCCACACCAAGTACACAGACTTTGCCGGAGACCCGGAGCTGCGGGAGGAGATCTGCCGGTTTTACCAAGAGGAGTACAACATGGAGGTCACCGTGCCGGAGGTCTTTGTTGCCGCCAGTGGGTGCTTTGCCATGTATTTGGCCTTGGAGGCCATCCTCGACGACGGGGACGAGGTGATCCTCCAAGCTCCCTTCTTTACCCCCTACCCCCAGCAGGTGGAGCTGGCCCGGGGCATCCCGGTGGAGCTGCCCACCTACGAGGAGGAGGACTTTCAGATCAGTGTGGAGCGTCTGGAGAGCCTGATCACTGAGCGGACCAAGGCCTTGGTTATCAACACCCCCAGCAATCCCACCGGCAGCTGCCTTACGGTGGAGACTATGGAGAAGATCGCGGAGATTGCCATCAAGCACGATCTCATTGTCATCGCCGACGATATCTACACCTCCTTCAGCTACCAGCACCCCTTTGTCCCCATCGCCTCCCTGCCGGGCATGCGGGAGCGGACCATCACCATCAACAGCTTCTCCAAGAACTTCACCATGACCGGCTGGCGAATCGGGCAGCTTATCGCCCCGCCATATCTGGTCAAGACCTTCCAGCAGATCAACGAGAACGTGGTATTCACCGCCCCCTCCATCTCCCAGCGGGCGGCCATCTACGCCCTGCAAAACCGCAAGACGGTCCAGCCCGCCATGGTGGCGGAGTACCGCCGCCGGACCTTCTACGCGGCGGAGCGGATCAACAAGATCCCCAACATGCACGTGCTCTACCCGCCCAAGGGGACATTCTACCTGTTCATCAACATCAAGGACACGGGCCTCACCTCCGAGGAGGCCAGCGACATAATCCTCCGGGAGGCCCACGTGCTGACCATCCCCGGCATCTCCTTCGGCCAGTGCGGCGAGGGCTACGTACGCATCGCCTGCACTGTGGGTATCGACGCACTGGAGGAAGCTTTCAACCGCATTGAGAAAATGCCCCTATTCGGCGGGAAGCAGGCCGCTGCGGAGAGACAAAATTGACTGTATCATCAGAATAAACCAAGCCGCCCTGCTGAACAGCTTGCTCAGCAGGGCGGCTTTTTTTATACCCATTACACAGCTTTTTCTGCCGCATTTCCTACCGGGAGGGACTACAGGCGCTCCAGCGGACAGGTCAGGCAGGTAGGACCGCCGGTCCCCCGATAGGACAGCTCCCGACCGGGGTAGGTGTGTACGGTAACGCCGGCCCGACGCAGCTTCGACTCGATCTCCGGACAGCCCTCGATGAGGATGCATACCCCCGGCTCCAAGGCCAGCAGGTTGGTGCCCAAATAGTCGTACTCCTCATCATTGCACTCCAGCAGTGTCATGCCCCGGCTGAGAAGATATTCCCGAAACATTACCGGCATGTAGCGGGAGTAGACCACCGCGATATCCCTGTCCACCAAGCTGATGATGCTCATCAGATGCAGGCAGCAGTCCTCACCATCACCGTGGGGCATGGGAACGATGATATACTCATCAATCACGTCCTTGGTGATCTCCTTAAACTGGCGGATCCCCTCGTCGTTGGTGCGGTAGCCCCGGCCGATGGCCACCGTCCTCTCGTCCAGCCACAGCACGTCGCCGCCCTCCATGCGGCCCGGCGCCATGATGCGCCCCAAGGTGGGGACACCGTGGCTCTGAAGGAACTCCTCCGTGGCCAGAGACTCCTTGCTCCGAAGGGCCTTGCCCATGGGGAAGTACACCGCGCCCTTTTTGGTGATCTTCAGCGGATCGTGGGTATAGATGGAATCCAAGCCGCCCCGGGCATCTTGGGGCAGATAGTACACGTTGGGAACGTGATCCCGGATAATCTGCTCAAAGGCGTCGTACTCTTTGAGAACCTGCTGATAGTCCGGACAGCCGAAGTAGCGGAAGTCCTCCCAAGTTTTGTTTAAGTTCTCCTGACTGATAAAGGCCTGTTCCGGGCGTTTTAACAGGATGGACTGGATCTTTCCAGTCATGGATTGGCAACCGTAGTTCATAACTTCTTCTCTCCCTTCATCTTTCTCTCTCCAGCTGGCGGGATCAGCCCTCCAAGGCCTTGACAATGGAGGCGGCGGACATCCGGATGGAGTTGTCATTGGACTGCTCGGTGTAGAAGCCGATGTGGGGGGTGCCTATGACATTGGGCAGTGCCGTCAGCTTCTGCTCCAGCTCCCCCGGAGGCTCGCTGGTAAAGACATCGATCGCGGCCCCACCGATGTGGCCTCCGGATAGCGCGTCATAGAGATCCTCAATATTCACCAGCTCCGCCCGAGCCACATTGATCAATAGGGCGTTCTTTTTCATTAAGGAGAGGTACTTCCTGTCGATAAGCTTCTCATTCTCCTTTGTCACCTTCATGTGCAGGGAGATGATATCCGAGCGCTGGAAGATCTCCTCCAAGGAGACATACTCTATGCCGTACTTCTCCTTGAGGTAGTCGCTCTCAAAAATGTCGTTGGCGATCACATGGGCCCCTAAGCCGATAAACTTCTCCACCACCAGACGGCCGATGGCTCCGGTGCCGATGACGCCCACCGTGGAGCCGGCGATCTCCCGGCCGCCTAAGCCGTCGGTTTCCCAGCCGCCGGATTTGATGATGTTCACCGCCGACACCACATTGCGCACCAGCGCCGCGGTGAGACACACGGCGAACTCCGCCACCGCGTTGCTGCCGTAGGCCTCAATATTGAGCACCTTTATCCCCTTGCTCTGGGCATAGTCCACATCCACAAAGTTCCACATCCCCGTGCCGATGAACTGGAGCACCTTCAGCTTGGGCATGGCGTCCACCATCTCCCGGGTTAGCTGGGTGACAGCAAAGGCCACCACCTCCGCGTCTCCGGCCCGACGGGCCACCTCCTCCGCCGAATCGGGCATGCCGCTGTAAATCGTAATCTCGCCAAAGGGCTTGAGGGGGTCCAGCAGCTCCGGCTTCTCCACAAACTGGCCAGCGTCTAAAATACAAATCTTCATCTCTGATGACCTTACCTTTCCGGCGGCTGTGCCGCCTGATTTTGTAGGAAGCACGCGCCGACCGGCGCGTGCTTCCACCTTATCATCTCTGTGTTTCGTTCAGCCCAGCGGCCTACTCGTCCGCCATGGCTCTGGCCTCGGCCTCGAAGTCCTCGGGGCTCTTCTTGTCCTTGACAATGAGGGAGCCGAGGATCAACGCCACAATGGCTGCCACCAGACCGCTGAAGATCGGGTCACCCAGCCACACATCGTAGCCAACAGTCACATACAGGTATGTGGGAACGATGGAGCCGGCCAGAATACTGGCGGTGGCACCGAAGGACGAGAGCTTCTTACGCCACAGCAATCCTCCGAACATCACCGGGCAGATTGCCGAGCCCATGATGGAGAACACTACATAGAGGAAATCGAAGAGGCTGGTAATAAACAGCGCAATCACAATACCCACCACGCCCATGGCGATGGTGATGATGGGCAGAGCTTTCTGGATGGTTTCGTTGCGCAGCTTGGGGTTGATGGTGCGCCCAATGTCGTACATCACATGGGTGGTGCCCAAGATCAGGAAAGAGTCGAAGGAGGACATGATCGCGGCGATGAGGCCGGCGATAACAATGCCCCGGACCACCGGCGGATAGTAGTTGAGGATGAACTGGGGCAGCACGGAGTTGCCGTCAGCAATGTTGGGCAGCAGCACGCGGACACAGCAGCCGATGATAATCAGCGCCAAGCCCATATAGTAGCCGATGCCGCCCGAGACCAAGAAGGCGAACTTTGCCGAGCCGGAGTCCTTGGCTGCCAAGGCGCGCTGGGGCATGGTGGGATCACCGGGGCTGCAGAGGAAGTAGGCCAGCATCATGCCGATCATGCCGCTGGTGACGCCGTTGGCAAAGGGGTTGGTAAAGGAGGCTCCCGCCGCCTGCATGGTGGTCTCCACCACGTCCACACCGCCGGCCTTCACCAGACCGAAGATGGGGGCAAAGATAAAAATCCCCAAGAACATGATGGCAAACTGGGCCACATCAGTCCACACCACGGCGTACATACCGCCCACAGAAGTGTAGACAATGGCCACCACAGCAGCTATTACCGTTACCAGAGCCACGCTCTCCATCGGGATATTAAAGCAGTTGATAATCACTGTGCGCAGGCCGGCAATGTTGATGGCCACCATGGAGACGGCGTAGAAAGTCACCAAGATCGCCATGCAGATACGTGCGGCCTTGCCGAACTTCAGATTCATCATCTCCGCCAAGCTGCGGGTGTTGGTCTCCCGGACCTTGGGGGCGATCAGGCCCATGACGATCAGGCCCGTGGCAAAGCCAAAATACATCCAAGGCACGGTGCTGGTGGAGCCGCTGCCATAGGCGGTGCCTACCGCGCCCATGGTCATGCCGGAGCCCACCATGGTGGAGACAATGGTGCCGATAAGGGCCAGCCGGCCAAAGCGTTTGCCGCCCAGTATAAAGTCGTCCATGGTCTCGATCTTCCCTCTGGCGAAGAAGCCGATGGCCAGCATGGCAGCCAAATACAACAGTACGATAATCCAATCCAAAATACTCATAGTCTTGCGCTCTCCTTTCAGTTTCGCCTGTGTCCGGCCCGCCGTCATGGTCATCAGGCGGGCACTGTCCAGCGCGAGAGCGGCCGTTGGAGACCAGTGTCTCTCCCGCTCTCAGGGGAAGCGGATTCTTGCTTCGTCACCTCCTGTGCTCTAAGCTGTGCCGGTATATACCGGCACCCTATTCATTATTTTAGCAAAAGATGTCCATTTTTTCAATACGGTCAAAGGCTTTTTTTAGCACTTCTACCGAAACCGTACAGCAGATACGGATGTACCCCTCCCCCGCGGAGCCGAAACCGTCGCCGGGCAGGACCAGCACATGCGCCTCATCCAAGATCCGGTCCCACATCTCCATGGAGCTGATCCCGGTCTCCGTGATGTCGGCAAAGATGTAGAAAGTCCCCTCGGGATAGCGGCACTTGACGTGCTTGAGCCGGCTCATGCGCTCATAGGCGTACATCATCCGCTTCTGATACTCCTCCCGCAGGCCCTGCTGGATCTCCTTCCGGCGGCGCAGGGCATAGATACCCAAGCGCTGGGAGAAGGAGCTGATGGTGAAGGTCACAGCGCCGCAGATGTTGCAGGCCACCTCAATGATTTCCCTGTCGGCGATGATGTGCCCCAAGCGCAGACCGGTCATAGAGAAGTCCTTGGAGTAGCTGTACACCGTGATAACCCGCTTAGGCCGCTCCTCCAAGGAGCAGAGGGGCCGGGTATTCCCGGTGAAGTTCAGCGCGCCATAGATGTCATCGGCGATCACCAAGAAATCGTACTTCTCCGCCAGTGCCAAGATGCCCCGCAGGGTCTCCTCGCTATAGACCTTGCCGCTGGGATTGCAGGGGGTGTTGACAATGATGGCCTTGGTCCGGGTGGTGACACACTTCTCCAGTTCAGCCAGATCCACGTCGAACCCGTCCTCGCTGGGAGCGTTGTACACCACCAATTTCCCCCGGGGGGCCTCAATCTGATCCTTATAATAGGTATAGTAGGGCGCGATGGCGATCACCTCGTCCCCCTCATCCAGCAGAGCCTGCATCACCACATACAGTGCATGGGTGCCCCCCGCCGTGATGAGCAGCTCATCCATGCCCACCGTCAGGCCGAAGTCCTCCTTGTACATCTTGATGGTCTCCTGCCGCAGCTCTGGGTCCCCTAAGAACTCCGTGTAGCGGGTGTGGCCGGCTAAGGCATCTTGGTACATCAGGTCAATGCAGGTCCTGTCCGCCGGATAGTCCGGGTCGCCCACGCTGAGGTTGATGATATCGTCATAGCGCTTGGCCATCTCGTCTGTCCGGCTCAGCGGGGGAATCTCGATCTCCCAGTGGCGCTTGGCTAAGTACGGATTTTTCATACGTTTACCTCCCTAAATAGGCAGAGGAGCCGCCGGAAGAGCCGACGGCCCCTCTGAAACTCGTGGCGGATACGCCGCTTAGAAGCGCAGAGACAGGCAGCTAAGACCGCCGTCCAGCTTGCGGTACTCGGAGGTATCTACAAGCAGGGTCTTGTAGCCCAAATCCTGCACCGCCTTCAGCACGGCAGGATATCCAGCGGGGACGATCACCGTGTCGTTGACCCAGATGCAGTTGGCGGCATAGGCCTCCTCCTCGGGGATGACCACCTTATTGTACTTCTCAAACTCGGGCTTCTCGACAAACTCGCCGGAGACCAGCATGTTGTTGTCCTCCAGATAGTTCACGCCGGTCTTCAGGTGCAGCACCTTATACAGGGGCACCTCGGAGCAGGTCATGCCATACTTGGCTAAAATCTCGGTGAGCTGACGGATACCCTCCTCGTTGGTCCGGGCGGAGCGGCCCACATAGAAGTGGTCGCCCACCATCATCACATCGCCCCCCTCCAAGGTACCAGGGGACTGAATATACTCAATCTGATCGTCGGAAAAGAACTTTTTCACCGCGCCGATAATCTCATTCTTCTCGCCATTGCGGGAGGCGGCGCCGGGGTTGGTGATGATGGCGCACTTACGGGTGATGAGGGCCGGGTCCTCCACGAAGCAGGAGTCCGGATACCGCTCGTCGGCTTCCAGCACTGTCACATCCACATCACACTGCTTCAGCGCCGCGATGTAGTCATCGTGCTCCTTGAGGGCCAGCTCATAGTCGGGCTTCCCCAGCTCAGGGGCGGAGGTAATGCCGTCTACCATTGCTCTGCAGGGTCTCCGGACGATAACATGGCTGAACTTCTTCATGGTGATACACTCCTTCTTTTTTATAATGTGGCCGCCAACGGCAGCCCATTTTTAATATATTGCATATTATATATTATATGTTTAATTTGTCAAGAGTCAAATAAAATATTCCGCTCTATTTTGTATGACTTGTGATATGCTTACTGGAGTCAAATCATCATACAAAACAGGAAAACTTAGGCATCGTTTGAAAAATGCCAAACGGCCTAATCGGCAGGCGTTTTCCGCTGAGCCGTGTTAAAATTTTTGAAATACCCAAAATATTCCTGCGAATTTTGGCCTTGTCCAGCCAAAAAATCTCTCGCCGGTGTGCATTTCGCCATTTATCAAACAAGGCCTAATAATGGAAAGACCATTTTTAAAAATCCCTTTTCCCTCACAATCTTAACATTTTTTGCCCATAATATAAAATAAACAGTGCAAAGGATTCGGACACATACCGCCCAGCCTGTGGTGAATCTTGATTTTAATGGAAAAGAGCCCTGCAAAGCGGGAACTATCACGCTTCCGCCCTGCCGGACTCCTTTCACGTCTTTGGTCGGATGATCTGCTCACAGAGGATCATATATCGCTGCCCGTTCTCTGCAAAACAATGCAGCATAACAAGAATTATCCCAGCTGTGTAAAGGTGCTGTGCTGTTTCCGATAAGCTTCGTTGTCCTTTTGCTCTAACTCCCGCTCCACTTGTGCGATCTGCTTCTCTATATCCCTAACCTTAACCTCGTCAGTCTCAGTATAAATCTGCTGCTGCAACTCCGCCAGCTTCCGTTTCAGCTCTTTGATCTCGCGATCCACCTTGCCGGTATCGCCGGCGCAAAGCTCCTCCTTCTCCGGCCTCTCTGTGTCAGGCGCGTCTTCCGTCCGTTCGGGAAGGCCCGGCGCCCGTTCCGGATCATCAAAGCAAATGATGGGCCGGCCCTCCTTGTCCTTCTCCATCCAGTAGCGCCCGGAGGGCTCCTGCGGCCCCTCTGGGATGTATTCATCCCGAACAGACCCCCGTGGGCTGCTCTGAACCGCCTCCTCGGCCCGCTGGACCTTGGATGCCTCCGCTGCCTTCTTGGCTGCTGTCAAGGGCTGGACTGCGCCGGTGTTCCTGTTAGAAATTGACATCAAAATAATTCCTCCTATAAAAAGCTCACTGCGTTTAGCTTAGTTTATCGGTTAGGACATGCAGATACAAGCTCTTTGTATTGAAATGCTTTCTGTATGCTGTGAGATGTTTTGCCGGCAGCAGGTATATTTCTGCAATTAAACGGGAAAATCTTATGGATATCTGCTCTGAGGATGCCGCGTATGTGTCCTGCACAGCGGGTCCGCAGCATTTGGGGGATCGCTTTGGCGGCGACCCTCCAAATTTTCGCTTCTTTTCCGAAACTGTTTGCGTTTCGACAAAAAGTGAGGGATACCCCATTGACAAATCAGGCCAGATGTGATAAATATATTATATTTTTATGACGCAACTCTACAAATAATAAAACAAAGGTATATATTATTACCAATAAATACATATATCTGATTTGCCTGCTTCCATCTGGGGGCTGCAAATATATACCCTCCGGGCATGTTTCGGGGGGCCATCACTTAGGCACAAAGGATTCGATGAAAGGAAGGAATGTAGATGAAAAAGAGATCTCTGAAGCTGCTGTCCATGGCGCTGGTACTGGT
Source organism: uncultured Clostridia bacterium (assembly GCA_947572235.1). Taxonomy (GTDB): domain Bacteria; phylum Bacillota; class Clostridia; order Oscillospirales; family Oscillospiraceae; genus CAJFPI01. The sequence goes on from CANPBB010000002.1 coordinate 48,778, forward strand.
GATGCTGCTGGGTATGCTCACCGGCTGCGGCGGGAATGACAACGGCGACAAGGACAGCGGCAGCAATGGCGGAAATTCTGACAATGGCGGCGATGGCGGCGCGGCCTATGACGCGCTGAACATCATGTTTGTGGTTACCGGCAACTTGGGCGGCGGTACCAACAATGACGATGTCTACTCCGCCCTCAGCGATTACGTCACCGCTTACGGCGGAAATGTGGACACCGTGGAGTGCAATATGGACACCTCCCTCTACGAGAGCTCCTTGGTCCAGTCCGCCGAGATGGGCGAGTATGATTTGATCGTTACAGGCTTTGGCACCATGGTGGAGCCCCTGCAGAACACCGCCGTCAAGTTCCCCGACCAGAAGTTCTTTATCTTCGACACCGCCGTGGACTTTACCGCCGGCGACTTTAAGAACGTGATGAGCGTGCAGGTGCTGCAAAACGAGGGCGGCTTCTTGGTGGGCGCTCTGGCCGCTTTGATGACCACCTCCGATGCCCCCTTGGCCAACGAGCAGAAGACCGTGGGCTTCGTGGGCGCCATCGAGTCCACTGCCATTCTGGACTTCCTCATGGGGTATATTGAGGGCGTCAACTACGTGGACTCCAGCATCGAGGTGCTCTACTCCTTCGTGGGCAACCACAACGACGCCCCTCTGACTAAGGAGATCACCACCACCCAGCACAATAGCGGCGCCGACGTGGTTTTCGCCGTGTCCTCCAGCGACTTGGCCGCCGCGGATGCCGCTCTGGAGAACGACTTCTACGCCATCTGCGTGGACGCCGACGAGGCCACCAACATCGCCGGTACCAGCCGTGAGACCGCCGAGCACATTTTGACCTCCGTGGTGAAGGACTACTACAACATGGTCTACCCCATTCTGGAGCAGGTGGGCAGCGGCACTGCCAACTGGGGCACCCACAGCTATGTTCCCTATGCCGATGGCGGCGTGATTGTGGCAGACAACGAGTTCTTCCGCGCCATCGTGCCCGAGTCTGTGATGACCGAGTACCAGAAGATTGCCGATGAGATGGCTGCCGGCAAGATCACTGTCAGCACCGCCTTCGGCGCCTCTACAGAGGAGATCGACGCGGTGAAGGCGCTGGCCGCTCCGTTCTGATGCGGCAGGCGGTCCACTGGTAAGAATAGTCTGGGGAGCACTCCGTTTGTTGTCATTATAAGCGCGGGTACTCCCCGGCTTTTTTCAGAGGGTATACCAGTCTGTGTGGAGGAAGTGAGGAAAAATGATCGAAAGACGCAATGTATTTGACGGCGTAGCCATCGGGGAGGATATGCTCTCTATGGAGCATATCACCAAGATCTATGATAACGGCTTCGTCGCCAACAAGGATGTGAATTTTTCCGTACGCAAGGGAGAGATTCACGGCTTGGTGGGAGAGAACGGCGCGGGCAAGACCACGCTGATGAAAGTGCTCTTCGGCCAAGAGATTCCCGAGGAGGGCCGTATTCTGATCGCCGGTCAGCCCTCCAAAGTGCAGAGCCCCTTGGACGCTCTGGCCTATGGCATCGGCATGGTCCACCAGCACTTTATGCTGGTCAACTCCCTCACCGTGGCGGAGAACATGGTGCTGGGGGATGAGCCGGTGAAGGGCATGCTCTTTGACCGGGCCAAGGCCCGGCAGATGACCGCCGAGGTGGCCAAGCAATATGAGTTGGACGTGGATCCGGACGCCTTGGTCAGCGATTTGTCCGTGGGCTACAAGCAGCGGGTGGAGATTTTGAAGATGCTGCTGCGGGGGGCCAAGCTGCTGCTGCTGGACGAGCCTACCGCGGTGCTGACCCCTCAAGAGACCAAGGAGCTGTTTGTACAGCTGAAAAAGCTGCGGGAGAAGGGCTTCTCCATCGTGTTCATCTCCCACAAGCTGGGGGAGATTAAGGAGATCTGCGACAGGATCACGGTGCTGCGTCTGGGCCGGTACGAGGGTACCGTGGACGTAAAGGACGTGTCCGAGGCGGATATCTCCCGCATGATGGTGGGCCGGGACGTGTTCCTCAATATTAAGAAGGAGAAGGCTCAGCCCAAGGAGACCGTACTGCAGGTCCGGGGGCTCAACTTCTATAACAAGCTGGGTATCCACACGTTGAAGGACGTGTCCTTCGATCTGCGCAAGGGCGAGATCTTGGGCGTGGCCGGCGTGGAGGGCAACGGACAGTCGGAGCTCTCGGATATGCTGGCGGGCCTGCTCACCATCCAGAGCGGCGAGGTCAGCATCTGCGGTGAGAGCATCCGGAGCAAGAAGATCCGGGAGATCCGGGAGATGGGCGTGTCCTTGGTCCACGAGGACCGCATGACCTACGGCGTCTCCCGTACCCAGTCCATCAAGGAGAACATCGTCTCCGACCGCTACTATAAAAAGAACTACAACAGCCACGGTGTACTGGGGCTGAAGAAGATCCTGTCGGACACCCAAGCGCTGATCAAGGAGTATCTCATCAAGTGCGACTCTCCGGAGTCAGAGGTGCGGACGCTCTCCGGCGGCAACATGCAGAAGGTGGTGGCGGCCCGGGAGTTCTCCGCGGCCCCCAAGCTGCTGCTGGCCAGTCATCCCACCCGGGGCATTGACGTGGGCGCGGCGGAGATGATCCGAAAGAAGATTGTGGCGCTGCGGGACGAGGGGACAGCCACGCTGCTGTTCTCCGCGGATTTGACGGAGCTGCTCTCTGTCAGCGACAGCATCTTTGTCATGTGCGAGGGCCGGATTGTGGCCTACTTCCCAGACGCCTCCGCCGTAGACGAGCAGGTGCTGGGCGAGTACATGCTGGGCTTAAAGACCATGAGCAAGGAGGAGATGGGAGGTGTTCTCCATGGGTAATGCGGTCAAGAAATCCAAGGACATGACCAAGACAATTGAGCGGCGGTTCTCCTTCCTCAGGACGCTGTTTGCTGTTCTGATTGCGCTGGCCATCGCCTTTGTGCTCATCGCCACGGTGAGCGAAAAGCCCCTGCAGGATTTCATTACCCTGCTGGTGGGGCCCCTGAAGAACACCAGCCGTATGGCCACCATTGTCTCCAAGGCCATCCCCCTGCTGTTCACCGGCACCGCCGTGTGTCTGGTCTACTCCTGCGGGCAGATCAATATTGCCGCCGAGGGCGCTTTCTTCGGCGGGGCGGTGGCCGCCACCTGCGTGGCTATCCTGCCGGGCATCCCGCCCGTTATCCACATCCCCCTGTGCGCCATCGCCGGCGGCCTTGCCGGTGCGGCGGTCATGGGCATTCCGGGTATCCTGCGGGTGCGCTACAACGTAGTGACCATTGTGGCGGCGCTGATGATCAACTATGTGGCGCTGTACTTGGGGCTCTACATCATCCTAAACCCCCTGCGGGACCCCAGCGCCGGGTTCGAGGCCTCCTTCCTCTTCTCCGAGTCCGCCCTGCTGCCGGGGCTGTTCGGCAATCAGCGCATCCACCTGGGACTGCTGGTGGGCTTGGCGGCAGTAGTGCTGGGGTATTGGCTCCTCAACCACACGGCCTTCGGCCTCCAGATGCGCACCGTGGGAGAGAACGAGAAGTTTGCCACCTACTCGGGTATGCCGGTGGGCAAGACCATTGTCTTCACCTCCCTGATCTCCGGCTTCGTCGCCGGCGTGGGCGGCACCATGGAGACGCTGGGCAACTACCAGAGATTCGTCTACTCCGGCTTTACCAACCACGGCTGGGATGGCGTGATGCTGGCGGTGCTCTGCCACAACGATCCCAAGTATATCCCTGTGGCGGTGCTGTTTCTGGCCTATATCAAGACCTCCGCTGACGCGCTGAACTTCAGCTCCAAGATCCCTCCGGAGATCATCAGCGTGATCCAGGCCGTCATCATCATCTTCGTGGCGGCGGAGCGGTTCTTGGCCGGCTGGGAGCACCGGAGCATTGTGAAACACTCCAAGGATGCCATGTCGAAAGGGGGCGCTGAATAATGTTGTCGTATATCTTCTCCGCAAACTTCCTGGACGCGCTGCTGCGCATGGGCACCCCGCTGGTGTTCGTGGGCATGGCGGCGGTGATGGGCGGCAAGGCCAACATCCTCTGCGTAGCCTATGAGGGTATGATGCTCTTTGCCGCCTTGGGCGGTGCCATTGGCAGCGCCTACACCCAGAGCCTGCTGGCCGGTGCGGCTTTGGGCATGGCGTTCAGCATGGCTGTTGCCATGATCTTCGCCTACTTCGTGCTGTATCTGGACACCAAACCCCTGCTGGCCGGTTTGGCCCTGAACACCTTGGGGACCGGCGGCACCGTGTATGTGGTGTATCTGCTCACCGGCATGAAGCTGGATACCTCCTCGCTGCCCTCCCTCAAGTTCCCGGCGGTGGATATCCCCCTCATCAAGGACATCCCCATCTTGGGACCCATCCTCTCCGGACACAATCTGATGACCTACTTGGCCTTCTTAGCGGTGGCCTTGGTGTGGTTTTTGCTGAAAAAGACCCGTTTGGGCCTGCGTATTCAGGCTGTGGGACAGGATGCCGCCGCGGCGGCCTCTGTGGGCATCAACGTGCGCAAGACCAAGTTTATTGCCCTCACCATCAGCAGCATCTTCGCGGCCATGGGCGGCATGTACATGTCCATGGGCTACCTGCCCTACTTCACCGCCAACATGACGGCGGGCCGGGGCTTCATCGGTATCGCCGCCCAGAATTTGGCGGTGGGCCACCCCCTGTGGACCATGTTCTTTGCCCTGCTCTTCGGCGCCTCCATGGCGGTGGGCAACATGGCTCAGAGCTACCGCCTGCCCTCCCAGTTCGCCGCCCTGATGCCCTATCTCATCACGCTGATCGGCCTTGTCATCATGGGGGCCAGAAGCAAGAAGCAGGACTCCCTCACCGCCGAGGCGGCGATGAAGCTCCACACCCCCGCCGGCGCCAAGTAAGAGAGGAGGAGAGACCATGAAGCAAGTATCCGCCGCTGACCCCAAGTTTGACGGAAAGGTCCCCCACCTGCTCTGCGCGCCGGGGGACGTGGCCCCCATCGTACTGCTGCCCGGCGACCCGGGCCGTGTGGCCATGTTCACCGCCCTGTGCGAGGATTTCCGTGTTATCGCCTCCAACCGGGAGTACACCGTGGGTACCGGTAGCTATCAGGGCGTGCCGGTGAGCGTGTGCTCCACCGGGATCGGCGCCCCCTCCACAGAGATTGCCGTCATCGAGCTCATTGAGCTGGGGGCCAAGGCGCTGATCCGTATCGGCGGCTGCGGCGTCACCCGGCCGGAGATCGCCTGCGGTGATATGGTCATCAATACCGCGGCCATGCGCTTAGGCGGGGCCAGCTGTTTCTACGCTCCGCCGGAGTACCCGGCGGTGGCCGCCTTCGAGGTGGTGGAGTGCCTGATTGACGCCTGTAAGGCCCGGAACGCGGCTTACTGGAAGGGCATCTCCGCCTCCACCGGTTCCTTCTTCGCCGGACAGGGCCGTCCCGCCGCCGGACGGGAATTCGCCATGCCGGGACGGACCAGTGCGGACTATGAGAGGCTGGGCATCCTGAACATGGAGATGGAGTCGGAGACCATTATGACCTTAGGCAGCCTCTACGGCGTGCTGGCCGGTTCCATCTGCGCCGTCCACGCCAACCGCGCCACCGACCAGTGGCTCTGCGACTTTGCCGACGCCCAGCGCAGCATGTGCCGGATCGCCTTGGACGCGGCGGTGCTGCTGGCCCAGCGGTACCTATAATATCGTATTTGTCAGGAAAGGAGCACAGGATGGCCGCAGCCATCCTGTGCTCCTTTCTGTTTTTTATCAAAAAAAGCCTGATTCAACCGCTCTGTAGGGCCCTTTTCTGTGTGCCGCGCCCTCAGGGGCTCCGGCGGCGGGGCTGATTACAGCCCTTGGGCGATCATCGCTTCGGAGATGCGCTGGAAGGCGGCGATGTCGTTGCCGGCGATAAGATCGTACCCCAGACCGTAGGCCTCCGCGGCGGCTGCGGAGGCATCGTAGATGGCGCTCATAATACGCCGCAGCTTCTCGTCCACCTCCCGGCGGGACCAGCTGTAGCGCACGGCGTTCTGGGCCATCTCCAGCGCCGACACCGCCACGCCGCCGCTGCCGCTGGCCTTGGCCCCCGCCGTGAGAATCTTGGGACTCAGGCGCAGGAGCTTCAGCGCGTCGGTGGTGGCGGGCATGTTGGCCCCCTCCACGTAGTAGCGGACGTTGTTGGCGATGATGCGGATGGCGTCCTCCACCGTCAGCTCGTTCTGTGTGGCGCAGGGGATGGCCGCATCGCCGGGGACCTCCCAAGGCTTTCTGCCGGGATAGAACTCCGTACCGAACCGCTCCGCGTAGGCCTCCACCCGGTCCTCGCCGCTGTAGCGCATCTTCACCAGAAAGTCGTACTTCTCCTGCGTGGCCACGCCGTCGCCGTCAAAGATATACCCGTCGGGGCCGGAGAGGGTCACCACCTTGGCCCCCAGCTCCGCCGCCTTCCGGCAGACCCCCCAGCTCATGTTGCCAAAGCCTGAGACAATCAGCCTTTTGCCCTCCAAGGTGGCTCCTTGGTGTTCCAGCATCCGGGCGAGGAAGTACACCGTGCCGAAGCCGGCCGCCTCCTGCCGGATGCGGCTGCCGCCGTAGGTGAGCCCCTTGCCGGTGAGGGCGGAGCTCTGAGCCCGGCCGGTGACCTTCTTATAGGCCCCGTAGAGCCAGCCCACCTCCCGGCTGCCCACGCCGATATCCCCGGCGGGCACGTCGGTGTCCGCGCCGATATAGCGGTAGAGGGCGTACATAAAGCTCTGACAAAAGCGCATGATCTCCCGATTGGATCTGCCCCGGGGGTCGAAGTCCGCTCCGCCGGCGGCCCCGCCGATGGGGAGGCCGGTGAGGGCGTTCTTATAGGTCTGCTCAAAGCCCAAAAACTTCACCACTGAGGGGTTTACGCCGGGGTGAAACCGGAGGCCTCCCTTGTAGGGCCCGATGGCGCTGTTGAACTGAACCCGGTAGCCGTGGTTGGTGTGGGTAATCCCTCGGTCGTCCACCCAAGGGATCAGGAAGGAGAACATCCGTTCCGGCTCCACCATGCGGGTGATGAGATCCAGCTTCTCGTAGCGCTGGTCTGCCGCCGCCGGGGCGATCATCTCCAGAAAGGAGCTTACACACTGGAGATACTCCGGCTCATGGGGATAGGTTTTGACCAAATTCTCCGATACTTGGGCAATATAGTCGTTCATGTTATTCTCAACTCCTTACGGCTGCAAGGAAAAGCCTTGCAGAGCTTCGCGCCTGCGGACGCGAAATAAATGGGAACCGGTTTTTCGGAAACTGCGCTTTCGGCCCCCCTTGTGTGCTGCGTGCGGCCCGGGGCCTCCTCAAAATTAGCGGCTGTGCCGCTTATTTTGAATTATACGATGCCGTAGGCCAGCATGGCCTCGCCCACCTTCAAAAACCCGGCGATATTGGCCCCCGCTGCCAGATTGCCGGGGGCGCCGTACTGCTCGGCGGCGCGGCTGGCGTTGTGATACAGATCCCGCATGATCCGCTTTAGGTGCTCATCCACCTCCTCAAAGGTCCAGTAAAAGCGCATGGAGTTCTGGCTCATCTCCAGCGCGGAGGTGGCCACACCGCCGGCATTGGCCGCCTTGGCCGGGGCAAAGAGGACCCCGGCGGACTGGAAAGCCTGGATGGCCTCCGGCGTGGAGGGCATATTGGCCCCCTCCGCCACGGCAAAGCAGCCGTTTTGGATCAGTGCCTTGGCGCTCCGCCCGTCCAGCTCGTTCTGGGTGGCGCAGGGCAGGGCGATGTGACAGGGGATGTTCCAGATGTCCCGGCAGCCGGCGTGATACTCCGCGCCGGGGTGGGTGTCCACATAGGCGGAGATCCGGCGGCGCTCCACCTCCTTGAGCTGCTTGACGCAGGCCAAATCAATGCCGTCTCTGTCGTAGATATACCCGCCGGAGTCGCTCATGGCCACCACCTTGGCCCCCAGCGCTGCGGCCTTCTCGCAGGCGTAGGTGGCCACGTTGCCGCTGCCGGAGATTACCACCGTGGCTCCCTCGAAGCTCCGCCCCGCATCCTTCAGCATGCAGTCGGTGAAGTAGCACAGCCCGTAGCCGGTGGCCTCCGTCCGGGCCAAGGAGCCGCCGTAGCTGAGCCCCTTGCCGGTGAGAACCCCGGTGAACTCGTTGCGCAGGCGCTTGTACTGGCCGAAGAGGTAGCCGATCTCCCGACTGCCCACACCGATGTCCCCGGCGGGCACATCGGTGTCCGGCCCGATATACTTAAACAGCTCCGTCATAAAGCTCTGGCAGAAGCGCATGACCTCCAGATCCGTCCTGCCCTTGGGATCGAAGTCCGCGCCGCCCTTGCCGCCGCCGATGGGGAGGCCGGTGAGGCTGTTTTTAAAGATCTGCTCAAAGCCTAAAAACTTAATGATCCCCTCATACACGCTGGGGTGAAAACGGAGCCCGCCCTTGTAGGGACCAATGGCGCTGTTGAACTGGACGCGGAACCCCCGGTTCACATGGATCTGCCCCCGCTCATCCTCCCAAGGGACACGAAACTTGATGATCCGCTCCGGCTCCACCAAGCAGTCCATGACGCCCTCGGTGATAAACTCCGGGCGGGCCTCCACCACGCCGGTCAGGCTCTCCAGCACCTCTCCCACCGCTTGGAGGAACTCCGGCTCCGCCGGATTCCGGGCCTCCACCCGCTCCATTAGATTTTGCAGATACTCATGTTGGATGCGCATACAAAAACCTCCCCAAAGGACTTAACAGAGGGGAAAACCCTCTGAACCGCCTTGAATTTGGTCAACTGTAGCACATTTATTTCTCTTTCGTCAATCCTTTTTTGTCGCCGGAGTCTCAATTTTGTCTGCATGTACAAAACAAATGTCTTTGTAACAAATACTTTCGTGCATCTTTCCGCGTTTTTCCCCGTCCAGAGGCCGATTCATATCCGCCGGCAGAGAGGGCCTCCGGAGAAAAAGAGGCGCCTGCGGCAGCCCATGCTCCCCCCAAAAGGCGGCAGAAATGGGCTTGATTTTCTCGCCGTCTTATTTTAGAATAGACAGGATGAGAATATGGGGCCTGCCCATAGTAATAAGACAGGGGGACAATCGTATGCAGAAGCGTATTTTAGTGGTGGACGACGACAGCATGAATTTGATGAGGACCAAAATGATCCTTGGAAAGGACTATGCCGTTCTTTTGGCGGACTCCGGGGTCAAGGCGCTGAAGAAGCTGAAGATTGAGAAGGTGGACTTGGTTCTTTTGGATATTGAGATGCCTGAGATGAACGGCATGGAGACCTTTGAGTGCATGAAGGAATTTGCCCCGGAGATCCCGGTGATCTTTCTGACAGCCTCGGGGCTGGAGGAGGACGTGGTCAGTGCCATCAAGCTGGGGGCGGCAAATTACCTGAAAAAGCCCTTTGAGCCGGAGGAGCTGATGAAGCGGGTGGCGCAGGAGTTTGATAAAGCATGAGGACGGAGGAGCAGACAAGCAGATACCTGCTGTTGGCCATCGTCACCACATCGCTCAGCGCCATGCTGGGGCTGATCACCATTGTGACAGCATGGGAGTTTTGGGCGGTTCCGCTGATGGCGGCGGGCTGCTTCAGCGTGTGGCTGCTTCATATTGCGCGGATTGGCTCGGATGTGATGTATGAAAACCTGTGCGCCGGCCTGCTCTTGGTGGAGTTTTTCTTCTTCGGCGTGCATGAGGGCAGCCTCTATGACATACCTGCCGTGGCCTGCATCATCATCCTGTCGCTGTTCATGCTGAATAAAAAGTGGATTCTGCGTATGATAGAGGCCCTGTATGTGCTGGTGGTTATCTACCATGCGCTGGTTTTTCATACCGTCTCCCTGCATATGGAGCTGCGGGATGCCTTCCGTCTGGCGCTCGGCGCCGCCGTGACCATCGGCGGGACAGTGCTGGCGGAGTACTGGATCAACCAGCGGACCGCCCAGCGGAAATGGTACAACAAGGTCTTTACTGAGCTGGAGACGGCGGGAAAGCAAAACGCGGTCTTTTTGTCCAACGTATCCCATGAACTCCGCACGCCGATCAATATGGTCATCGGCATCAGCGAGGTGGCCTTAGGAAAGGCGCTCCCCGGGGATGTTCGGGAGGATATGCTGTCCATCAAGCTGGCGGGCAAGCGGCTGTCCAACCAGATCAACAATATGCTCGACTATACGGAGATCGTGAAGGGCACGCTGACGCCGGCCAAGGAGGAGTACATGATCACCTCGGTGCTCAACGATGTGATCACCATGACCGCGCTGCAGAGTAACCGGCAGCATTTGGAGTTGGTATTCGATATCAACCCCAAGGTCCCGGCGGTCTTGGTGGGTGACGCGGAAAAGATCTCCCATGTACTTAAGATCTTGGTGGAGAACGCGATCAAGTTCACGGAGGAGGGCGGTGTAAACGTCTGTATCGAGTACCGCTGGGAGAACTATGGAGTCAACCTGATCATCTATATCCACGACACCGGCATCGGCATGACAGATGCCCAGCTGGAGCAGATGTACGAGGAGTTTTACCAGGCGGATTCCGGCAGCAGCCGGTTCGCGGGCGGTCTGGGCTTGGGCCTCCCCATTGCCCGGGGCCTGCTCAACGCCATGGGCGGTTTTATCCATTTTGACAGCAAGGGAAAACAGGGGCTGCATGCCCACATTGTGATCCCCCAAGGCGTAGCGGATGATCAGCCGTGTATCACCATCAACCACCCGGAGCAGCTCTGCATTGCCTGCTACTTCCGGCCGGAGAAATACAGCTGCGATGAGGTGCGGGGCTACTATGACGGGCTGATCCGGAATTTGGTGGAGGGCTTCGGCATCAAGGGCTACCAAGCGCATAATTTTGATGGCTTCCTCAAATTGCAGCGCACCTATCCGCTGACCCATGTGTTCATTGCGCAGACAGAGTATGAGGAGAATACGTCCTACTACGAGGAACTGGCGGAGACGCTCCGGGTTGTGGTAATCGCGGAGCGGGAGTTTAATCTGGAGAACGACAGCCGCCTGATGATTATACATAAGCCCTTCTCGGCCCTCTCGGTGGCCAATCTGCTGAATGGGGAGATGGGGGAGCGGGGCTTCGCGGAGGACCAAGCCGCCGGCCGAAAGCCCTTTACCTGTGTGGGTGTCCGGGCTTTGGCGGTGGATGATGAAGAGATGAACTTGGTGGTGGCCAAGGGCGTCTTAGGCAGCTACGGGATCGAAGTGGACACATGCCTCAGCGGAAGAGAGGCGGTGGCCCAGTGCGGCGTCACCACCTATGACATCATCTTTTTGGACCACATGATGCCCGGTTTTGACGGTGTGGAGACACTGAAAAAGATCCACGAGCTTTACAACGAGAAGTACCGGGACCTGCCGGTGATCGCGCTGACCGCCAACACCGTCAGCGGCGCACGGGAGATGTTCCGCAGCGAGGGGTTCACAGAGTTCGTCCCCAAGCCCATTGAGCGCACAGTCTTGGAGCGGGTGCTGCGAAAGGTGCTGCCTAAGCACTGCATCCAGTATACCGCAAAGCCCACAGGGGGCCTTCTGACAGAGGAGGATCCAGAGGCCGCTCCCGCGTCAGAGGCCGCTCCCGCGTCAGAGGCCGCTCCCGCGTCAGAGGCCGCTCCCGCGTCAGAGGGCACAGAGATGCAGGCGGCGGAGCCTCTGGAGACGGCGGAGGCCATAGAGGCCGCGAAGCCTGAGGCGGATAGCTTGCCGGAGGGCACGGCGGGAGAGGCGGCGATCCCCTATGACCGTCTCACCCAAGCCGGCGTCAATACGGAGACAGGCCTGCACTACTGCGGCGGGGATGAGGATTTCTACCGGGAGATGCTGCGGATGTTTTACGCCCAAAGCGGGGAGAAGCAGGCGGAAATCATCGCCCTGTATGAGAGCGCCAATTGGGCGGACTACGCGGTGAAGGTCCACGCGCTGAAGAGTACGTCGCTGACCATCGGCGCCGAGGCGCTCTCCGCCCAGGCCAAGGAGCTGGAGATGGCAGGAAAGCGGGGCGATGAGGCGTATATCTTGGCCCGCCACCCGGATCTGCTGCGTGCCTACAAGGCGCTCTGCGGACAGCTGGCCGGACTGTAACGTGTGGGGGCGCTTTTCCCGAAAAATGCCTTGTTTTGAGGAGTGAGAGACTGCGTGATTAAAAAATGGTTTAGAATCATCTCCGACCACAGTATCAGCCTGCGTGAGCGCATGTTCCGCATTGTAACGGGTACGTGCATGGTTGCGCTGGTGTTTATCCTGCCCATGGGGCGGAATATTTGGAATGTCCTGATTCTGGCCGCCAGCTTGGCTGCCATGGCGGCAATTGTGAAGATCAGCATTCAAAAGGAGCAGATCCAGCGGGGCGCCACCGCTATCTCGATACTTCTTCTGCTGCTGTTCCCCGTCAGCTTTTTTACGGCGGGCGGCTTTTACAGCGGAGTGCCGGAGTGGTTTGTATTCTGTTTCATCTATGTGTGTATTACCCTGCACGGGCGGCGGATGATGGTGTTTTTTGGCCTGTGTACGCTTGAAACGCTCTTGTGCTACAGCACCGCCTACTATTTTCCGGAATATATCGTGCAGAATACCCCCCATCACTCCTTCTTTGACTCCGCGTTTTCCGTGATTATGGTGGGCCTTCTGACCTGCGTGCTGCTCATGTTCCTAAACCGGATGTATGAGGAGGAGAACGCGCTGTCCCAGCAGCAGAAGAAGGAGATCGAGGAGCTGAACCGGGCGGAGAACCACTTTTTCTCCAGCATGAGCCATGAGATCCGCACGCCCATCAATACGATCATCGGCCTCAACGAGATCATCCTGCGGGAGGACATCTCCGATGAGGTGGCGGAGAACGCCCGCAATATCCAAGGGGCCAGCAAGCTGCTGCTCACCCTGATCAACGACATTCTGGACCTCTCCAAGATCAAATCCGGGAAGATGGAGATTGTCAACGTCTCCTATGAGACGGGGGCGCTCTTCTCGGAGATTGTCAACATGATCTGGATCAAGGCAAAGGAGAAGGGGCTGGAGTTTAAGCTCCATGTGGACTCGTCCATCCCGAGCATGCTCTGCGGGGACGAGGTGCGGATTAAGCAGATCCTCATCAATCTTTTGAACAACGCGGTGAAATACACCCGTGAGGGCTCCGTTACCCTCTCCGTCCGGTGCGAGCGTCAGGCGCTGAACCGGGTGCGTGTCTGGTACGCGGTGGAGGACACCGGCTTAGGTGTAAAGAAAGAGAACATTCCCTATATCTTTAACGCCTTCCGTCGTGTGGACGAGGAGAGAAACCGCTATATCGAGGGAACCGGCTTGGGCCTGAGCATTGTGCAGCAGCTGGTAGAGCTGATGGGCGGCGAGATCAGCGTCAACAGCGTCTATACCAAGGGTTCTACATTTGTTGTCACGCTGGATCAAGATATTGTGGATGAAAAGGAGCTGGGAACCTTTACGCTGGCCTCCCGCGCCAAGGCCCGGGAAGGGGAGTCCTACCGGCAGAGCTTTGAGGCGCCGGATGCCCACATTCTGGTGGTGGACGACAATGACATGAACCTGATGGTAGTGGGCAAGCTGCTGGCGGAGACCAAGATCCAGATTGATACGGCATCCAGCGGCGCCGAATGTCTCAGGCTGACCCAGAATCACCACTACGACTGTATCCTCATGGACCACATGATGCCGGAGATGGACGGGATCGAGTGCCTCCACGCGCTGCGCGCGCAGCCGGGAGGCCTGTGCCAGAATGTCCCCGTGGTGGCCCTCACCGCCAACGCCGGCAGTGACAACCAGCTCCTTTATCGCAAAGAGGGGTTCAGCGGCTATCTGGCCAAGCCGGTCAGCGGCGTGCTGCTGGAGGCGGCTGTGCTGAGCATCCTCCCCAAGGAGCTGGTGCAGCTCAGCGAGGAGGTACGGCAGTCGGATATTGAGAAGGATATTCTAATCTTCGAGCAGGTAAAGCGGCGGTCCATTCTGATTACTACCGACAGCGTCTGTGACCTGCCGGAATCCCTGCGGAAGATGTTTGGGATCCCGGTGTGTCCCTACTATGTCTGCACGGAGGAGGGACGCTTCTTAGACGAGGAGGAGCTGAAAGCGGATGAGCTTTTGACCCACATCGCCAACGGGCGGAAGGGCAGCTCCCAGCCGCCGGAGGTGGAGGACTACGAGCGATTCTTTGCCGAGAGCCTGACCGAGGCCCAGAATGTGATCCACATCACCATGGCAAGGCATGTCAGCGGCGGCTACGAAAATGCCCGTGAGGCGGCGAAGTCCTTTGAGAATGTCACCGTGCTGGACTCGGGCCATCTCTCCAGTAGCATGGGGCTGGTGGTGCTGTACGCGGCCTATCTGGCGGAGCACCATGCCACCAAGGCGGAGATTATCCAAGCGGTGATCCGCATGGAGCGCTTCGTCTCCTCTGCGTTTGTCATCAACACCACGCATATGATGTGTCAGTCCGGGCGAATCTCCAAGCGGATACAGATTCTGTGTGACGCGCTGCTGCTGCATCCGGTCCTTGTGCTGAAGAAGAGCCGGATGACCGTGGGCAGCATGGAGATGGGAGACTTCTCCCATGTGGCAAGGCGGTACGTCAGAAAGACGCTGTTAGAGACCCGAAGCATTGACCGGCGCATCCTGTTCATCACCTACTCCGGAATGGATGACAAGAAGCTCCAGTACATCAAGAATCTGGTGCAGCAGGTCTGTCCCTTTGAGCGGGTCTATTTGCAGAAGGCGTCCTCTGCCATTGCCAGCAACTGCGGCCCGGGTTCCTTCGGCCTGCTGTTCCTGCGCAAGGATGACGCCATGATCCAGTTTACCCAAGCGCTGAACCAACAGAACCGGACGGAGTGAACCGGCACCCGCCCTCAGGCGGACAGTGTACGAATAAGCGGTTTTTGCACAGCAAAAAGACACCGCCGCAGGCGGTGCCTTTTTGTCGTATGATCCCCGGTCTCCCGAAACAGTCCCGCTTTCACGCCTCCGCGCCGCTTGGCTGCTCTGTGTCCGCGGAGAGGAACACGCAGCAATCCTCCGCCGAGAGCTCCGGGCAGAATCGGTACCCCAGCTGGTCGAAGGCCCGCACCCCCTCCAAGTCCGTGACGTGGTACTCCGCCAGCCAGCGCACCATCTGTCCCCGCGCCATTTTGCACGTGGTGCCTGTCTCCACCACCTTGCCGCCCCTCCGCTGTCCAAAGCGGCAGCTGACAAACCGGAAGGACCGGGGCAGATGGGGCTCCACTGCACGACTGTACTCCTTGGAGGCCAAATTCAGCACAAAATCTGTCTCAGCGGCCAGCTGCCCAGCCAGACGGTCCCCCCAAAAGGCGTACAGATCCCTACAGCCATCCACCTGCAGCCGGGCCTGCATCTCCAAGCGGTAGGGCGTTACCCCGTCAAAGGGGCGCAGCAGGCCATAAAAGCCGGACAGAATGCGCAGATGCTCCCGCAGATAACAAAGCTGATCCGTCTCCATCACGCCGGGAGCCATGTAGCGGTACTGGATGCCCTCATAGGACAGGATGGCGGGGGTGAGCCGGCGGCGCAGGTCCATGCCGCTCAACCGCTCTCCATTCAGCCGGGCGATGGCGTCATTGCACCGCCAGAGGGCCTTTAGCTCCTCCGGCGACATCCCCTGCAAGGCCGCTTTCAGGCGCTCCGTCTGTTCCAGAAAGGCGGGCAGCCCCTCCGTCGGGAGGCTGTCCGTATCCGTCACCATCCTCTTGGCAGGTGAGATGATGATGCGCATATCAGATCAGAACCCCCTCGCAGTGGTCGATTTCGTGCTGAATAATCTCCGCCGTCCAGCCGGTAAAGGTCTTGAAGCGGAGCTGGAATTTCTCGTTTTGGTACTGTGCCTTGACAGACTGCCAGCGCCGGACCCTGCGCGTGCCGGAGAGGGACAGACAGCCCTCCTCCGCCTCATAGGGACCGGACTTTTTGATGATCTCCGGGTTGAACATGACCATATAGGCGCCCTCTCTGTCAAAGGCTATGATGCGCTTGTTCACGCCGATCATATTCGCTGCCATCCCCACGCACCCGTCCCTGTGCGCCGCCAGCGTGTCCAGCAGATCCTGCGCCACAGCGAGATCCTCCTCTGTGGCGGCTTCCGCCCTCTGTGACAGAAAGTCCTCGTCCCGCATAATGTCCCGTACCATGATGCGATTCCTCCCAGCGTACCCTGCCCGCCGGCAGCAGAGCGGTGGCAGGGCTTAATATTCCATAAAATAGCACAGAACCGGAGAAAAAGCAAATAAAATCTATAGAGCCCCAAGGCCAAGACGGCTGAAATTGTGGGACAATTGTCCAGTTCAGGATTGCATTTTCGCCCAATATCGTCTATAGTAGGAACTGTTGTTCGACTGCCGGCAGCGCAGGGCGAACAAACATCAACCAGAGCGAGGGATACCATGAATCAAAAAGAGATCAGCGAACTGCGCCGCCGCTTCCGCGCCGACCGGAACGCCTTCAGCCGGGTTTACGGCTGCTATGTTAACGCCAGCAGGGAGGTCATCTCCACCATTGACGAGTCCTTGGGTATGCTGCCCCAGGAGGAGGCGGAGCGGTATCTGGCACTGCTGAAAAAGGCTCTCTCCGGCACACTGGGGAAAAATCTCATCGACATTGTATTCTCCACCCGGCAGATGGTGGACAGCGAGGAGCACCGCCTCCTCTCCGCCCTGCGGGACACCGGTCTGAAGGACGAGGCGGTCCGGCAGGCATTTTATCAGAGGGCCATCGACGCCTTGGATATGGAGGGCAACTACCTCCTGCTGGTGGCCCACGACGCCTATGACGTGCCCTACCGGGGTGAGGACGCGGCGGACCAGTCGGAGACCGCCAGCGAGGTGTTCTCCTACATCGTCTGCTGCGTCTGCCCGGTGCGGGACGGTCGTTTGGAGCTGAGCTACTGCCCTGGGGAGAATGAGTTTCACAATTTCCTCCCCCGCCAGCTGGTGGCCGCGCCGGAGCTGGGGTTTTTGTTCCCGGCCTTCGACGACCGTGCTGCCAATATCTATGGCGCTCTGGCCTATACCCGAAAGCCGGAGGAGCTGCACCAACCCTTTTTGGACGCCATCTTTCATGTGGAGCCGCCCATGTCCGCGCCGGAACAGCGGGAGGCCTTCCAGACCGCCCTCAGCGATGCGCTGGAGGGAGAGTGCTCCCTGGAGGTGGTGCAGGCTGTCCACGGGCGCCTGACGGAGCGGATCGGGCAGCACAAGGAGAGCCGGGACCCGGAGCCTCTTACCGTCACCGCCCGGGAGGTGGGGGACATACTGGAGGACTGCGGCGTAGGGGAGCGGCAGGTGGCCGCCTTCCGCGAGAGCTGCGGCGCGCAGTTTGGCGAGGATGCTTCGCTGAACCCGGCGAATTTGATTGACAGCAAGCGATTTGCCATCAAGTCCTCCGGTATCACCATCACCGTGCCTCCGGAGGAGAGCTGCTTAGTGGAGGCCCGCGTCATTGACGGCAGGAAGTACCTGCTGATCCCCGCCGGCGAGGGCATAGAGGTCAACGGCCTGCCTGTGGAGGTGTAAGGCACCCCCCAACCAGCTTGGTGCCTTAACCGCCCCGATCCCCCTTGTGTTTTCCGCGGAAAATCCTCTGGCTATCCTCCTCGCGGTATGCTATACTATTCCCACCCCCACATAAAACGACTGGAGGATAGGAGAATGAAGGACCTTGCAAACTTTAGCAGAATCCCCTTGGGTGTTCTGCCCACCCCGCTCTGCAAGCTGGAGAACCTGAGCCGGGAACTGGGGAAAAACCTCTACATCAAGCGGGACGACATGACCGGCACGGCGCTGGGCGGCAACAAGATCCGCAAGCTGGAATTCCTTCTGGCGGAGGCCCGGGATCAGGGCGCGGACGTTGTCCTGACAGCAGGAGGACCCCAGTCCAACCATGCGATGCTCACCGCCGCCAGTGCCGCCCGGCTGGGCATGAAGGCCATTTTAGTGCTGAAAAAGCGCGGTGTTCTGACCGCGGGGAATGTGATACTGGACCACATCTTCGGCGCGGACGTCCGCTTTGTGGATACCGACTCCTATCGGGATGTCTACGCGGAGATGGAGCGGATCATGGAGGGCCTGCGGCAGGAGGGCCATACCCCCTACTTTATCCCCGTAGGCGGATCGGTGGCTTTGGGGTGCTTGGGCTATGTCAACTGCATCCAGGAGATCGCCCATCAGGCGGAGGCCCTCCAAGTCTCCTTTGACGCCATCGTCAGCGCCACAGGCTCCGGCGGCACCTACTCCGGTTTGACCTTGGGGGCGAAGCTGTTCATGCCGGGAACCCGCTCCATAGGCATCGGGGTGTGTGACGACCCCTTTGAGAAGATCTCCCTCCGCCTGATGCAGGAGACCGCCGCCCTGCTGGACTGCGAGGTCCCTGTAGGGGAGGAGGACATCCACATCCACTACCAGATCGGCCCCGGCTACGCCCAGTCCAGCCCCGAGGGCCGGGAGGCGGTGTACCGTCTGGCCCGCAGCGAGGGGATTCTGGTGGACCCGGTCTACACGGGGAAGGCCTTGGCCGGCCTGTTCGCGCTGATGGAGCAGGGGTACTTTGACGGCATGGAGAACATCCTGTTCCTCCACACCGGCGGCGCTGGGGCCCTGTTCGCGGTGGACCTGTAAGCGCCTGCGAGAAGCCTCCCGCGGAGCGAAACCTCCGCCTCATCCCTCTGCCTGCGGAAAAAGGCCCCCTTTCAAGACGTGGCAGGTCTGACGCCTGTGCCCTTGAAAGGGGGCCTTTTTACTGCCCTCTTCTCACCGTATCTTTTTGCGGCGGACTATCAGGACAACCACCGCTGTCACAGCAAAAAGCCCTCCGGCAGCCAGAGGGACCCAGCTCTCGCCGCGGGCCTCCTCCGCCGGTTCCGGCGCGGGGACAGACGGCTCCGGCGGAGGGAGAGGGGGCACCTCCCGGCTCTCGGCCGCGCCGCAGAGGATACAAGCCGCCTCCTCCCGCCCGGCCTGCTGGACGGTGGGGGCCAGAGCCTCCGTCCACGTTCCCCACTGGTGCTGGAAGAGGGTATAGGCGTCCCGCTCGCTGTACCCACAGACGCTGCAGGTCCTGGTGGTATAGCCGAAGGTGTCGCAGCCCGCCGGCGTGACAGACTCGGTATAGCTGGGATCCATGCAGGCGTGGGGCCGCAGATTCACCGAGTAGTCAAAGACCTCGTTGCGGGTGAAGTCATCCGTGTTGCCCCCGTTTGTAAAGTCCCAGTTCATGATCTCGCCGATAAACCCGTTGCAGTAGGCCCGGCGGTTGGTGTTGTCCTCAAAAAACGTGATCTGTCCCGTGACTGTGTTGTTGGTGATCTCCCCGTGGAAGTCCAGCCCGGCGGGGTAGAAGATGTACATCCCCACCAGCCCGCCGTTGTGCACGTAGCCGTGGTCGGAGTCGTAGCCGTCAATGGCCACGGTGCAGTCCTTTGCGTTCAGATGCCCGGCGGCATAAGCCCCGCCCATAAACTGCTCATCCCGGGTCTGGGCGTCGGTGTCGGTGCAGATAAGCGTAAAATCCCCCTGACAGCTCTCCAGCGTACCGCTTCCATAGCCCACAAAGCCCCCCACACCGAACATCCGGTCGTGGGCGGTGAGCTCCAGCGTGCCCTGCACCGTACAGTTGGCAATCCTGCTGTCCTCCGTGTAACCGGCAACGGCGCCGATAAAGCAGGGCATATCGCTGTCCACCGTCACCCGCAGGTTCCACAGCGACAGATCATGGACGCTGGCCCCGGTGAGCGTGCCGAAAAGGCCGGCAAAGGCAGTGTCATAGGTCTTATAGTTGCCGTCATAGGTGGTGGCTATGGTCTCTCCCACCGCTGTGACCTCCAAATTCAGCAGGGCATGGCCGCCGCCGTCCAGCTCCCCGGAGAAGTCCAAGGGCTCCCACGCCCGCCCCGCCATGTCGATGCTTTCCGTCAGCCGGTAGACGCCGGAGGGGTTCTCCCGCATGGACAGAAGCTCCTCATAGCTGGAGATCTCCACCACCTGACCCTCCGGCTCCACGCCCCTAGCGGCTCCGGACAGGGAGACAAGCAGGATCAAAACCAACGTAAGGGTGCGCAGCCGCCATAATTTCACCATAAAAACCGCTTCCTTCCCCAAACCGGCCCCAGATAGGGCACCGGTGATCATAGCACTTAGATAGATTCTAAACCCATAGTATAACAAATATCGAGGAGAATGGAAAGAGCCCGCGCAAAAAATTTTCCTCAGAGACGCATTGTGATATGTGACAAAAATATAGCCAATTATTTGGAGGACCCTCGTCTGGTATACACAAAATACATCTTGATAATTTCGGGAAAAATGGTAAACTAATCAATAGATGGAGAAATCAACTGATTTCCGAAAATCTCAATAGTATCATTATGGAATAACAACAGGAGGAACGAGGAAGTTATGAATGCGTATGTGCAGAGCGTGATTGAGAATGT
>CANPBB010000003.1 GCA_947572235.1 uncultured Clostridia bacterium
AGGGGACAAAGTCCTGCGACGCTCGCTCCGCGAGAAGTATTTTTGCCGAAAACGCGGTTTCCGCCAAAAATAATTTCCATTGATTTCGCGGCGTGCACGCCGCGAAACTCCTGCGGAGGGCTTTTTACATCACGCTCCGGACATACGCCTCAATCTCCTCCTCCGTCAGCCCCAGCCTCTCCTGCACCTCCGCCAACACCCGCCGCAGCTCCTCCGGCTTGGGCACACCGCCGGCAATGCGAAACTGCCCGATTACCGCCCCCTCCGCGTCGTAGAGAGGGATATCATAGGCCCCCAGCGCACCGATAAACGCCATATAGACCTCCGCCTCCTCCGGCGAGCGGATGTCAAATTTACTGTGCCATTTATCACTCTCCCGGATGTAGCCATCGCGCCCATCCGTCCCCACCGCCGCCACTAAATCGGGCTTTGTGCCGGTGATCTCCTGGAGGCAGCTGGGCCCATAGCTCTCCCCCAGGCTGTTCCGGGGCCACTGGCCGTCCACCAGATACTCCGCCGCCAGCTCCGCCAGATGGGTGGCATTCCGGTAGACCTCCACCACCTCGCTGTCGTCATCTTGGTTGAAGTGCACGATAAAATCCGCCGGACCAAGGCCATGTTCCGCCGCCAGAATATCCATCAGCGCCTCCCGCTCCGCCGGCCCCGCCACCGGATACCGGGTGCCGTCGGCAGGAGCCGTCTCCGACCGCACCGGAGCCCCAGCGCCGTCCTCCGGCGCATTCTGTGCCGGCTGCCCGGTGCTCCTCTCCGGTTCCACCGCCGGCTGCACAACCACCTTCGCCGGCTCCGCCGCCTTGGACCCACCGGGCGTCACCACAGGCGCCGCCGCCCCCGGCTCCTTCCCGTCCAAAACCGGCGCCTCCGCTGTCTCCGCCGCGGGCCAATAGGTCCCCGCCGCCAAGACGCAGCCCCCGGCCACGATCACCGCCAGCACCAGCGCCGCCGCCATTTTCGTCCTCCGCCTCATCTCCCGTCCGTACAGCATACGCGTCAGCCTCCTTTTCATCGTCTCCCGGGCCGCCAGAGAGGTGGCCCACGCCCCGGCCCCCTCCGCGCTCCGGAGGGCCGCCTGTAAGATCACCTGTCCATAGAGCCGCCGCTCCCCCCGACCCAGCGCCGCCGCCACCGCCTCATCGCAGGCCAGCTCGCTCCACTCCGCCACCTGCCGGCCCAGCCGCCAGACCAGCGGATCAAACCAGAACGCCACCCGCACCGCCAGCGCCAGCATCCGGACCCACAGATCCCCTTGGCGGATGTGATGCAGCTCGTGCCGCAGGACGCACCGCAGCTCCCCAGATTCCGCTTCCCCCGGCGGCAGGACGATCACCGGCCGCACCAGCCCCGTGACGAAGGGGGAGCAGGGCAGGGGAGCGCGCCACACCCGCAGGCGCCGCCGCCCTCCCGACAGACACGCCGCCAGCGCCTCCGCCGTCTCCGGCCGTTCATCCGGCACACAGCGCCTGAGAAACCGCCGCCGGAAGCGCCCATACCGCAGAAGCTCCCGTCCCCCCAGCGCCAGCGCCCCCGCCAGCCAAAGCCCCCGGAGCAGGGGAACCGCCGCCGCCCAGTCCACCGAAACCGGCACCGCCTCCGCCGATATCTCACCCCCCGGCGTCCGGACGCCCTCCGCCGGCACAGGCGAAATCGTCACACCTCCCACAGCAGCCCCGACGGGCATCCCCGCCGGCTCCACCGCCGCCACAGGCCACAAAATCGCCCCAACCAGCAGCCCCACAGGCAGCAGAAAGAACCCCATCACCACCTTCAAAAGCCGATACTGCCACCGGGCGCTGAACCGCTCCCCGGTAACGCGGCACTGGGCCGCCCACAGCAGATAGGCCCCGCTGCCGGTGAGCATCATCCCCAGCAGGCACTCAGCCATCCCCCGACACCTCCTCAAACCAGACCCGCAGGGCCTCCACCTCGTCCCGATCCAGCCCTTGCCCGCCGCTGAGGGCGCTGAGGAAGGCGGACAGGGACCCGCCGTACAGATCATCCACCACATGCCTTGCCCGCCGCCGGCGGTACTCCTCCCGGCTGAGGGCGGGCTGATAGCGGGTACACCGCCCCTGCCGTTCCCCCCGCAGCATCCCCTTGTCGGCCAGCCGGCTGAGGAAGGTGGACATGGTCTGGGCCTTCCAGGCCCTCTGGGCAAACACCGTCAAAAGCTCCCCCGCTGTCACCGCCTCCCCCCGGTCCCAAATGACCTCCATAATCTCCCGCTCCGCCTGAGAAAGCTCATAAAAAGCCCCCATACGCCGCCTCCCCTTTTAGATTTACTACATAGTTGTAGTATGTTGCCGCTATTATACTACGACCTTGTAGTAATTGTCAAGACAAAACTTTTTGAATGTGGAATTTGGAGTTAGGAATTAGGAGGAGGGGCGATGGGGATGAGGCGGAGACCTTGGGACTGGGCGTAGCGCACGGTGCAGGCCGTGCCGCCGGTGGGGCGGGTCAGGTAGCAGATGCAGGCGGAGCTGCTGTCCACAAGCTGACGGTTGCGACGGTGCATACAGTCCCGCGTGTAGGACTCGGAGGCAAAGGTGACGCTGTCGGCCCTAAAGAGGATATGCAGGTAGCACGCCTGATCCATCGGCGACCAGCTCCGGGCCTGATCCTTGCAGGGGAGGATCGGGTGCAGCTCGATCTGTGGGGATAGGTCCTTCATCAGGAGCACCGTCAGAGCAGCCAGCGTGTCGAACCCCAGCGCGCCCCCGGCGCAGAAGCGGTAGTAGCCCTCGGAGAGCAGTTCCTCAATAGCCTCCGTTGTCTTGAGGGCAATCTCCGCCCGCCCCACCTCCGGCAGCTTCCGATGCCCCGTGAAACAGCAAGTTTTGTCACGCATGTGATGACCTCCACTTTATTAAAATTGGGATATATCCAATATTGCAACACAAAAAATTGATTTGGGATATATCCTACACGATAAATCGCAAATAATAGTAGAATCGCCTTATCAGCAGGGAAAGGGGGCGGTTCTGCGGTGAATGCGAAGGAAGCGGCGGCGCGGCGGATTCAGGCGCTGTGCTTACAGCGGAATATGGCGGTGAACGCCCTTGCAAACCTCTGCGGGGTACCGCCGTCCACCATTTACAGCATGTTGAACGCAAAGAGCCAAAACCCCGGTATCGTGACCATCCAGAAGCTCTGCGACGGATTGGAAATCAGCTTGAGAGAGTTTTTCGACGACCCATTGTTCGAGGGATTGGACCCCATAATTGAATGAAAGGCCCCGTCCCGGCGGACATCTCGCGCAGCGCAGTAGGGGCGCACATTGTGTGCCCGCAAAATGCGGCGGGCGTCGGCAGAGGGGGCGGATGATATCCGCCCCCTACATGTTCCACCGCCATTTTGCTCCACCTTTTGCGCCGCAGGCGCATCAAAAAGGCCCTCGGCAGAGTTTGCGGCGCGCACGCCGCAAATCAATTCAAATCATTTTTTCCGGAAACCGCGTTTTCGGAAAAAATACCTCTCGCGGAGCGGAGTGTGCGAGTCCTCCGCCTCAGCGGAGGGCGAGTGCGCGCAGCGCAGCGCAATCCCCCTCAAATAAAAGGGAAGACCTGTCCCCATCGGGGACAGGTCTTCCCTTTTATTTGACTTTAGTACCCTTCCGGATGCCCCTTGTGCCAAGTCCAAGCGTCGCTGATGATCTCCTCCAGCCCCCGCTCGGGCTTCCAGCCCAGCTTCTCCGCCGCCTTCTTGTTGGCCGCGATCAGCACCGAGGGGTCCCCGGCCCGCCGGGGTTCCACCACCGCCGGGATGGGGTGGCCGGTGACTTTCCGGGCGGTCTCAATAATCTCCTTCACGCTGTACCCGTCGCCGCTGCCCAGGTTGAAGGGACCGCTCTCCCCGCCCTTGTCCAAATACTGCAAAGCCAGCAGATGGGCGTTGGCTAAATCCCGCACGTGGATATAGTCCCGCACACAGGTGCCGTCGGGGGTGGGATAGTCCTCGCCGAAGATCCCCACATGGTCCCGCTTCCCCAAGGCCACCTGGAGCACAATGGGGATCAGGTGGCTCTCCGGGTGGTGGTCCTCGCCGATGTCTACGTCGGTGTTGGACCCGGCGGCGTTGAAGTAGCGCAGGGCGGCGTACTTGATGCCGTAGGCCTGGCTGCACCACTTGAGCATCCCCTCAATGGCCAGCTTGCTGGCGCCGTAGGGATTGGTGGGCTCCGTCCGGTCGGTCTCCTCGATGGGCTGCTTCTCCGGCTCGCCGTAGGTGGCGGCGGTGGAGGAGAAGACGATCTTGTCCACCCCGTGCTGCACCATGGTCTCCAGCATGGACTGGGACCCGGCCACGTTGTTGCCGTAGTATTTCAGGGGATTGGTCACGCTCTCGCCCACCAAGGAGAAGGCGGCGAAGTTGATCACGCCGTCAATCTTATGCTCGGTAAACACCTTGTCCAAAAACGCTCGGTCCCGCACATCGCCCACGCACAGCTCAGCGCCCTTCACAGCCTCCTTGTGCCCGGTGCACAGGTTGTCTGCCACCACCACGTCATAGCCCTTCTCCACCAGCAGCGCCACCATGTGGCTGCCGATATACCCGGCCCCGCCGGCTACTAAGATCGTTTTCATACGATACCGCCTCCTGTTGGTGCTGACGCTTTTTCTTATGGCAAACAGCGTCAGCAAGAATTTTTAATATATTTTACCTATTTTACACTGGCAATAAACCGCAGGAATGCCTCCTGCCCGGCGGCGCCGCGCTTATAGACCCCCGCGTGCTCCAGCACCTTGGCAAAGACCTTGCCGGTCTCCTTCTGCACGATGTCCAAGGCGTTTTCCGCCGTGATGGCATAGCTTCCCCGGAAGGTCTCGGCCCAGTCGGCGTGCTTCTCCGTCAGCTCATTGCCCCGCAGATCGCCGCCGCCGGCCAAGCACGCCGCCACCGCCGCCAGTTCCGCCTTCAGACGGGCGGGGAGGACAGCCAGGCCCATCACCTCGATAAGGCCGATATTCTCCTTCTTGATGTGGTGCAGCTCCCCATGGGGGTGGTACAGCCCCAAAGGGTGCTCCTCGGTGGTGAGATTGTTCCGCAGCACCAGATCCAGCTCGAACTTGTTTCCCCGCCGCCGGGCGATGGGGGTGATGGTGTTGTGGGGCTCGCCGTCGGTCTCGGCAAAGATGACGGCCTCCTCGTCAGTGTAGCCCCGCCAAGCCAGCAGGATCTTGTCCGCCAAGTCGATCAGCCGCTCCTGATCCATGTGCGCGATCCGCACCACCGACATGGGCCACCTGACGATCCCCGCCTCCACATCCTCAAAGCCGGGGAAGGTGACGGCCCTCTCCACCGGGGCCTTCTCCATGGCGAAGGTGTAGTGCCCGCCTTGGAAGTGGTCGTGGGATAGGATGGAGCCCCCCACGATGGGCAAATCCGCGTTGGAACCCACAAAGTAGTGGGGGAACTGGCTGACAAAGCTCAGCAGCTTGGCGAAGCAGGCCCGGTCGATCTTCATCGGCGTATGCTCGCTGTTGAAGCAGATGCAGTGTTCGTTGTAGTACACATAGGGGCTGTACTGCAAAAACCAAGGGGAGCCGTTGATGGTGATGGGCACGACCCGATGGTTCTGCCTTGCGGGGTGGTTCACCCGTCCCGCGTATCCCTCATTCGACTCGCAGAGCTGGCACCGGGGATAGGCGGAGGCGGGCAGATTCTTGGCCGCCGCAATAGCCTTGGGGTCCTTCTCCGGCTTGGAGAGATTGATGGTGATATCCAGCTCCCCATACTCCGTGGGGGCCTTCCACTGCATATCCTTGGCAATCCGGTCCCGCCGGATGTAGTTGGTGTCCTGGCTGAACTGGTAGAACCAGTCAGTGGCCTTCCTCGGCTCCACCTCATAGTACAGCCGGAACAGCTCCCGCACATCATAGGGCCGGGGGGTGAGCCGCCCCATAATCTCCGTATCAAACAGATCCCGGTACACCACCGAGTTCTCCGTCAGCGCCCCCCGGGCGTAGGCGTCATCCAGCAGCTCCTCCAAGATGGGGGCCAGCTCCAAGCTGTCCGCGTCCCAGTTCCGCTCCGGCTCCGTATAGCTGTCCAGCTTCAAGGCGTCCAGAATGGTGTTGACGGCCCAGACCCGCTCGCATTCCTCGATCAGACCGGTGCGAACGGCATAGTCCGTCAGTTTGGAAATCGCAGCGTCAACCATAGCGTATTTCCTCCATATACATATTTGTCAATATTAGGATTCTCGCTCACAAAGGGCCGGCGTCCCTCATGCCAGCCGCACCCCGCCCACCGGACGGATGGACAGCACATGGCAGGCCCCGTCGCCCAGCGCGCGCTCCATGCCGGCCTTGAAGGCGTCCAGCGTGTCCAGCGGCACAAAGGCCTGGATGGTCCCGGCGAAGCCGCCGCCGTGGACCCGGCAGCCCCCCCGGCCGTCCAGCAGCCGTTCCGCCATGGACAGGGCGAAGGCCACCTCCTGGTGGTGGGTGTATCCGGCGGGCACCACATTCTGGAGCAGCCGCCAGCTGGAGAGGCCGGAGTCGTTGATGTGCATCAAAAACGCCTCAAAATCCCCCCGGCGCAGGGCGCCCACCTGCCCGTCCACCCGGCCGTTCTCGTCATAGATGTGGATGGCCCGGAGCACCGCCCGGTCCCCGCACTTCCGCCGGAGGGCGGGCAGGGCGGCGAAGAAGTCCGTCTCCGGCACCTCCCGCAGCACGTTCTTGCCGAAGCAGGCGCAGACCTCCCGCAGCTCACGTGTCACCGCGGCGTACTCGTCGGTGAGATCGGCGTGGTCCGCGCCGCTGTCCACAATGCACAGGGCGTGGCCGGCGGAGGCGAAGTCGAAGTCCACCCGCTCCACCACGGGATTGGCGTTGTCGGCAAAGTCGATGGTGACCATATTGCCCACTGAGGCGGCCATCTGGTCCAGGAGCCCGCTGGGCTTGCCGAAGTACACATTCTCCGCGTACTGCCCGATCTGGGCCAGCTCCACCGCCGTGCATCTGCCGTCGAAGAACAGGTCGTTGAGGATATTGCCGATCAGCACCTCAAAGGCCGCCGAGGAGCTGAGGCCGCTGCCCTTGAGCACGTTGGAGGTGAGGTAGGCGTCAAACCCCTCCAGCGCGCAGCCGCGGCCCTTGAACCAGGCGGCCACCCCCCGCACCAGCGCGGCGGAGGTGTTCCGTTCCTCCTCCCGCACAGAGAGATCCCTCAGCTCCACCGTGAACAGGGGGAACCCCTCGCTCTTGACGCGGATCACGTCCCCGCCGTTGGGGGTCACGGCGGCGATCACATCCAAGTTCACGCTGCCCGCCAGCACCTTGCCGTGCTGATGGTCGGTGTGGTTGCCGCCGATCTCCGTCCGCCCCGGCGCGGAGAACACGGCGATGTCCTCCCGGTGTCCGAAGGTCTCCTCCAGTCCCCGCAGCAGGGCGCGGTAGCGTTCCATCTGCGCCGCCGCGGCGCCGCCGCCGTAGAGGGAGGTGACCGCGGCCTCCAGCCGGGCCATATCGAATGCGTATCCCATAGCTCTTCCCCTTTCCGTCCCACGGAAAAAGCGCGCCAGCTTTTTCCTTTTGCCTACAGCATACCACATCTGCTGCCCACTGCGCAAGAGACATCTTCAAGGGAGCGCCCAAACGCGCCGTTTTTCTATGCAGCACGCCGCCCCTCCCATCAGCCAAACCGCTTCAATGCCCCGCCAACAGGTTCAAATCTCCGCTACTCCCCCTCAATCATCCGATACCCCACACCCATCTCTGTAACAATATACCTTGGATCAGCGGGATTATCCTCAATCTTCCGCCGAATATTCGCCATATTCACCCGCAGAATCTGATTGTCGCTTTTCGCCTTGGGCCCCCAGAGCTCCCGGATCATAAAATCATAGGTGAGCACACGGCCGGCATACTTCCCCAGCAGCGCCACAATCCGGTACTCCCCCTGGGTGAGCCGGGCATTCTCCCCCCGGAGAAAGACACAGTGCTTGTCGTAGTCGATCACCAGCTCCCCGGTGCAAAACTTCCCGGAGCTGGCGATCATGCTGCTGGGCAGCTGGGTGCGGGTGTGGCGTATGGCGGTGCGGATGCGGGCCAGCAGCTCCGCCGCGCCGAAGGGCTTGGTGAGATAGTCGTCCGCCCCGGCATCCAGGGCCGCCACCTTGTCCCGCTCATGGTTCCTGGCGGAGAGCACCACAATGGGCAGCGTGCTCCACTCCCGGACCGACCGGATGATCTCCATCCCGTCCATGTCCGGCAGCCCCAGGTCCAGCAGCAGCAGATCCGGGCAGTGGGAGGTGAGCATACTCATGCCGTCAGCGCCGCTGACAGAGAGAATGGGGTCGTAGTCGTTGGCGGTGAGCACGGCGGCGATCAGGCTTCGGATGCCCGCCTCGTCCTCGATCACCAGTATTTTGTCCTTAAACATCGGTCTCCTCCTCTCCGGTCAGGGGCAGTGTGATGGCAAACTCCGCCCCCTGCTCGGTGTTTTTCACAGCGATGACGCCGCCGTGGGCGGCAATAATGGTCCGGCACACGGACAGGCCGATCCCCATATTCCGCCGGGTGTCCGACCGGCGGTCCTGAAACTGGGCGTAGGTGTCCTGCAAAATATGGGGCAGCAGGTGCTGCGCCACGCCGCCGCCGTTGTCGGCGATGACCATCGTCACCGTCTCCCGCTCCTGCCGGAAGGAGATATGGATGGCGGTGGTGCTTTGCCCATGGATCACGGCGTTCTCCATCACATTCATCAGCACCTGTTCCATCAGCGTCACATCCATGGACACCAGGGCGATCTCCTCCGGCGCCCGGATGGACACCTCCACCGCCGGGTGGCGGCGGCGGAACTTCTGCACAGCGCTGCCCGCCACCTCCTCCAGCACCTCCGGCTGACGGCTGAGCAGGGCGCCCCCATCCTCCATCCGCGTGATGGAGAGCAGGTTCTCCACCATGTTGATCAGCCACTGTCCCTCCTCCTGCACGTGTGTAAGAAGCTCCCGGCAGTCGGCCCGTGGGAGCTTGTCCCCATTCTCCAAAATGGCGGAGACGGACCCCACGATGGAGGTAAGGGGGGTGCGGATATCGTGGGAGATGGCCCGCAGAAGATTGCCCCGCAGCTTCTCCTTCTCCGTCTCCGAGCGCAGCCGCTCATGGTCCTTGATCTGGGTTGTCAGGGCGCTGACCACAATGGACACAGCCAGCATAGCCAAAAAGGTCAGAGGATAGCCGGCCACTGAAAAATCCAGGGACCAGTAGGGGTAGGTAAAGATATAATTGGTGCAGACCACCCCCACAAAGGAGGCAAAGATCCCGTAGAGGTATCCGGCGGTATAGCGGGCGATGCACACCACAGCCAGCACAAAAACCATAGAGGCGTACCCCCCGCTGGGGTCCAGCCGCAGAAGGACGGCGCAGAGCGCCACCGCCCCCAAAAGAATGGCAAGGGACACCCCGGTGTCCCGCCAAGAGACCCGAAACCACTCATGGAACGTCCTTTTCATCGCGCGAAGATACACCTCCTGTCTGGGATTCCGCTTTAAATCCTGTCTCCATAGTATATCATAATCGGATGTTAAGAAGTTGTAAAGGGGGTCTTTCTTTGGGGACAAACCACCCGCCTCCCGCTCTCCCGACCCCGACAACAGCCCCATGCCCCCATTCGCGGGGCGAACCGGCCATAGGGCGCCGCCCTCCGTCTGCCGGTACACCCAGTAAAATCCCCCCATGGCCGTCCTCGCCTGACGCCACCCCCTGTTAAACCGCCCAAATGCCCCCCGCCATTCCCCCATCTGTTTCTACACAATCCCCTCTTGACTTTCTCATGCTATCGTTCTATCATAATAAAGCAGTAAAGACCGTTGGAACATCTAACAGGGAGAGTACCTATGGATCTGTTTTCCCACAAGGGGACGGACCTTCTGGTCCGCGCTTTTTTATCGCTGGAGACGGAGGAGGAGTGCAAAGCCTTCCTTGAGGACCTGCTCACCACCCGGGAGGTGCTGGATCTGTCCCAGCGCCTGCTGGTGGCCCGCCTGCTGGACCGGCAGCTGGTCTACAGCGAGATCGCCAAGGAGACCGGCACCTCCAGCGCCACCATCAGCCGTGTAAACCGCTGCTACACCTACGGCGCCGGCGGCTACACCACCATCCTGCCCCGCATAGCGGAGGCCGGTGACAGCGAAGCAAAGGAGCCTGCAACATGATCATCCCAGAGCGCAGCCTGAAAAACGGGGAGCGGGCGGTGTTCCGCCTGCGGGAGCTGTACGGGCAGTACGGCTACACCTACTACAAGATGAGCAAGTTCGAGGAGTACGACCTCTACGTGCGCAGCAAGAGCTTCCTCCCCAGCGAGTACATCCCCACCTTTACCGACACCGACGGGAAACTGATGGCCCTGAAACCCGACGTAACCCTCTCCATCGTCAAAAACGCCCAGGCCGGCGGCGGCGCCTTGGAGAAGGTCTACTACAACGAGAACGTCTACCGCGCGGACAGCGGCAGCCACGGCTACCGGGAGATCATGCAGGCGGGGCTGGAGTGCATCGGGCAGATCGACCTGCACGCCATGGCCGAGGTGGCCCTGCTGGCCGTCAAGAGCTTAGAGGCCGTCGGCGGCGGGGACTGCCTTCTGAACCTGAGCCACTTGGGGGTGGTCACGGGCCTCTTGGAGGCCGCCGGCGCGTCGGAGCCCGCCTGCGCCGCGCTGCTCACCGCCATCGGCGAAAAGAACGCCCCCGCCATTGCCGCCATCTGCGGACAGTGGGGCATTGAGGAGGAGTACCAGGAGCGGCTCTGCCGGATCGCCCTGCTCCGGGGCGGACCGGAGGAGGTACTGCCCCCCCTCCGCGCCATCGCCGCCAACGAGACGATGGCCGCCGGCCTCCAGGAGCTCACGGATATCTGCGGCCTTTTAGGCCCCTTGGCCCGGCACGTGTGCATTGACCTATCCATGGTGGACGACGCCCGCTACTACAGCGGCCTGATCCTCCGGGGCTTCCTGCCGGGCCTGCCCCGGGCCGTCCTCTCCGGCGGGCGGTACGACAACCTCCTCCGGCAGATGGGCAAGGACGGCGGCGCCGTGGGCTTTGCCGTGTACCTCAACCTTTTGGAGCGGTACAGCGCAGAGGAGACAGGCTGCGACGTGGACGTGCTGCTCCTCCGCGGTCCCTCCGCCAGCCCCCGGCGGGCCATGGCGGAGGCGGAGGCCCTCCGCGCCCAAGGCCTCTCCGTCCGGGTGGAGCGCGCTGTGCCAAAGGGGCTGAAGGCCCGCGAGATCAGGGAGGTGGTGTAAGATGCAGCTGCTGAATGTGGCCCTGCCCAAGGGCCGTCTGGGGGAGAAGGTCTACCGCCTCCTCGCCCAAGCGGGCTGCCCCTGCCCCTCCCTCTTGGAGGAGAGCCGCCGCCTGATCTTCGAGAATGCCGAGAAGGGCGTGCGCTACTTCTGGGTAAAGCCCTCGGACGTGGCCATCTACGTGGAGCGGGGGGCGGCGGACATCGGCGTAGCCGGGAAGGACATCCTTCAGGAGTACCGCCCGGACGTCTACGAGCTCTCCGACTTGGGACTGGGGCGCTGCCGGATGTGCGTAGCGGCCCCCCGGACCTTCCGGGACAGCATGGACCGCACCCTCCGCGTGGCGACCAAGTTCCCCCGGATCGCCCGGTCCTACTACAGCGCCCTCAACCGGGACATTGACATTATCGAGCTCCACGGCTCCATCGAGGTGGCCCCCATCTTGGGCCTCAGCGACGTGATCGTGGACATCGTGGAGACCGGCGCCACCCTGCTGGAGAACGGCCTGGAACTCAGGGAGACCATCCTCCCCATCAGCGCCCGCCTGATCGCCAACAAGGCCGGCTACCAGTTCAAATACGACCAGATCACCCAGCTCTGCCGCCGTGTAGACGACCTCCGGCAGGCGGAGAGAAATGAGGCACAGCCATGATTCCCATCTACTCCATCGACCAGCTCCCCCTCTCCCGGATCCTCCGGCGGGAGGCGGCGGAGGGCCCGGACGTGGGCGCCGCCGTCTCCGCCATCCTCCGCGCCGTGCGGCAGGAGGGGGACGCCGCCCTGCGCCGGTACGCCAAGGAGTTTGACCAAGCGGAGCTGACGGACCTCGAGGTCCCCGCCGGCCGCCTCCAGGCCGCGGCGGCGGACCTGCCGGCGGACCTCCGGGCCATCTTGGAGGAGGCCGCGGACCGCATCCGGGACTTCCACCGCCGGCAGCTCCGGGAGGGCTTTATTGTCACCGGGCGCCCCGGCGTGATCCTGGGCCAGAAGGTGACGCCCTTGGACCGGGTGGGGCTCTACATCCCCGGCGGCACCGCCGCCTACCCCTCCAGCGTGCTGATGAACGCCATCCCCGCCAAGCTGGCCGGCTGCGGCGAGGTGGTGATGGTCTCGCCCCCTGCCTGCGGCGGGGACATCCACCCGGTGATCTTGGCCGCCGCGGCCATTGCCGGGGTGGACCGGGTCTTTCGCGTGGGCGGCGCGCAGGCGGTGGCCGCCTTGGCCTACGGCACGGAGACCGTGCCCAAGGTGGACAAGATCGTGGGCCCAGGCAACGCCTACGTGGCGGAGGCCAAGCGGCAGGTATTCGGCCTGGTGGACATCGACATGATCGCCGGCCCCAGTGAGATCTTGGTCATTGCCGACGGCGGCAGCGACGCCGGGCAGGTGGCCGCGGACCTCCTCAGCCAGGCGGAGCACGACAAGTTGCCCACCGCCGTCCTCGCCCCCGACCGCCCCGCCTTGGCCCGGTCGGTCCCGGTGGCGCTGGCGCGCCAGCTCCCCCTGCTGCCCCGACAGGAGATCGCCCAGGCCTCCCTCCGCCAAAACGGGAAGATCATCTTAGTCCACTCCATAGAGGAGGCGGTGGAGATATCCAACGCCATCGCCCCGGAGCACCTGGAGCTCTGTGTGGACAGCCCCTTCGATTACCTGAGCCAGGTCCGCCATGCCGGCTCCGTCTTCCTGGGCCGGTACTGCCCGGAGGCGGTAGGCGACTATTTCGCCGGCCCCAACCACACCCTGCCCACTGGCGGCGCCGCCCGCTTCATGAGCCCCCTCGGCGTGGACGACTTTGTAAAGCGCTCCCAGTTCACCTGCTACACCGCCGACGCCCTCCGCGCCGACACCGCCAAAATCGCCGCCTTCGCCCGCCAGGAGGGCTTGGAAGCCCACGCCCGCAGCGCCGAACTCCGCTTCTTTTCTTAAAGAGCAGGGCGCACCGTCCACCACCTTCCCGGCGCTCCGCGCCATAGCCTCCCTTGCCAAAGGGAGGGGGACCGCCGCAAGGCGGTGGAGGGATTCCCCCGTAGGGTCCGGCGCCCCCCCATCAAACGAAATCACCCCCGCCCCCCTTGTAGGGGCGCACATTGTGCGCCCGCCCTATCGACACCCCCTGCACCACCCCCGTCCGCCCCCTGTAGGGGCCGGTGTCCCCACCGGCCCATCCCCCACCCCCCATCAGCCAATTACAGAGAGGAGGCGCCCCCATGAGCCGCTTCATGAGCCGCCGTTTCGACGATTTAGAGGCCTACGTCCCCGGCGAACAGCCCCGGGACATGCAGTATGTGAAGCTCAACACCAACGAATCCCCCTTCCCCCCCTCCCCGGCGGTATTCGCCGCGGTAAACGAGGAGGAGGTCTCCCGCCTGAACCTGTACCCGGACCCGGAGGGCCTGCTGCTCCGCCAGAAGCTCTCGAAGCTCTACGGCGTGGGCGTGGAAAATATCTTCCTCGCCAACGGCTCCGACGAGCTCCTGAACTTTTTCTTCATGGCTTTCTGCGACGCCCACCGTCCCGTGGCCTTCCCCGACATCAGCTACGGCTTCTACCCGGTGTACGCCGGCCTCTACAACCTGCCCTACACCCAGATCCCCCTCCGGGAGGGCTTCCGCCTAAGCTATCAGGACTACTGCCACATAGACAGCAGCGTCGTCATCGCCAACCCCAACGCCCCCACCGGCCGGGCCATCCCCCCGGAGGAGATCGAGGAGATCGTCCGCACCAACCCCCGCCATGTGGTGCTCATCGACGAGGCGTACATCGACTTCGGCGGCGAGAGCTGCCTGCCCCTCATCCATCGCTACAGCAACCTCATCGTCTGCCAGACCTTCTCCAAGTTCCGCTCCCTGGCCGGAGGCCGTTTAGGCTACGCCATGGGCCACCCGGAGCTGATCGCGGATCTGAACAAGATCAAATACTCCACCAACTCCTACAACATCAACCGCCTGACCCTGACCGCCGCCGCCGCCGCCATCGACAGCAACGACTACTACGTCCAAAACAGCCGCATCATCCAGGAAAACCGGGCCTACACCGTGGCGGCGCTGGAGCGCTTGGGCTTTGAGACCGTCCCCAGCCTGGCCAACTTCATCTTCACCCGCTGCCCGGCCATCCCCGGCGGGACGCTCTATGAGAAGCTGCGGGCCAAGGGGGTGCTGGTGCGCCACTGGACCAAGCCGGCCATTGCCGACTACCTGCGCATCACCATCGGCTCCCGGGAGCAGATGGACGTGCTCATCCAGCGGACCGCCGAAATTTTGAGAGGGGAGTGACGCCTATGCGCACCGCCAGAATCCGCCGCCAGACCGCCGAGACAGACATCACCCTGTCTCTGACCGTCGAGGGCACAGGCAAAAGCGACATCGCCACCGGCTGCGGCTTTTTAGACCACATGCTGACCCTCTTCGCCCGCCACGGCCGCTTCGACCTCGCCGTGACGTGCCAAGGGGACACCTATATCGACGACCACCACACCGTGGAGGATATCGCCATCTGCCTGGGCGACGCCTTTGCGGAGGCCTTGGGGGACAAGCGGGGCATCACCCGCTACGCCTCCACCCTCCTCCCCATGGACGAGGCCCTGATCCTCACCGCCGTGGACATCTCCGGCCGGGGGATGCTCTGCTGCGAGTTGGACATCCCCACTGAGAAGGTGGGCGCCTTCGACACCCAGCTCACCGAGGAGTTCCTGCTGGCCCTGACCCGTCGGGCGGATATCACCCTCCACGTGCGCCAGCTCGCCGGCCGAAACAGCCACCACATCATCGAGGGGCTCTTCAAGAGCTTGACCCGGACCCTCTCCGCCGCCGCCGCCATCGACAGCCGCGCCGCCGGGGAGATCCCCTCCACCAAGGGGGTGCTGTGATGGTAGCAATCGTGGACTACGGCGTGGGAAACCTGTTCTCTCTGCGCAGTTCCCTTGCCGCCATCGGCGAGGAGGCCGTTGTCACCGGCGACGCCGCCCGCCTCCGCGCCGCTGACCGCCTGATCCTCCCCGGCGTGGGGGCCTTCGGCGACGCCGCCGCCCGCCTCCGCCAAAGCGGCTTGGACCAGGCCCTGCTGGAGGAGGCCCGGTCCGGCAAGCCCCTGTTAGGCATCTGCCTTGGCATGCAGCTCCTCCTCCAGCGGAGCTTCGAGTACGGCACACACCAGGGCTTGGGCCTTATAGCTGGCAGCGTCGTCCCCATCGCCCCGGCCATCCCCCCAGACTATAAGGTGCCCCATATCGGCTGGAACGCCTTGGACTTCCCGTCCCGCCGCTCCCTCCACCCCCTGTTCCGCGGCCTCCGCCCCGGCGGCTGCGTCTACTTTGTCCACTCCTACTACGCCGCCGGCTGCGAGTCCAACACCATCGCCACCACCGAATACGGCGCCGATCTCACCGCCGCCATCGCCTTGGAAAACGTCTGCGGCGTCCAATTCCACCCGGAGAAAAGCGGCGGCTTGGGCCTCACGATCCTAAAAAATTTCTGCAAATTATAAAATCGACCGGCAGAATCGACCGGCAGAGCCGGACACATTCACTCCACACTCAACACTCAAAAAAGGTATTCTTATGCTGATATTTCCCGCAATCGACCTTAAAAACGGCCAGGTGGTCCGCCTCCGCCAGGGCGACTTCGCCACCGTCCACCAGGTGGCAGAGGACCCCCTCGCCGTCGCCCGGTCCTTCGCCGCCGCCGGCGCCAGGCACGTCCATGTGGTGGACTTGGACGGCGCCAAGGATGGCCGGCGCCAGAACAGTGCCATCGTCCGTGCGGTGGCCCAAACCGGCCTCCGGATCGAGCTGGGCGGCGGCCTGCGCACCCTCTTGGACATCAAGGAGGTGTTCGCCCTGGGCGTCCATCGGGCCGTCATCGGCTCCGCCGCCGTCAGTCAGCCGGAGCTGGTCCGGGAGGCCGTCCGCACCTTCGGCGGCGACCGGATCGCCGTGGGCATCGACGTCAAGGACGGCCGTGTCCGCACCGCTGGCTGGGTGGAGGACTCGGGCCTCCCCTTCATCGACTTCGCCCGCCGGATGGAGGACTTGGGCGCGGAGCACCTGATCTTCACCGACATTGACACCGACGGGACCCTCACCGGCCCCGCCTACCGGCACCTCGCGGCCCTCCAGCAGGCGGTATCCTGCCGCCTCACCGCCTCCGGCGGCATCTCCTGCAGCGAGGAGATCCGCCGCCTCCGGGACATGGGCCTCCACGCCGCCATCATCGGCAAGGCGTACTATACCGGGGCCATAGATCTGGCCCAAGCAGTAAAGGACGGTGGTCCCCAGTGATCACAAAACGTATCATCCCCTGCCTGGACGTCAAGGACGGCCGGGTGGTGAAGGGTGTCAACTTCCTCGGCCTCACCGACGTCAGCTCCCCGGTAAAGCTGGCGGAGTTCTACAGCCGCTCCGGCGCCGACGAGCTGGTGTTCTACGACATCACCGCCTCCGCCGAGGGCCGCGCCCTTTTCACCGGCATCCTCACAGAGGTGGCCTCCACCATCTTCATCCCCCTCACCGTGGGGGGCGGCATCAACACCTTGGAGGACTTCGGCCGGGTCTTGGGCTGCGGCGCGGACAAGGTCAGCGTCAACTCCGGTGCCCTCCGGGACCCCTCCCTCATCACCGCCGCCGCCAAGCGGTACGGCAGCCAGTGCGTGGTCCTCAGCGTAGACGCCAAGCGCCTCGCCGGCCAGTTCCGCGTCTTCGCCAAGGGAGGCCGGGAGGACACGGGCTTGGACGCCATCGACTGGGTCCGCCGGGGCGTATCCGCCGGCGCGGGAGAGATCGTCCTCAACAGTATTGACGCTGACGGCGTCAAGGGCGGCTTCGACTTAGAGCTCCTCGCCGCCGTCTGTGACGCGGTAAACGTGCCGGTCATCGCCTCCGGCGGCGCCGGCTGCCCGGAGGACTTCGTCCGGCTCTTCCAGACCCTCCCCAAAGTAGACGCGGGCCTCGCCGCCTCCATCTTCCACTTCGGCGAAGTCCCCATCCCCGACCTGAAGCGCACTTTGCGAGCCGAGGGCATCAATGTGCGGCTGTGAAAACAGAGCGGGAGCGAAGCGTTGGGAGGACGGGAGCAAATATGTCCGGCTTGCGCTGGAGGCTTTGAATCTGGCCGCCTGCGGCGGCCTCCAAAATCTCCCCTCTCCGCTTCTCGCTCTCCGCATCTAAGAAGTCCAAAATCCGTCCGGCTCTGCTGGACACCTCAACTCCTAACTCCTACCGCAACCAAAGGAGGTTGTCAGAGATGCTGACCATCAACGACCTGAAGTACAACCACCACGGGCTGATCCCCGCCATAGTGGTGGACGCGTCCACCAAGGACGTATTGACCTTGGCCTATATGAACCGGGAGAGCCTGTCCATCAGCCTGTCCGAGGGGCGCACCTGCTTCTTCTCCCGCTCCCGGCAGGCGCTGTGGCGGAAGGGGGAGACCAGCGGCAATGTCCAGCATATCCGCTCCATCGTGGCCGACTGCGACCGGGACGCCCTGTTGGTGATGGTGGATAAGGAGGGCCCCGCCTGCCACTTGGGGGAGAACTCCTGCTTCCACAACCCCCTTTGCATTGTGGAGGGCGCCGGGGAGGCTTTCACCGCGGAGGGCCTTTACACCCTCCTTCAGGGCCGGAAGGCGGAGCGCCCCGAGGGCTCCTACACCACCTACCTCTTCGAGAAGGGTGTGGACAAGATCCTCAAAAAGGTGGGGGAGGAGTGCACCGAGGTCATCATCGCCGGCAAAGCCGGGGACAAGGCGGAGACCATCTACGAGATCGCCGATCTGATGTATCACGTGATGGTACTGATGGTGGAGTTAGGCATCTCTGTGGAGGATATCCGCAGAGAGCTGGCCTCCCGCCATGTAATTGATCACAAGGTGAAGCAGGAAAAAATGAGATAAATTCCTTTGAAATCTGCTAATTTCGTTTGAAATCTGCGGATTTCAAACGAGTTTGGGGAATGAGGCTGTCCTTTGAAATCCTTGGGATTTCAAAGGAGGATTTAATTTACGGGGGGCTTTTTTTCGGGAAGCGGCGCAGCCGATTCCCGAAAAAAAGGACCGGGCCCAGCGGGGCCCGCAGAGTGTTTTTCCGAGGACGCGGTCCCCGGAAAAACGATTTTGATTTTTTTTGCGGCGCTTGCGCCGCAAACTCTCCGAGGGGCTCTTTGCGGCTGAGGCCGCAAATTCGGCGGGGGGTGGTCCCTGCGAGATGGACAGATGTACACCCCGCAGGGCGCGCCGTCTCCGCCTATTTTACAGAACAGCAGGTACACCGCCATGAAGCATCTGCAAAACCTACACACCCACACCACCTTCTGCGACGGGCGAAGCACCGCCGGGGAGCTGGTCCGCGCCGCCCAAGCGGCGGGGCTCACCGCCCTCGGCTTCTCCGGACACTCCCATGTGGCCGGGGACAGCACCACCATGTCCCCGGAGGACACCGCCGCCTACCGTGCCGAGGTACTGCGCCTCCGCGCCGCCCACGCTGGCCGGATGGACATCTACCTCGGCTTGGAGCAGGACAGCCTCTCCCCGCCGCCGGCGGAGCCCTATGACTACCTGATCAGCTCCGTCCACTACGTGGTGAAAAACGGCCGGCGCATCTGCGTGGATGACACCCCGGAGGAACTTCTCCAGGGCGCAGAGCAGTACGGCGGGGACCTTCTCGCCCTTGTGGAGGACTACTACGCCGCCGTAGCCGCCGCGGCGGAGCGCACCCCCTGCCAGATCGTGGGCCACTTCGACCTGATCACCAAATTCAACGAGGGCGACCGACTCTTTCCCGCCCAGCACCCCCGCTGCCGCGCCGCCGCCCGAGAGGCCCTGCATACCTTGGCCCGCCGGGACCTGATCTTTGAGATCAACACCGGGGCCATGGCCCGGGGCTGCCGCACTCGGCCCTACCCCGACCCCGCCCTCCTCCAAGAGCTCCGCGCCTTGGGGGGACGGATCCTGATCACCAGCGACTGCCACCAAGCGGAACATCTCCTCTTCGGCTTCCAAGAGGCCCGGGAGCTGTCCATCGCCTGCGGTTTTCGGGAGACTATGCAGCTCACCTCCCAAGGCTTCGTCCCCCAGCCGCTGTAGAAAAGAAGGAGGCCTCCCCATAGGGGCGGCCTCCTTCTTTCAAAAAAACAGGGGCAGACAGCGGTCAATCCAAGAGATAGTCCACCGCCACCCGGTCCTCCCGAATGGCCTTGCACAGCGCGGAGACCTCCACATGCCGGGGATCACTCTTGTAGGCGTTCAAATCCTCTATACTCTCAAATACGGACGTCAGAACCGCGCTGTAATTCCCCCCGCCGGCGCAGTCCACGCCGATCTCCTGGGCCTTGATCTGGGGAATCACGCCGTAGAGCCCGCCCAAGCGGCTTAAAAACGCCTCCATCTCCCGCTCCGTCCCCTGCCGGAATTTCCACATCACAACGTGCTTGATCATAGCTGTCTCTCCTTCTCAATAAAACTCTCACTTCAGCCCGGACACCTGCCGGAAGGCGGCCCCAGCCAGCACGGCGAACCGCCGGGGCACCGCCTCCGGGGGCACCAGCGCCCGCCGGGGCAGATAGTCCCGGAAGGCCGCGCCGTCCATCCGATAGAAGCACACCCCCCGGACAGCCGCCTCATCGCAGCTGTACTCCGACCCGCTCCAGATCCGCTCAAACCAGATCCGCGCCCCGTACCCGTGGAGCGGGTCCAGCAGGTCCGTCCGGCAGTGGCTGGGCTGATGGGGCATATCCATGCCCCACTTCCCCGCGGCGGTAAAGACGGTGATATTCCTCGTCACCACGTCCTCAAACGCCCCGAAATCCGGCGCCTCCGCCGGCAGGGAGAGCTGGCGGATCAGGGGCTTCACCCCCGCCGCTTTCAGCCGCTTCCTCCACAGGCTCAGCTGTTCCCGCGTCAGCTCCGAAGGGGTCGCCAGCCCCACCCGGTCCTTCGGTGAGAGCTTCAGCGCCCCGCCGTCCTCGCCGTAGGCATCCCCCTGCCCGTCCAGCAAAAACGCCTGTATCAGCCGCTCCCCCTCATAGACGCCCCACAGCAGCCCTGTAAGGACCTCCGCCGTTCCAGCCGTCGCCGCAGCCACAAGGTCGCCAAACCGCCACAGGTACCGGCACACCATCGCCTGCACCAGTATCAGACGCTGCCGCTTGGCCAGCTTAGCGCCCTCATAGGCCGGCGCCGTCTCGGCGGGCAGAAGCCCCGCCGCCCGCAGGCTCTCCTCCAGCTGCCGCTGTGCCCAGAGGGGGTTCTGCCGCCGCTCCAAAATTTCCCGGTACCACCCGGCCGCCTTCTTCAGCCGGTGTCCCCGCTCCAAGGGGGCCGTATCCGTCCACCCGGCGTGGAGGAACAGCAGCTCCCCCCAGGCCCGGGCCATGTCCATAAAATAGGAGGGGTGGAACTCCTCCGCAAACCACGCCCGATAGCAGTCCGGATCCAGCAGCTTCTCCGCCGTCAGGGGGTCCCGTCGGGCCGCCTCGGCGGCGCAGTCCGGGTCCACCGGGGCGAAATAGGTGCTGTCCACTGCCCCGAGGAGGTAGGAGAGCATCACATCCAAGGGCCTCCACCCCATCTCATAGAGCCGCCCCGCGCTGTCGCCGTGGGAACAGCGCAGCCACTTCTCCCGCAGCTCCAGCGCCTTGGAGAGCTGGCCGCACCGGGTCCGCCGGTAGTGGTAGCCCTGCCCCGTCCAGAGCTGTCGGGCGGCGTCGCTGACCTCCCAGAACAGGGCGGAGTCCACGTCCCCCGGGTGCTCCCGGATCTCAATATAGGGCCCTTTGGGTCCGTTCAGCTCCTTTTCCTCCACTTTCAGCAGGGCCTCGGGCAGGGTCCGCTCCAGCCGCCGCAGCGCCCCCTCCGGCAGTGTCCCACCGTGGGAGAGCAGCACCGCCGCCCAGAGCCGTCCGGCGAGGTAGTCCCGTCCGCACTGTTCCCCCACCATCTCCCGGAACCCCTCCGGGTCCATCCGGTACAGCCGCCGGAGGAGGTGGGGCAGATCGGTGATCTCCGGGGCGTAAAAGTGTTCCGCACGCCTGGGGAACCGCTCCCCCAGCAGTTCAGCGTGCCGCCGGGTTAGGGCCAGCAGCTCCCCGGCCTCCATGGCGTCCACCATCCGCCGGGTGATCACGGCCTCCCGATCTATCTCCTCCACGTCTCAGTCCTCCCCCAAGATGGCCCGCCGCAGCGCCTCGGAGCTGTCGATCAGCACCGCCGCCCCGGCCTCCTCCAGTACCGACCGGGGCCGAAACCCCCAGGTGACGGAGAGGCAGGGGAGTCCGGCATTCCGGGCGGTGGCCACATCCACCTCCGAGTCCCCGATGTACACGGCCCCCTCCTTCCCCCGGCCCATCTGCCGGAGGGCCAGCTCCACGGTGTCCGGCGCCGGCTTCCGGGGCAGTCCGGCGATCTCCCCCACCGCCGCGTCCACGCCGCCGGGGAAGTAGCCCTCGCACAGGTCCTTCACCACACTGTCCGCCTTGTTGGACACCACCGCCACCGCCACGCCGGCGGCGCGGAGCTCCCGCAGCAGCTCCGCCATGCCGGGGTAGGGTCTGGTCTTTACGCGGCTGTGCGCGGAGTAGTAGGCCTTCATGCTGGCGGTGCGCCGGTCGATCTCCTCCTCGCTCCGCCCGTCGGGGAGCGCGCGGAGCATCAAATTCCGAAGCCCGTTGCCCACAAAATTGGTAATCTCCTCCAAACTCCGCAGGGGATCCCCCTCCAAGGCCAGCTCGTGGTTCACCGCGTCCTTCAAATCCTCGATGGTGTCCAAAAGGGTGCCGTCCAAATCGAACAGTGCCGTCTGATAACTCATAGCGTCTCCTCTTTTCCGTGCAACTCACTATCGTTTTTTTGGCGTTTTTCGCCGTTTTTTTGCGGTTTTTTCCCATTTTAAGGGGGTTTCAGAGGGCTATTTTATACCAAGAAGCAGCAAAACCATACCATTTCGCCGCCCGTCCCCTGCCGTTCCGCCCATCGCCCCACAAAAAATCCAGAACTTTTTCCTACATATTCACAACATCCGATATGTATCCGCCGGCTCAATATTCCCGCAGTACCAGCTCCGTGACGCCGGGGTTCAAACCGATGTCGATCCGCCTGACCTTGGGGTGGTTTTTATACGTCCGCCGCACCATATCCCGCAGGGCCGACCCCCCATGGTAGCCATGTACCAGCTCAATGCGGTAAGTATCCCGCTTAGCCCGCCGCAGCGCCCCGTCGACGGCAATCTGGGCCTGATAACAGCTCATTCCATGGAGATCAATCGTCACCGTACCCTCTCCCATCAGCCGTCCTCCTCTCCAACTTTCCCGTCTAAAATGATACCACATCCCATAGAAACAAGGGAAAAGCAGCACAGCGCGCCCTATTTTGTCCCTCTGTCGGGGGACAGAAAA
Source organism: uncultured Clostridia bacterium (assembly GCA_947572235.1). GTDB lineage: Bacteria > Bacillota > Clostridia > Oscillospirales > Oscillospiraceae > CAJFPI01. The sequence goes on from CANPBB010000003.1 coordinate 22,652, forward strand.
AAGGCTTGGCCCGACCTATCACAGCTGCATGGAAGCTATGATTTCCGAATGAAAAATCCGCAAATCATACATTTGATTTGAGCCGTTTTGCTCGCCGCTGTTTACAGCGGCAGCCGCAAAACATGGCACATATTACTTCCTGCCTTGCCGTTTGGAGATAATATTATACCACAAGGGGGCTTCACTTTCAATGCCGGCGGGGAAATTGGGAGAAGCCGTCCGCCGGGCGCTGCAAATTTCAGACCAATCCAAAAATAGCACCAATAAACCGCCGGCGTGCGATTGGTATAGTTGGGCACAAGTTATCTTTACAAGTTATCCGTTCTCCGATATAATGGTAATACTTTTTGTGAGGTGTTTGGGTTCTATGAAAAACTGTACCTTATGTTACATTGAAAACGAAAATCAGGAATATTTAATGCTCCACCGTGTCAAAAAGCTCCACGATGTAAACCAAGACAAGTGGATCGGCGTCGGCGGCAAATTCGAGCGGGACGAAAGCCCCGACGAGTGCCTGCTCCGGGAGGTATGGGAGGAGACCGGCCTGACGCTGACCAGCTACCGCTTCCGGGGGGTTGTCACCTTCGTGGCCTCCGGCTGGGAGACCGAGTATATGTACCTCTACACCGCCGACCGCTATATTGGCACGCTGAAGGACTGCGATGAGGGGAATCTGGAGTGGGTCCCCAAGGAGAAGGTCTTTGATCTCCCCATCTGGGAGGGGGATAAGTTCTTTTTCCGCCTTCTCGAGGAGGATCAGCCCTTCTTCTCATTGAAGCTTGTCTATGAAAATGACCGCCTCACCGGCGCGGCTTTGAACGGGGAGACAATTGATCTGTAGGACCGGCGCCGCTCCGCCCCTCCGCCTCTGCGGAACCGGAATAAAGAACAAAAAAACAGGCCGCCTTTTCTCTGAAAAGGCGGCCTGTTTTGTACTGTATTTCTAAAATACCCAACCGATCCGGCGAAATTCTGCCGGATTTACCCACCCATAACGCGGTAGGGGGAAATCACGACCTCCCCCCCGCGTGCAGGGCAGGTTCGGCTTAAAGGCCGTGGTGTGAATTAGGCCCTCTCTGCTGCCTTGGAACATGGCATACGCTCTTGTTCAGAGGCGCCTCCTCTGTGGAGGTCTGGGTGGAGATGCGGGATTGGGCGTCCTCCGCCGATAGGGCGGGGAGGGTCAGTTTCAGGCACAGAGCCAGCGTGAGGGACGGCAGTTTCTTCGTCGTGCATTTTTTCCTCAAAGTATATTCCCAGCAGGGCCCGAGGCGGGCGGGAATGGGCTCCGCTTTGGGGCTTTTATTGGAAACACAAAAGACGGAAACGGGTTTTCACCTCAGCCCCGCCAAAAATGTATGCACAGCAAAATCCACGTTCAGCCTTGAAACTGCGTCGCTGAGCTGGGCATAATGGCTATGGTGCGATATAAATCGCTGTGCTGAGTGCCGCATTCACCCGTACAGAGCCGCAGGGTGCTGCATCGCTCTGCGGCCTGCCGCTTTGCACTTCCGCTGTCATTTCAGCCCATTCCGCAGGAAATTGCTGAGATATTTTCGGGAAATATCTGCAAAACAGGACTTTCCCGCTTTTTATCGACACATCCCAAATCTGCTGTTTCCACCGCCCGACACGGCGGTTTTCTCTTTCTATGGCAAAGGCAAGCAGTCCCGATAACTTGCGTTACCGGGACTATGATTGTCTGGGATCAGTCCTCTGTAAAGGTGAACAGGTCCTCCACCGACACATGGAATACCTTGGCGATATCCATGGCTAACTTCAGCGACGGGTTATACCTTCCGTTCTCCAGATGTACGATGGTTTCACGCCGCGCATGTACCAATTCCGCCAGCTCGCTCTGTTTTAATCCCTCTTTTTCCCGATATTCCTTGACCTTCGTCTTCAGGGCCATATCAGACTCCCTTACTGTCCGGCGCGCAGAATACCGTGGATCAAATCACAGCGGAGGGGGGCGGCCTCAGACGCCTTTGCTGTCCATCACACAGAATATGATGAACCGGACCACAGCCAATACCAGTATCGTGCCCACCAGCGCATAGCCCGCTGCCGGACCATCCATGGCCCTGACGGCGCAGGCAAAGGCGATGACCACCGCGGCCGCGATCATGATTTTTAATCCAATTGCGTCTGTTCTGCGCAGATTTTGAATCGCCAGCTCGTCCTTTTCCTCCTTGCTGTACTTGTGGACACGGCTTGCTTGCAGCAGGAAAAATACAATGGTAAATATAACCACCACGTTCTGGATGGTCTCATAATAGCTGTGCCAATCCCGTCTGGCCCACATCCAGTAGTAGCAGACCAAAAGCACCGCATAGATGATCTTGGTTCCTACGAGCTCCTTTAATGTAACCTTTGAGCGCATATCCCATTCCTCCGAGTGATATATTTTTAACTTATTGCGTTATAAATATATCACTCAGCAGATGGTTTGTCAATAGAAAATGTGAATTATTTTTAACCTGAGTGCCTGCGGCAGCAGGGCGGGCCTCACCCCAAATGGAACTTGCTCTTCAAGACCACCCGGGCTTTCTTATAGTAGTACCGCCGCCGGGCCAGCTGCTGGGCCTTGGTGTACAGCGCATCGATCTCGGCGCGGTGGGCGGTGGGGTCGGACTCCCACTGCTCCACCTTTTTCCGCGTGGAGGGGAACTGGAGGCAGTAGATCATGGCGTACCACATTTTGCTGTCCGGCTCGTTCTCCCGCTTCCAGTAGGCGCCGAACTGGTCCTCCATGGAGGCGTACATCACCGCGTCCATCTCCTCGGCGGTGAAGTGGCCCTGCTCGATGGCCATGGGCACAATATCCGTGCCGGGGAGGAAATTCAGGCCGTGGAGCTGGAGCTCAAAGGGGCCGTGCATCTTCTTCACCAGCCAGTAGGTCTGCTGGAGGTCCTCCAAACTCTCAAAGGGGTGGCGGAGCATGAAGTCGTAGCTGGCCCAGAACACGCCGGTGTCGTGGATGATTCGGGTGGCCTCGATGATGTCCTCGTTGGTCTCGTAGCGGTGGAACACGTCCCTGCGGATGTGGGGGGAGCCGGACTGGATGCCCATGATCACCTCGGTGAGGCCCACGCTCTTGAGCTTGCGCAACACCTCCTCATCCACCATCTTGGGGTGGGACCAGATGGTGAAGGGCAGGTTGATGTGCTTTTTGTACTCCGCCACAAATTCGTCCACCCAGCCGGGGAGATTGGGGAAGATCTCGTCATAGAAGTGGACAAATACCAGCTTTTTGCAGACTTTTTTGGCGATTTTCAGCTCCTCCATTACGCTGTGCACCGACCGGGTGCGCACGTGCTTCACCCCTTGGGGCAGAAGCCGGGCCAAGTTGACACAGCAGCAGTAGGAGCAGGTGAAGGGACAGCCGCGGGAGGCGATAACCTCGTAGCTGAGGGTGCTGAGCTGGGGGTCCCCCTCGACGGCCTTGTCGTGCTCGATGAAGCAGGCCCTCTCGCTGTGAATGGCGGGGAGGCCGTAGGCGTCGATGTCCGCCTCCATTTGGCCGATGTCATTGACCACCGGCTGGCCGTCCCTCAGGTAGCAGAGGGAGGGGATGGCGCTGTAGTCGCCGCCGGTGCGAAGGGCGTCGGACAGGGCGCAGATGGCGTGCTCACCGTCGGTGCGGATGGCGAAGTCCCGTCCCTCCCGGCGGAGGAACCGCTGGGGGAACATGGAGGCAAAAGCTCCGCCGAAGGCCAAGGGCAGATCAAGGTTTTGGGTAAGAGCGTCGATCACCAGCTCGACGGTGTCCAAGTACATGGAGGACATTACGGAGAGGCCCACGAAGAGGGGATTGAAGGAGCGGACCCGCTGAACCAGCAGATCCAGCTCCTGCTGGGTGGTTTTGGAGGGGTGGACACTGTTGAAGGATTTGTAGAAGATCAGATCCACGTCGTAGCCGCCTTTACGCAGGGCCGTCTCCAAGTAGCGGACGCCCAAGGCCTTGGTGTTATAGAATGCAATCAGCGCTACGCGGTTGTTGTTTGTTTCCATGGGGGAGGCTCCTTTTTACTGACTTAATGGTTTTACAATACGGCGTTTGGAGGAGAAAGTCAAGGGTTTTTTGTTTTTTTTGACGCCGCAGCAGGAGGGCGTCGCGGTGCAGTACCAAGGCTTTTGGGGGCACGGCCCAGCAGGGCCCCTTGGGAGGATGGGAGAGTGGAGGGGATGGAGGGGGACAGAAAGTAGTACGGTTTTTTGAGGCGTTCCGGCGGACGGGGGACAGCGCGCCGGGGCGGTGCGCCCTACAAATGAATTTGACGGGAGTGCTTGCAGGGGATCCTTCCGCCGCTATGCGGCGGCTCCCCCCTTAGCGAGGGTGGCAAAGCGCCACAATTGTTCGGCCCAGTGCGGTGGGTATCGGTAGAAGGGGCGCACATTGTGCGCCCCTTCTACCATCGTCAGGCGCGGCGGTATTTGCGATACCAAGCCGGCGATTCGACCTCCAAGTTTCGGGGGCAGGTCGTGGCGGGAGAGGCGGAGCGGCAGTGGCGGTTTATCACAAGGCTAAAGACGGAGGGGCGCTTTCGGGATACCTTTATCTGTGTGAGAACCACTGCCGCTGCGGCCGACGCGATAGACTAAATTTCCGCACCAGCCTACTGAAGGGCCGTCGTAGTTTGGGGTTCTTAGGGGTTGGGCGTAAGGACTGTGCCCCTGAAAGGGGATAAAGTCCGCCGGCTTGTCCCCTAATAACGCTTTTTGCCCGCTTTTCTCGCGCGAGAAAGGCGGGGCGCCGGAGGGCGAAGGCCCCGCCCGGTTCCGCGCCGGGGCGGCGCGGCAGCGGGGCATTGAAAGTACCCCATACTGCCAACAGAGGTTCTTGCGGCGGGCAGCGCAAAGGGCCAAGGGCAAAAAAATAACGTGCCTGGTCAGGCACATAAAAACACCGCGCCCATCAGGCGCAAAAATAGGAATGACCCTCAACCGCTCTGCGCGTACGGCGCAAATCCAGTTGAGGGTCATTCCTCAGAATCCTTATTATCTAACATCCATGGTTACCTCACTTTCGTTAGATTCCCTATACACCTTCCGCTCCGCCGCTCAAAACGCATGTCCGCGATCATCTCTTGCCCCGGCCTCCGCCGCAGGCCCCTGTACATCGGGTGGTGGGATCGGCTGCTTTCCTTCGCCGGGAGCTCGGTGTCCTATGCGAATGGATTAGTACATTGGACTCACCCTTTCTGAACATAATATACTATAAAGTTTTTCTGTTGTCAATACTTTTTATGAAAAATATCTATAAAAATTTTGAAGGGAGGCAGGCTCCTCTCTTGCGCGGCGGGGCGGGCTGTGGTACAATAGCCCAAAATGGTTAAAATTAACGCTTCTATAAGGAGAATACACCCTATGAAACTGCTGATTGCTTCCGATATCCATGGCTCCGCCCACTACTGTGCCCAGCTGATGGCCCAGATTGAAGCGGAAAATCCGGATCAGGTGCTGCTGCTGGGGGATCTGCTCTACCATGGCCCTCGGAACGCTCTGCCGGAGGAGTACGACTGCCCCAAGGCCTATGATATGCTCAACGGCATCAAGGAGCGAATTGTGGCGGTGCGGGGAAACTGCGACAGTGAGGTGGACCAGATGGTACTGGAGTTCCCCATTATGGCCGACTACGCCCTCTTGGAGGCCGACGGCGTGGTCCTTTACGCGACACACGGACACCTGTGGAATGAGATGTACCTGCCGCCTATGCGGGAAGGGACGGTGCTGCTCAACGGACACACCCATGTCCCCGCCTGTACGCCCCACGGCAGCTATGTCTATATGAACCCAGGCTCCGTCTCCATTCCCAAGGGGGGCAGCCGGCACAGCTATATGACCTTGGAAAACGGGGTATTCCAGTGGAAAGATTTGGAGGGCACGGTATATCAGGAGTATCACGCGCAGCAGGCAGGCCCCTCGCGGCCTTAGGAAGGCCTCGGGAAGGGGAGGAGGCTTTATGCTGAGACCAAGAGAGGTCGTAGAACGCTGGGTAGCGGCGTTTAACGCAGGAGATGCGGAGACCATCGCCGGACTGTACCACGAGGACGCGATCAATCATCAGGTAGCCAACGAGCCGGTAGCGGGCCGGGAGAATATCAAAAAGATGTTTCAGGATGAGTTTTCTGCCGCAGAGATGGTCTGCATCGCAGAGAACCTCTTCGAGGACGGACAGTGGGCAATCTTAGAGTGGCGGGACCCCTTAGGTCTCCGAGGCTGCGGTTTCTTTCAGGTAACAGACGAGAAGATCCGCTTCCAGCGGGGCTACTGGGACAAGCTGTCCTTCTTAAAGCTGCACAACCTCCCCATATAACCCCGCAGGGCAGGGGGTATCCAAGGGAGGCGCAGCCCCCGCGGTTTTGTTTGCCGAAGCGGACGAAAAATGGTATTTTCGTTATTCCCGGCGCCACTTGGTCAACATGGTCGGCGGGGCCTGCGCTAAAAATATGCCGCTGGCATATTTTCTTAACGCTGCGGTTTCGGAAAAATCCCCCGCCCCCGCGCCGCGGGCGCGCCCACCAGTCCGCGGGCTGGCCGCGCCGAATGGCGCGTACAAGCGTTTTGGACATTGGCCAAAACTTGGGCGCAAAGGCGGATTCATTCCGCCTGCGCAAGTCAAAGCAAAAAGAGATCCCCGCTGGGCCGCAGACCCAGCGGGGCGGAATCTGAAGGGGGGGGACGAAGTCCCCTCTTTAAAATACAAAAAGGAGTACACCATGTCAGCTTTTTTTGAAAATTTCGGGCTGAGCGAGCTGGTGGCCAAGCCGGAGGACGCCTTCCGGCTGGCAACCTTGGCCAGCGTGGAGGGGCAGCGGATTCCCGGCTACGGCGGCGAGTACTGCCGCTGCCGGCTGGGGGACGCCATTGTGAATGTGCGCCTGCGCCAAGACAGCGAGACTGGTGAGTCGGAGCTCTTGGGGATGGATACCCACGGGGCGTCGGACTGCCTGTGGGCGTGCGAGGCGGCGGATGATCTGACGCCGGCGCACTACGATAAGCTGAGCCGGCGGCTGCTGGTCACAGGAAACTCCGGGGCGGCGGCGGTGGTGGAGATCGTCAACGCCGACGTGCTGCCCGGGATCTGGCCGGGGACGGCCCTGCGGCTGAATATGGCCGGGTTTCCCAAGGAGATCACCTATCTGCCCGCCGAGGAGGCGGAGACGCCCCGGCAGGTGGAGGAGGGCGTCCTGCTGGAGAAGGGCGGCCTCTTTGCCTGCGGCTATGCCGGGGAGGATGTTCCGGAGGAGGAGCGGAATCTGACGCGGCTCTTCGGCGTGGTGAAGGATGTGCGGGTGGGGGAGACCTACATGGGCATGGAGCTTATGACCACCTTTGTCCGGGCCACGGTGGAGACGGCGCTGGGGGATGTGGAGCTGTGCCACACGGCGGAGCTGGTGGCCGAGGAGCAGCGGGACTTGGTGAAAGTCGGCGCGGCGGTATCCGCGCTGTGCGTCCTCAGCGGCGACGCGGCGGCGGGGGACTGGGCCGGCGGCATCGTCTACGATGAGCAGAGTGATCTGCTGGCGCTGCGCTGGTTCTTCGAGGAAGGGGACGCAGACCGGCTCCGGCCCATTCTGCACAGCGAGTGCGTCTATGACTCCAACCGGGCCGAGGGCCGGATCCACGGGGCGGAGAGCGTGATGGCTCTGCTGAAGGACGTGGAGGCGGCGCTGACACCGGAGAGCTGCTACTTCGCCCGCTTGGCCCATCTGACGGAGAGCACAGAGGGCCTCCCCTACAGCCGCGGGAAAGCCTGCCTGGCCTTGGCCCAGGGCGGGCCGGAGCAGTATGTTGCGCTGTGCTTCTTGGAGCTGGACAGTGTGGGGCGGATCAAGGGGATCCACCTCAGCGGAGACGGGCGGTACGCCTTTGCGCTCGATTAGACCGTCCCGCGGCGCAAAAGCTCTTCCTTTACTATTACGATAGCGGAGACAAAAGGGCCTTCTGCCGGCGGTGCGGGTACTGCCGGCAGAAGGCCCGATACCGTCCACGGGCCGGCGGAGCGGGGCAGCGGCTATGAATGTCCTTCACACTTATATGAGAAAGTGTAATGGTCAAAAAGCAGAAACCAGCCGCGGACCGCAGGGCAGCCAGGGAGAAAAACTTGTAATGCCGTGATTTATTTTCCGCAAACGGGCCAGTCCATGTGGAATGATACCAAATCGGGCAGGGGTATTGTGAAAAATTGCGGACAGATTGACCATTGACTTTGTTATAATGAGGATTTATCATAGACCAGACGCGAAACGTGTCATCTTGTCCGTCTCCGGTGGATTGGCGGAGGCGGGCCGTATCCCATTTGAAAAGGAGTTTTGTTCAGTATGAAAAAGTTTTTAGCCCTGCTCATGGCCGCCGCAATGGTGCTGGCCATGGCCGCCTGCGGCAACAACGCCAACAACGGCGGCAGCAACGCCAACAACGGCGGCAGCAACGCCAACAGCGGCGGCAATACCGGCGGCCAGAGCGATGCCGGCAATACCAACGGCGGCGACAGCACCGGCGCCGTGACGCTGAAGATCGGCGGCATCGGGCCCCTCACCGGCGACGCCGCCATCTACGGCAACGCCACCTACTGGGGCGCCCAGGTGGCCGTGGACGAGATCAACGCCATGCAGAGCGATATCAAGATCGAGTACAAGTTCGAGGACGACGAGCACGATGGCGAGAAGGCCATCAACGCTTACCGCAGCCTCCAGGACTGGGATGTGGACGTAATCTATGGCTGCACCACCTCCGCCCCCTGCTTGGCCGTGGCCGGCGAGACCTTCGCCGACCGGTACTTCCAGCTGACCCCCTCCGCCTCCTCTACCGATGTCACCGCCGGCCGGGACAACGTGTTCCAGATCTGCTTTACCGACCCCAACCAGGGCGTCACCGCCGCTAAGTACATCGCTGAGAACAAGATGGCCACCAAGATCGCCGTAATCTACAACAACGCTGATGCCTACTCCACCGGCATCTACGAAGCCTTTGCCGCCGAGGCCCCCAATCAGGGCTTGGAGGTGGTATCCGTGTCCACCTTTGCCGACGACAAGAACCCCGACTTCTCCGTGCAGGTCCGCGACGCCCAGTCCGCCGGCGCCGAGCTGGTGTTCCTGCCCATCTACTACACCCCCGCCTCCAACATCCTCAAGCAGGCCAAGGACATCGGCTATGCCCCCAAGTTCTTTGGCGCGGACGGCATGGACGGCATCCTGACCATGGAGGGCTTTGATCTGAGCCTGGCCGAGGGCCTGATGCTGATGACCCCCTTCAACGCCTACGCCACCGATGAGCGCACGGTCACCTTCATCGACAGCTACAAGAAGCTCTCCAACGGCGTGGAGCCCAACCAGTTTGCCGCCGACGGCTACGACTGCGTCTACGCCATCTATGAGGCCGCCAAGAAGGCTGGCATCAACGACGGCATGAGCCACGAGGACATCTGCACCGCCCTGATCTCCGCCTTCACCGACAGCGGCTTCAGCGTGGACGGCCTCACTGGCTCCGGCATGACTTGGAACACCAGCGGCGAGGTCTCCAAGGAGCCTGTGGCTGTGGTGATCGAGAATGGCATCTACGTCAACATGTAAATTAGGGGAACGATCTCTCCTAAGCGCGAATCCCAAGAGGAGGGCCGCCGCTCTGACGGCCCTCCTCTCCGGCCTATTCAGAGGCGCGGAATCTGATATGGCGGAAAAGTCCACAACGGCAAAGCAGCCCTGCCTGTTGCGGTTTTTTCTGCCGTATCAGTCTGTTTGAGAGGCTCCGGCAATTCCTCCTAAAATTGCTGGAATTGTGCGAAAAAGAGTAAAAAGAGGTGTGTCTATGTCCTTTCTCTCCAATGTGATCAGCGGGATCAGCTTAGGCAGCATCTACGCGATCATCGCTCTGGGCTACACCATGGTCTACGGCATCGCCAAGATGCTGAACTTCGCCCACGGCGACGTGATCATGGTGGGGGCCTATGTGTGCTTCTTCGCCGTGAGCGCCTACAACCTGCCCCCTGTTATCGGTGTGCTGCTGGCGGTGGCGCTGTGCACGGCCTTGGGTATGCTTATTGAGCGGATGGCCTACAAGCCCCTGCGCCAGGCCCCGTCTTTGGCGGTGCTGATTACCGCCATCGGCGTCAGCTACTTCCTCCAGAACGCGGCCCTGCTCTGGTGGGGCAGCGACCCCAAGAAGTTCCCCGCCTTCATCGTGGTGGGGGAACAAAACGGCGTCAGCCTCTTTGGTGGTCAGCTGCGCATCACCTATGTGGCCATCGTCACGGTAGTGGCCTGTGTGGCCATCATGGCGGGGCTTATCGCCTTCACCGGCAAGACCAAGATGGGCAAGGCCATGCGGGCCTGTTCCGAGGACAAGGGCGCGGCCCAGCTCATGGGCATCAACGTCAACGCTACCATCTCCATGACCTTTGCCATCGGCTCCGCCTTGGCCGCCATCGCCGGGGTGCTCATGTGCTCCGCCTATGATACCCTTCTGCCCACCACCGGCTCCATGCCCGGCATCAAGGCCTTTACCGCCGCGGTGTTCGGAGGCATCGGCTCCATCCCCGGGGCCTTTTTGGGCGGACTGCTCTTGGGTGTGATCCAGATCTTCACCCAAGCCTACCTCTCCCAAGAGCTGGCCGACGCCATTGTCTTCGCGGTGCTGATCGTGGTGCTGCTGGTGAAGCCCACGGGCCTGTTGGGCAAGCAGATTCAGGAGAAAGTGTGAGGTAGCAGGTATGAAAACTGAGAAAAAGCGCCGCCTGCGCCGGAATACGCGCAGATCACTCATCAACTACGCCATTGTCATTGCCGCCTACGCCATCGTCCAAGCGCTGAACGCCGGCGGCAATATCAAATCCTCTCTCCAGGGCCAGCTGGTGCCCATCTGCGCCTATATCGTCATGGCGGTGTCGCTGAATTTAGTGGTGGGTGTCTCCGGCGAGCTGAGCCTAGGCCACGCCGGGTTTATGAGCATCGGCGCCTTTACCGGCATCGTTGCCGCCACGGCCCTCCAGGCCGCTATCCCTGCGGGCTGGGTGCGTCTGATGCTCGCCATGGTGGCGGGCGCCCTCTTCGCCGGCCTCTTCGGACTGCTGGTGGGCGTGCCGGTGCTGCGGCTCCGGGGGGACTATCTGGCCATTGTGACCTTGGCCTTCGGGGAGATTGTCAAGAATATTATGAACATCCTCTACGTGGGGATAGATGAGAAGGGCGTCCACATTGCCGCCTTGGAGGGGAGCCGCCTCGTTTTGAGTGAGGGAGGCGTGCCCATCATCAAGGGACCCATGGGGGCCGTGGGCATCGCCAAGCTCTCCACCTTTACCGCCGGGTTCCTTCTGGTACTGGTGACGCTGTTCGTGGTGCAGAATCTGGTGGACAGCCGGGCGGGCCGTGCGATTCTGGCCCTCCGGGACAACCGGATTGCCGCGGAGAGCGTGGGACTGTCGGTGACCAAGTACAAGCTGATGGCCTTCGTCACCTCCGCCGCCTTGGCGGGAGCCGCCGGCGTGCTCTACGGCCTCAACTACACCGGCCTTGCCGCCAAGAAGTTCGACTTCAACACCTCCATCTTAGTGCTGGTGTTCGTGGTGCTGGGCGGCATGGGCAACATCCGGGGCTCCATCATCGCCGCGGCGTTGCTGACCATCCTGCCGGAAGCCCTGCGTGAGTTCGCCGACTTCCGGATGCTGGCCTACGCCATCGTGCTGATCATAGTGATGCTGGCCACCAACAACCCGACCATGCAGCAGTTCTTCGCCGCCGTGATGGAGAAGGTCCGCGGGACCTTTCGGGAGCTGTTTCAGAAGAGCGGGGAGACTGTGAAGGGAGGCGGGGACCATGAGTAAGCAGCAGGCCTATCCCAAGCCCAAGCTGGTGCCGGTGCCCAGCACCAACATCATCCCCGAGCGGGACGCGGACAAAAGCCCCATTTTAGAGTGCCGCCACCTGGGCATTGACTTCGGCGGCCTCTCCGCCGTGGCGGATTTCAACATGGCCATCGGCCGCACGGAGATCGCCGGGCTCATCGGCCCCAACGGCGCGGGGAAAACCACGGTCTTTAACCTCTTGACCAAGGTCTATCAGCCCACAAGGGGCACCATCCTCCTGGACGGCCGCGACACCCACTCCATGACCACCGCACAGGTGAACCGTGCGGGCATTGCCCGGACCTTCCAGAACATCCGCCTCTTTGACAACCTGAGTGTGGTGGACAACGTAAAGGTGGGCCTCCACAATCAGATGCGCTACGGCATGGCCAGCGGCATCCTGCGCCTCCCCGGCTACTGGAAGGAGGAGCGGGTGGCCAAGGAGCGGGCCATGGAACTGCTGTCCATCTTCGACATGCAGGATCTCTCCAAACACCAGGCCGGTTCCCTGCCCTACGGCGCCCAGCGGCGTCTGGAGATTGTCCGGGCCTTGGCCACCAACCCCAGCCTGCTGCTCTTGGACGAGCCGGCGGCGGGGATGAACCCCTCGGAGACGGCGGAGCTGATGAACAACATCCGCAAGATCCGGGACACCTTCCAAATCGCCATTATGCTCATTGAGCACGATATGAATTTAGTGATGGGCGTGTGCGAGGGTATCTGTGTGCTGAACTTCGGCCGCATCATCGCCAAGGGCACCCCGGAGGAGATCCAGGCCAACCCGGCAGTGGTGGAGGCGTACTTGGGAAAGAAGAAGGAGGCGTAGACATGGCATTGCTGAAAGCTGATCATATCCATGTATACTATGGCAGTATCCACGCGGTAAAGGGCGTCTCCTTTGAGGTCAACGAGGGGGAGGTGGTGACGCTGATCGGCGCCAACGGCGCCGGGAAGTCCACCGTCCTGAACACCGTCTCCGGCCTCCTCCACCCCCGGTCCGGCTCCATCGAGTTTGAGGGAAAGGACCTGAAGGGGATGCCCCCCCACAAGATCGTGGAGCACGGGCTGGCCCAGTGCCCCGAGGGTCGGCGGATCTTTCTCCAGATGACCGTGGAGGACAATTTAGAGATGGGAGCTTTCACCCAGCCGGGCTCCACCATCGCCGGGGGCATTGCCGACGTGTACAAGCGCTTCCCCCGCTTGGAGGAGCGGCGGCGGCAGGTGGCGGGGACCCTCTCCGGCGGCGAGCAGCAGATGCTGGCCATGGGCCGGGCGCTGATGAGCCGTCCCAAGCTGCTGATGCTGGATGAACCCTCCATGGGCTTGGCGCCGATTTTAGTGGAGCAGATCTTTGACATCATCCGTGAGCTGCACAAGGCGGGAACCACCATCCTCTTGGTGGAGCAGAACGCCCAAGCGGCGCTGTCCGTGGCCGACCGGGCCTATGTGCTGGAAACCGGCACAGTGTCCCTCAGCGGCACCGGCGCGGAGCTGATGGCCAGCGACAAGGTGCGGGAGGCGTACCTTGGCGGCTGATCCTTTTTCAGGCAGGGACGTCCCGGCAGATTGTTCTGCCGGGACGTCCTTTTTTGCCCCCTCGCCGGTGCTTTGCCCTCAAAATCCCCCATTTTCTCTTGCTATACTGTCTCCTTTGCGGTACAATAGCCCAAACACCAATAAAAATCTCCCCGCTGCAGCGGGGACGCGGCCTTGGCCGCAGAAAAGGGAGGATACAATGGGCCGAAATATCAAAAAGACACTCCTTCTCACCACCGCCGCTGCCGCCGCCGGCGCGGGCGGGCTGGCCTATGCCGGCCTGCGCACCGCCATACTGCGCCGGGACCGGACGCCGGAGCAGTGGGAGCACTATCTCACCACCGGCCGGTGGAATGCGCACAGCGACGAGATCATCCGGGAGATCCAGTGGTTCAGCCAGCAGGACACCGAGGATCTGTCCCTTCACTCCCGGGACGGCCTGCGCCTGCGGGCTACCTATCTGGAGGCCCCCCACGCCAAGGCCTGTGTGCTCCTCTGCCACGGCTTCCGCTCCTCGGGGCTGATAGATTTCTCCTTGGTGCTCCGCCTGTTCTATGAGAACAGGTGCAGTGTCCTGCTCATTGATCAGCGCGCCCACGGCCGCAGCGAGGGCCGGTATATCGGCTACGGCATCTTAGAGCGCTACGACTGCCAGCAGTGGGCCTGGTTCCTCCACGCCAAGCTGGGGGGGCGCCTGCCCATCTTTTTGGAGGGCATCTCCATGGGCGCGGCCACCGTCATGATGGCCTCGGAGCTGCCCCTGCCCTCCAGCGTGGCCGGTGTGATTGCCGATTGCGGCTACAACTCCCCTTGGGATGAGCTGCGCCACTGCATCCGCCGGTGGTACCGCCTGCCCGCCTTCCCGGTGCTCCACCTGACGGACATCGCCTGCCGCCTGACTGCCGGGTACAGCCTCAAGGACGCGTCCTCCGCGCAGGCTTTGGCCAACAGCCGCCTGCCGGTGCTCTTCATCCACGGCACCGGGGACAACTTCGTTCCTGCGGACATGACCGCCGAGAACTACGCCGCCGCCATGGGTGAGAAGCGGACGGTGATCGTGGAGGGGGCTGACCACGGCTTCAGCTATGTGGAGGACCGGGAGCGGTGCCGCAAGGAGGTCTTGGACTTCATCGACACCTACGCGGAGAGCTGCCATGGCGCATAAGAAGCTCAAGCTCCTCTATATCGCCCGGTACCTCACCGAGCAGACCGACGAGGACCACACGGTGACGGTGAAGGACATCATCGCCCATCTGGAGAGTCTGGGCATCAGCGCCGAGCGGAAGGCGGTCTATGACGATTTAGAGCTGCTGGAGTTCTTCGGCCTGGATATTGTGCGCACCAAGGACAAGACCTTCAACCTCCACTTGGGCAGCCGAACCTTTGAGCTGCCGGAGCTGAAGCTGCTGGTGGATGTGGTACAGGCCTCCCCCTTCCTGACAAAAAAGAAGAGCCTCCAGCTCATCGGAAAGCTGGAGACACTGGTCAGCCGCCACCAAGCGGCCTCCCTGCGGCGGCAGGTCTACGTGATGAACCGGATCAAAACCGCCAATGAACAGCTCTACTATGATATCGACAGCATCAACGAGGCCATCAGCACCGGCCGGAAGATCACCTTCCGTTACTTCGACTGGTCCGTGGAGGGGGAGCGGTCCTACCGCCGCTCAGGCAGCCGCTATGTGGCGAACCCGGTGGCGCTGTGCGTGGACCGGTTCTACTATCTGGTGGCTTACGACGAGGAGCGGGGCTATGTCAACTACCGGGTAGACCGGATCAGCGACCTGTCCGTCTCCGAGGAGCCCCGGGACCCTCTGCCCCAAGGGTTTGACTTGGCGGAGTATGTGCGGGGCATTTTCGACATGTATCGCGGGGAGAGCGTCATGGTAACGGTGGAGGCGTCGGAGCGGCTTTTGAACGTGATCATGGACCGCTTTGGCCGGGAGGCCCACGTCCGCCGGGGGGCGGAGGGGCGCATCATTTTCAGCGCCTCAGTGGAGCTGAGCCCCACCTTCCTCAGCTGGGTGCTGGGCTTCGGCCGGAATATGCGCATCCTCGCCCCAAAGGCCGCCCAGGAGGCCGCCCGCACCCTGTGCTTGGAGGCGCTGAGTCAGTACGAATAGCGGCAGGCGGACGGCCCTTGGCCGTCTGCTCTGTTTTGTCCCCGCGGTTTTGCGGCAGATTTCAGAGATGGGAAGTCCCGCCAGAAGGTTATTTTTGTTGAGGAAAACTCATATAGTGCAGTAACCTCTGGATAGGGAGTGTGTCGCATTGAAGGGAAACATCGAGGAGCGGGCCTGTGAGCTGGCCATTTACATCATAGAGAATCAGGCTACCGTCCGGGCAGCCGCCCAGAAGTTTGGTATCAGCAAATCTACTGTACATAAGGATTTAGCCGAGCGTTTGCCGCTGTACAATCGGAGTCTCTACCTTCAGGTGAAGGCTGTTTTGGATGAGAACAAGGCCCAGCGCCACATCCGGGGCGGCATCGCCACAAGGAAAAAATACCGCGGTATCAGTCCCCAGTCCTGATACCGCCTTTCAAAACCGCCCCGCGGAGCGCTTCCGCAAAAGCCCCCGGCAGCCAAAGGCTGCCGGGGGCTTTTGGATCAATAGCCGTGGTGATAGACGGCGCAGTCGCCGCCGCAGAAGCCTGCGGTGTGTCCGGCGCCGCAGTAGACCATGCCGTCATGGAGATGGCGCCCTGTAAAGGAACAGTCCTCCACCGGGCACAGCTCACAGCAGGCGCCATTGCAGAACCCGCCATCGTGGGCGTAGCCGCAGTAGAGAATGCTGTCGTGGAGATGGCGGCCGGCGGCGGTGCAGCCCTCCACAGCGCAGACGGGGATCTCCGTCTGCCAGCGGCCGCCGCAGACCCACTGCCGGCTGTATTCGCCGTAGAAGTAACCGGTGCTCTCCTCTGTATAGTCGGCAGCATCGTAGGCGGTGCTGTCATAGCCGCCGGTGTACCAGCCGCCGCAGTGTCCGCCGCCGTGATGTCCTCCCCGGTGTCCATGGGCCAGAACGGGGCTGGTCAGCAGCAGGGACAAGACGAGGCACAGCGTCCCAACAGCGAACAAACGTTTGAAGTTGTGCATAACAATCCCTCCATGCGCCTGCCGGCGCTGTATTTCTTTTCACTTTACCACAGTCTATAGCAATATGCAAGGGGGGATAGGGGCAAAAATTCCGCCGCTGCCGCACCCCTTTTGGCTTTGGCGCATAGTATGGGGCAAGAATGCTGAAAAAATGGAGGTTTTTCTATGTCCTGTAAACGTAAAACAAAAAATACCGCCGCCCAGGCCAATTCCGCCGCCAGTGTCTCCACGGTCTTTGCTGTCCCTGAAGCCGATGAGGCCGGCGAGGCCGCGGTTCTCGGCGCTCAGACGGAGCTGGCCGGTGAGACCGCCGAGGCGGACGAGAGCGCCGGCGGGACCTCCCCTTGGTCCGATGTGTCTATGCGCCGCTATGTCCACCCCATCCCCGCCGCCTGCACCGGCTGCGGCTGCCAGAGCTGCCCCTGTCAGTCCTGCCTCTGCCAGCAGGCGGAGCAGACCGCTTGCCTGACCCGGCTCCTTCGGCAGCAGCGGGATCTGCTGGAGGAGATTCGCAATCTCCTTATGCGGTTTTACCCCCACCTGTAGGGGGTACTGTTCCGGAGAGGGCAAGGGGGTGCCGCCGCGCCAAAAAGGCGGGTGCTTTTTTGATCGTTTACAACTTGTAAACAAATCGAAAACAAATATTGACAGTTTCTAAATATCCTTGTATCCGCCCCCTTTTTGTGCTATGATAGCCAAGAATCACCTCCCTATGCCCTGTGCACACCCCTGTGGGAGAGCTGGGGGAACAAGGGGGGTACTGTTCGCCCATTCCTGTTCAAAGGAGCCATCCGACCATGTCCCGTCCACCTGTATCCCAGCAGAGCGTGCCCCAGAACCGAAGGCGCAGACGCCGCCGGCGGCAGACCAGCCGCGCCCTTGTGGTGCTGTGCCTCCTGCTGTTCCTCGGCGCGGGGGTCTACGGCTTTATTCGCTCCATCGTCCGCCCCCCGGAGCTGCCCAAAACCACCAGCCCCGACCCCATTGTCAAGCAGGACCCGGATTCCTTGGGGGACGGCGGGGATCAGACGAACCCGGAGGACGGAAAGGACCAGGAGCCCTCAAAGCCTGTCTTTACCCGTAAAGACCTCTATTTCACCATTCTGGTCTCCGGGCTGGACGACGACAACGGCGGCAGCGACACCAACATCCTCCTCTCCATCGACGGGAAGAACAAGCGGATCAACGCTGTGAGCCTCCCGCGGGACACCCTTATTGATGTGGACTGGAACGTGAAGAAGCTCAACAGCGCCTACAACGTGGGGGGTACCGCTCGGCTGAAGCAGGAGGCGTCCCGGATGCTGGGAATTCCCATCGACTTCTACATCACCGTGGACTTGGAGGGGTTTGTGGAGCTGGTGGACGCCATTGGCGGCGTCACCTTTGATGTGCCCATCGACATGAATTACGACGACCCGGTGCAGGATCTGCATATCCACTTCACCAAGGGCTCCCAGCACCTCAACGGTGAGGAGGCTTTGAAGGTGGTGCGCTTTCGCCACAACAACGATGGCACCGGCTACGGTACCGAGGATATCGGCCGCATCGGCACCCAGCAGAAGTTTTTGATGACGGTGGCCAAACAGATGCTCTCCCATTTAGACCTGAAGTCCATACAGGCCTACGCTGCGGTGTTTATGGACTATGTAAAGACCGATCTTACGGTGGGGAATCTGGTGTGGATGGGGGAGATCGCGCTGGGGGCCGGGATGGACAACATCCAGTTCTACACCCTCCCCGGCGACGGCTCCGGTTACTACAAGAAGGTCTCCTACTACATCCTCTATCCCGACCAAGTCCTGACGCTGATCAACGACAGCTTTAACCCGTATCATGAGCCGCTGACCATGGAGAACCTGCGTATCCTGAACCCCAAGTCCTGACATATGGCGGGGGTTGGCGTGCCCGCCCCTTCCGCCCCGTCAGAGGGGCGCTCCCCGCCCTCTGACACCCCTGTGAGGTTCACCGCTTATGAAAAGACATCTCGCCGCCCGGCTGCTCTGCCTGCTGTTTTGTCTGGCGCTATGCAGCGGACTTGCCGTCCGCGCCGTGGACCGCCCCGCCGCCTTCACGCCCTCCGCCGCCTATGACGGGCGGTTTCTGGACGTGAAGGAGACGGACTGGTTCTACCCCAATGTGGCCACCCTCTTCTCGCTGGGGCTCACCCAAGGAAAGACGGCGGACCTCTTTGGCGTGTACGACAACATCTCCGTCAAGGAGGTCATTGGCTTTGCCGCCCGGGTGCGCAGCCTCTATTTCTACGGTGACGCAGAGATGGGGGCCATGTACTACGTCCCCGAGGAGCTGGATGAGGAGCTGTGGTATCTGCCTTATGTCCTCTACCTCAAAAGCGACGGCGTCTTGGACAACTCTCTGGATGATCGGATGGATCAGGCGGCCAGCCGGTCCCAGACCGCCCATCTGGCCGCCCGCGCCCTGCCGGCGGAGCTGTTTCTCCCCATCAATGACGCGGTGGTCTCCGTGGGATATGCCACCCACGCTTTCATTCCCGATGTGGACGAATACACCCCCTACCAGCGGGATATCCTCCAGCTCTACAAGTGGGGCATTGTGTCCGGCTCCGATGAGACGGGCCGCTTTTACCCCGATGAGCCCATCACGCGCAGCGAGTTCTCCGCCCTCCTCACCCGGCTCACCGACCCTGCCCTGCGGGTGGTTTTGGACTGGGATGTCTCCGCCTACTACAGCGCCCAAGCCAAGACCTACGCCGACCTTGTCACTCAGGGGATCTACCGCCGCAGCCACAGTCTCAACGATCTGGCGGCCATTGACAGCAACATTCGTTACATGCTCTCCGACGGCGCCAGCACCATCTCCCTGCAGATGACAGAGGAGAAGGTCAGCGAGGCCATGGTCTCCACGCTGATGGAGAACTACCTCAACACCATCCGCAAGTATATCGAACAGGGCTACAACGCCGTCTCCTGCTCCTATAACGGCGGCACCAACCGGGTGACTATGCGCTTTTACAGCAGCCTCTTCTCTGACGGCGCCTTTGCCACCGCCCGCTCCCGGACGCTAAGTGAGGCAATCCGCATCCACGACCAGCTCTGGGCCAACGGTGCCATTACCTCCGACATGAGTCAGCGGGAGAAGGCCTATGCCTACTACGACTATATTTGCAGCCATTGCACCTACGACTACCAGGCGGTGGACAACTCCATCTCCCACAGCGCATACAGCCTGTTTTTCAACGGGACGGCTGTATGCGACGGTTACACCGCTGCCTACAACCTGCTTTTGAAGCTGGAGGGCATCGACTGCACCACTTGGTCCACAGAGAGCCATATATGGACAGTGGCCACCTTGGATGGCCAGACCTGTCATATCGACACCACTTGGGGCAGCCAGTCCTTGGCCGTCCGCAGCAGCTATTTCGGCATGACGGAGCGGGAATCCCTCTCCCGGTTCTGAAAAACCGTGCCGATCAGCACACAGATTTGCAGAGAAGGAATGCCGTATGTACTTTGCCTACGACCCCGCCCGTGGAATCCAAGTGGACGAGCCCTACCGGCGGGTGATGGTGCCCTATATGATGCCCGATACCGCCTCCTGCCCCATTGGCTTCTCCGTCCGCCTCACCGAGTGGGAGCCCGGCGGGCAGGTGGACGGGCACTGCCATGAGGGGGCCATGGAGGTGATGTACTGCGTCTCCGGCCACGGGACGGCTTCTGTCAACGGCCAAGTTTACGACCTGACGGAGAACTCCATGATCGCGGCGGCGCCCGAGGAGCTGCACTGCATCAAAAACACCGGGGATACCCCGCTTCGATGCCTGTGCATCTTCTCCCCGCCCGCCACGGCGGAGGAGCTTCGCCGCCGGGCCCAGTCCGCTGTAGACGCCAGCCGGGAGAGCGGCCGTAGATCCGTACAGCCTGCATATTGACGACAGGGGGCACAGCTTTTAGCTGTGCCCCCTGTTTTTGGGGTGCGGGGCGGTTTTCTCGCGGACATGGGCGCCGCCGGACGGGAGGGGGCCTACTTGGCCTGCTTGATGGAGAGGCTGATCCGCTTCTTCTTCTCGTCCACGTCCAGCACCACCACCTTTACCACATCCCCCACAGATACCACTTCGCTGGGGTGTCGAATGAACTTGCCGCATACCTCGGAGATGTGTACCAGCCCATCTTGGTGGACACCGATGTCCACAAAGGCTCCGAAGTCGATCACGTTGCGCACTGTGCCGGTAAGCACCATCCCCGGCTTCAGATCCTTCAGCTCCATCACATCTGTGCGCAGGATGGGGGGCGGCAGCTCGTCACGGGGATCCCGGCCCGGCTTCACCAGCTCCTTCGCCACATCTAAGAGGGTGGGCACGCCCACGCCGGCCTGTGCCGCCAGCCGCTCCGCGCCCGCCGCCGCCACACGGCTCTTTAATTCATCCAAGCGGCCCGCGGCCACGTCCTCCATGGTGTAGCCTGTGAGCTTCAAAAGCGTCTCCGCCGCGGCGTAGCTCTCCGGGTGGACGGCGGTGTTATCCAGCACCAGCCGGCTCTCCGGCACGCGGAGGAAGCCGGCGCACTGCTCATAGGCCTTGGGCCCCAGCTTGGGTACCTTCAAAAGCTGCTTTCGGGAGGTGAAGGCACCGTTCTCCTCCCGGTATTTGACGATATTTTTCGCCGTGGTCTGGTTCAAACCGGATATCTGGGCCAGAAGGGAGGGGGAGGCGGTGTTCACATCCACGCCCACCGCGTTGACGCAGTCCTCCACCACGGCATTCAGTGCCTCGTCCAGCCGCTTGGGGGGCATGTCGTGCTGATATTGGCCCACGCCGATGGCCTTGGGGTCGATCTTCACCAGCTCCGCCAAGGGGTCCTGAAGCCGCCGGGCGATGGACACCGCCGAGCGCAGGTTTACATCGAACTGGGGGAATTCCTCCGCCGCCAGCTTGCTGGCGGAGTACACCGAGGCCCCCGCCTCGCTGACCACCATGTAGCTCAGCTCTCCGCCCGCCTCCCGGATCAGCTCCACGGTCATCTGCTCCGTCTCCCGGCTGGCGGTGCCGTTGCCGATGGCGATGTGGGTGACGCCGTGGCGCTTTACCAGCTCTTTCAGCTTGGCGATGGCCTCCCGTTTCTGCCGCTCCCCGTAGGTGGGGTAGACCACGGCGGTGTCCAAGACCTTGCCGGTGCCGTCAACCACCGCTACTTTACACCCCATGCGGTAGCCGGGGTCCAGTCCCATGGTTACGTGGCCCTTCACCGGCGGCTGCATGAGGAGGGGCTTCAGGTTCAGGGCGAACTGTCCGATGGCCCCCTCGCTGGCCCGCTCCGTCAGCGCCGAGCGCAGCTCCCGCTCCAAGGAGGGGAAAATCAGCCGGTCATAGGCGTCCTCGGCGGCGGCGCGGGTGAAGTCCATGGCTGGAGCGCCGGGGCGCAGTACCTGCCGGCGCAGGAGAATCAGCGCAGTCTCCCGGTCCATCTCCAAGGAGACCTTCAGCTTCTCCTCCCGCTCCCCCCGGTTGATGGCCAAGATCTGATGCCCTTGGAGCCGGGATACCGGCTGGGCGAAGTCGTAGTAGAGCCGGTAGACACTATCCTCCTCCGAGACGGCGGAGGAGCGGAGGACGGCTTTGCGCTCCAGCAGCTCCCGCAGGCTCTTGCGGATGGCGGCGTCGTCGGAGAATATCTCCGCGGCAATGTCGCTGGCCCCTTGAAGGGCGTCCTCAGCGGTCTCTACGCCCTTCTCCGGGTCGATGAAGTCCGCCGCGGCGGAGAGGGGCACGGGGCCGTCCTTTTCTTGGGCCATCAGAAGCAGTGCCAAGGGCTCCAGCCCCCTCTCCCGGGCGATGGTGGCCCGGGTGCGGCGCTTGGGCTTATAGGGCCTGTAGAGGTCCTCCACCTCCGCCAGAGTGGCGGCGGCGTGCACCGCGGCGGTGAGCTCCTCAGTGAGCTTTCCTTGGTTCTCAATGGCTGAGAGCACCTCCTCCCGCCGCTGCTGGAGGCTGCGCAGATAATGCAGACGGTCCTCCAGCGTCCGCAGGGCGGTGTCGTCCATGGAGCCGTGGAGCTCCTTTCGGTACCGGGCGATAAAGGGGATGGTACTGCCCTCGTCCAAAAGGGCAATCACATTGATGATATGCCGCTCCTCCTTCCCCAGCTCCCGGGCCAAAATTTTTACAATCGTTTCCACCATACGTCCTCCCATCTCCACAAGAGCGGCCGACCCGGCCGCTCTTGTCAACATCTTGTATGATACCTGAAAATAGTTACCAATCGTAATCCCGCTTCTCAACGCTGCGGAGGGCCGAGCGCGGCCCGTTCTTTTTTCGGGGATCGGCACAGCTGACTGCCGAAAAAAGGTCCCCGCCAATCCAATGAAACCATACTCTCCCCTCACTTGAAATCCGCAGAGTTCAAGCGGCTTTATTTATAGTACAGCCTCTGCCGCTCGCATTTCGGCTCACAGCTGATGTGGATTCCCAGCTTTCGGTAGAGCCGGTCGTCCACATCGCTGAGGATGACGGTGAAGTGGGCGTCGCACCCAGCCAGTTTGGGGATCTGCTCCTGCGCTCTGGCGGCCATGGGGTTGGTGACAGCGCTGATGCACAGGGCGATCAGGACCTCGTCGCTGTGGAGCCGGGGGTTCTTCCCCCCCAAGCTGCCGGTTTTCAGCCGGCAGATGGGCGCCAGCACTTGGGCGCTGATCAGATCGAAGGTCTGGTCGATGCCCCCCAAGTGCTTGAGGGCGTTGAGCAGCAGCGCCGCGCTGGCCCCCAGCAGGTCGGAGGTCTTGCCGGTGATCACCGCGCCGTCTGGCATGACCATAGCCCCGGCGGGGGCGCCGGTGCGGCTCTCCTTCTCCAGCGCTGCGGCCACGGCGGGGAAGATGTCCGGCGTGACATCGGCCTTCTTCATCAAAAGCTCCAGCTTGTCCACCAGCTCCCGGTCCGCACGCCCTTGGAGCAGGTCCTTCCGGGCGGTGTAGTACCGGCGGAGGATCTCGTGGTTGGAGGCCTGACGGCAGACCTCGTCGTCAATAATGCAGCTGCCGGCCATGTTCACCCCCATGTCTGTTGGAGACTGGTAGGGGCAGCGGCCCAGCATGGTTTCAAACATGGTGCGCAGTACGGGGAAGATTTCCACATCCCGGTTGTAGTTCACGGTGGTGACACCGTAGGCCTCCAAGTGGAAGGGGTCGATCATGTTCACGTCGTTGAGATCGGCGGTGGCCGCCTCGTAGGCCAGATTCACCGGGTGCTTGAGGGGCAGGTTCCACACGGGGAAGGTCTCGAACTTGGCGTAGCCGGCTTGGATGCCCCGCTTGTGCTCGTGGTAGAGCTGGCTGAGACAGGTGGCCATCTTGCCGCTGCCGGGGCCGGGGGCGGTGACCACCACCAAGGAGCGGCTGGTCTCCACATAGTCGTTCTTCCCGTACCCCTCGTCGCTGACAATGAGGCCGATGTTGTGGGGGTAGCCTTGGATGGGGTAGTGGCGGTAGACTTGAATCCCCAGGGCGGTGAGGCGCTTGCAGAAGGCCTCGGCGGCGGACTGGCCGGTGTATTGGGTAACCACCACGCTGCCCACATAGAGCTCCATCCCCCGGAAGATGTCGATCAGGCGGAGCACGTCCTCCTCATAGGGGATGCCCAAATCGCCGCGGACCTTGTTTTTTTCGATGTCCCCGGCGCTGATGGTGACTAAAATCTCCACGTCGTCCCGGAGGTTTTGCAGCATACGGATCTTGCTGTCCGGCGCGAAGCCGGGCAGGACCCGGGAGGCGTGGTAGTCGTCAAAGAGCTTGCCGCCGAATTCTAAGTACAGTTTGCCGCCGAACTGCGCGATCCGCTCCTTGATGTGGGCGGACTGGGTTTCAATATATTTGTTGTTGTCGAAGCCGATCTTTTGCATGGCAGAACTCCCCCTCCACAATGCGTGAAATTTTCTCGATCAGTATTATACCGTATTCGCCCCGGGGGAGGCAAGGAGAATCCTATCAAATTGGCAAGAAATTTCTGATATGGAATTTGTAAAATCAGATAAGAGGGAGGAGGGCACAGAGGGCGGCAAAGGCGCTTTTTCCCCGCCGGCGCCGCCGGGAGAGCGCTCTGTAGCTGTCAAACAGTTGCATTCACCTGTCAAATTTGCTATAATACCCCAATGAGAAAAAGAAATCCCTTTGGGAGGATACCTGCATGATCAAAAAAATTCTCTCCCTTCTGCTGTGCCTGGCCCTCTTGGCCGGTCTGGCGGCGGGCTGCGCGCCGAAGCCGCCGGAGGAGCCGGCGGATGACCCGGCGGAGGCCCTCAGCGGCGATGCCTACCAGCTCCGCGCGGCGGTCCTCTGCCCCAGCGGCAGTGATGACACCGCGCTGATCGGCTGGCTGTCCCAGTCCACGCTGCTGGGGCTGGCGGTGAAGTCGGTGAAGGCGGAGGTGGGGCCAAACCTTAATCTGAGGGCCTTTGACGTGGTCTACCTGAGCCCAAAGCTGCTGACAAGGGAGATTCCCGGTCTGGCCGAGGTGATTATGGAGTACGCGGAGAACGGCGGGGCGGTGTTTGTGGAGAACGCCTTCTATGACTACTTCCCCTTGGATTTCTTCGGGGCTGCCTCCTTTGAGAAGATCGAGGGGTGTCCGGCGGAGGCCCTCTCCTTCCCCGAGGTGGGACAGGATTTGGGAGGCCTTCAGGCACTGGTGGAGGATTTTGCCGCCCTCTATCCCTCCTTCTACGGCTATGAGGAGCTGGCGGCGCAGGACTATGGCTGCGCCATGGTGACAGCCGGGGCGGAGCCCTTGGTGCAGTGGGACGGGCAGACCCTCTACGCCATGAACCGGTACGGGGAGGGGCGGGTGTTTTTCACCAACCCCCTGCTGCCCAACCGGTACTCCTTGGGCACCTTCGACATGACGGCGGGGGAGGGGAACGTGACGCCCTTCTCCAACTCCACCGCCAGCTTTAACCAGCTGCTGCTCAACGGCTTTGCGGAGTATGTCGCCAAGCTGAAGTACGGCTATGCGCTGGAGCGGGTTTTCGGTTACTTCGGCAGTCCCTCCATGAGCTGGGAACTCCACTATGAGGAGATCACCGGCATGGCCAATGACGCGCTGCCCCGGTTCTCCCGGCTGTGTGAGGAGTATTTGCAGATTCCCTCCTACGCCTTGGTGCGCAATCCCTACACTTGGTTCCTCCGGGCAGAGTCCGTGACCTACTGGCTCAATGAGGCGGAGGAGGAGGGGGACTACCGGTTCTCCATGGACTTCTATGAGAACGCCTACTCCTCCGGCACCCACGTGGCCGCCGGCGGGGAGTGGCTGTCTCTGGACCGGGAGGAGGACGCGGGGAGCTACTTTGTGGACTACCCCGACCAGTATACCTGCCGGGCTGTGCCGGCGGTGATGGACTACGACGGGGATGGAAATGCGGATATCTTCTGCGGCAGCAAGGACGGCCGGCTCTACTTCTTCAAAGGCGCCGGCTTCCGCGATGGGCGGCTGGAGACCGGTATTGCCGTGTCGGTGACGGACATCGCCGGCGTGCCCATCGAGGTGGGCAGCTACTCCGCCCCGGCCCTCGTGGACGTGGACGGGGACGAGGTTTTGGATCTGGTGGTCGGCGCGGGGGACGGGACGGTGTACTGGTACCAAGGGGATGGCTCCCTGTCCTTTATGCCCAAGGGGGAGCTGATTAAGACCGATATCCCTGGGCAGGCGCTGCCGGCCTTCTGCGATCTGAACGGCGACGAGATCCCGGATCTGGCGGTGGGGTCTGACCAAGGGATTTTGATGATCTACTATGGCGCGGCCAAGGAGGATGGGGCGCTGTCCTATACACCCAAGAATGCGGACAGCCTCTCCAAGCAGTGCGCCGATGAGGAGCTGGGCCACTGGCTCTGCCCCGCCTTTGCCGACTGGGACGGAGACGGTGTCACAGACCTGCTTTTAGGCGTGTACCAAGGCTATGTGGCGGTGCTTCTGCGGGATGCAGAGGGGAACTTTGGCGACGCATCCTATATCAGCGTGGGGGAGCGGAACTATAAGGGCAACGACTACCTGAAGTTCGGCAACTTCTGCGCCCCGGCCCTGTACGATATCGATGGGGACGGGAAGCTGGACCTGCTCTGCGGCGGGCAGGAATACGGTATGGCTTACCCCATAGACAGCGAGTACTTCCCCTGCGCGGAGAAGCTGCGCAGCCAGCTCCAGTACGCCAAGAACCATCACTACTACGTGGGGACCCACTTCCTCACCAGCCACTACGCCTCCGAGAGCCGGGAAATCTATGAGCTGGCGGCCCACAGGCGGGCCATGGCCGCCTACGGCATCGACACCGAGGGGATGGGGGCCAACCAGCACTCTTGGTACGTCAGCTCCCTCCGGGATACCCAGACGCTGGACAGCATCTATGACGCGGGGCTCTTGTGGGAGTCCGGCTTTACCCCGGCCAATATGCGGGACCACCCGCCCCAAGTGGCGGCGGAGAATGTGGTGGCGCTGCCCTTCTTCCTGACCAAGAACGGTCAGGAGACGCTGCTGGTGCAGAACAACTCCGTTTTGCCCTATGTCAGCGACGACTGGTACACCCTTACGGCCAAGTATCGGATGCCTGTCTGTGTCTATTACCACTGCGACTTCGTCTATGAGTCCGATGAGGAGGCCCGGCGGAATTTGGCGTTCCTCTCAGACTTCCAGTGGGCCAACGGGTATAACTTCAACCGGGAGGATCAGATGATGCTGGCCTCCGCCGCGGCTTACCACCAAGCGGTGAACGCCTCCGGGAATCTTCTGGGGGAGGCGGGGATCACCATCAATCCGGCCTCCGGGGAGACGGATTTCCCCCTCTATGACGCCGATGTCCAGCGGTCTCTGGGGGTGCGTGTCGCCTTGGCCGAGGGCATT
Source organism: uncultured Clostridia bacterium (assembly GCA_947572235.1). Taxonomy (GTDB): domain Bacteria; phylum Bacillota; class Clostridia; order Oscillospirales; family Oscillospiraceae; genus CAJFPI01. The sequence continues at coordinate 49,986 of CANPBB010000003.1, forward strand.
GACCCGGACCGTTTCGCCGTGGAGGCGGACGTGTGGTTTAAGGAGGAGGGGGCCATCGTAGTGGGGGTGAACCACCCGGTGACTATCCGGCTGCGGGAGGGCTGGACGGAGCCGTCCCACATCACGCAGGTGAATATGGCCGCCCGCTTGGGCGTGTCGGATACCGGGGCCTCCATCCACTTCCTTGGCAGCGGTATGATGCAGGCGGTGGTGGCCGGACAAGTGACCACCCCCAGCAAGGGGTGGACCATTACAGAGGAGAACGGGAACACCGTGTTTACCAAATTCGGCGCCGAGGAGACCTTGCAGCTCCAATTCCCGGCAGTTACAACAGCAGTAGAGGAGAGTGCGTCATGATTATGAATTCTGCGGTCCGTCTGCTGGACCGGGCGGCGGCGCGGTGGCCCGAGCGCCCCGCCGTGGAGGATGAGGCGCGGCGCCTCACCTACAGGGAGTACCGGGAGATCTCCCGGAGGGTGGGCAGCGGCCTGCTTCAGGCGGGCTGCGGGGGACGGCCTGTGGTGGTATATCTGCCCAAGAGTGTCCGGATGCTCACCGTGTTCATGGGGTCGATGTACGCCGGCGGGCCCTATGTGCCGGTGGACGCCAACATCCCCCTGAGCCGGCTGGAGAAGATCATCGACAGCGTCCGCCCCGGGGCGGTGGTCACAGACGAGGCCCGCGGGGAGAAGCTGGCGGGGCTGGCGCTCCACAGAAGCCAGGTGTGCCTCTATGACCGCTTGGCCGCGTCGGCGGTGGATGAGGCGGCTTTGGAGGCCGCTGTGGACGCGGTGGTGGACACGGACCCCATCTATGTGATGTACACCTCCGGCTCCACCGGCACGCCCAAGGGGGTGACGATTCCCCACCGGGGCATTTTGGATTACGCGGTGTGGGTGACGGAGACCTTCCGCTTTGACGAGAATACGGTGATGGCCAATCAGGCCGCCTTCTACTTTGACAACTCCACCTTCGACATTTACGGCAGCCTCCAGTGCGGCGGCAGGCTGCTGCTGATCCCGGAGACGCTGCTGCTCTATCCGGCCAAGCTCCCGGATTATCTGCGGGAGAACGCCGTCACCTCCATCTTCTGGGTGCCCACGGTGATGATCGCCGTGGCCAACTCCGGCGCGCTGGAGGGGGCGGAGCTGCCGGCGCTGAAAAACGTGGCCTTCTGCGGCGAGGTGATGCCCAATACCCAGCTGAATATCTGGCGGCGAAACCTGCCGGGGCGTACCTACGCCAACCTCTACGGCCCCACGGAGATCACCGACGTGTGCTGTTACTATATCGTGGACCGGCCCTTTGCTGACGCGGATCCCCTGCCCATCGGCCGGGCCTGTGAGAATATGCGTGTGGTGCTCCTCACCGAGGACGGCCGGGAGGCCGGGACCGGCGAACAGGGGGAGCTGTGTGTCATCGGCACCGGCGTGGCCTTGGGCTATTGGAACGCGCCGGAGCTGACGGAGAGGGCTTTTGCCCCCAATCCCCTGCGGCCGGCCTTCGGCGAGCGGATGTACCGCACCGGGGATCTGGCCTTTCGGAACGAGGAGGGGCTTTTGATGTTCCAGGGCCGGCGGGACAGCCAGATCAAGCTCCGGGGACACCGGATCGAGCTGGGGGAGATCGAGACTGCGGCCATGTGCGTGGCCGGGGTGGAGAACGCCTGCGCGGTGTTTGACGAGGAGCAGCAGGAGATTGTGCTGTTTTTGGAGAGCAAAGAGCAGTTTCTGCCCAGAAAATTCAATTTAGAGCTGAGAAAGTACATCCCCGTCTATATGCTGCCGGGGAGAATCACCATCATGGCGGCCCTGCCCCACACGGCCAACGACAAGATCGACCGGGTGGCCCTGCGGCGGTCCTTAAAGGAGGGGTGAGGTCTATGGCGTGCACAATTCGTTTCGCCGCGGAGGCGGATCTGCCGGCGCTGATCCCCCTGTTCTCCGCTTATCTGAACGCGCTGGAGGAGATGGGGCTCCAGTACACCCCCCGGTACGAGGCGGTGGGGGAGCTGCTGGAGAGCCGGGTGAAGTCCCGGCGGACCCTGCTGGCGGTGGCAGAGGAGGAGGGCGTTCTTTTGGGCTTTGTCTGCGCCGGCACCAGACGGGTAGGCGGGGAATACCTCTGCGAGGAGCAGGGGGCCGTGGGCTACGTGGACGACCTCTATGTCCGCCCGGAGAGCCGGGGCCAAGGCATCGCCTCCGCACTGGCGGACCGGGCCGAGGCGTGGATGGCGGAGAGCGGCGTGGGGGCCGTGGAGCTCCATGTTCTGCTGGAAAATCCCACCGCCGCCGCCTTTTGGCGGAGCCGGGGCATGGAGCCCGTGTCGGCGCTGTGCTATAAGAAACTGAGATTCTAAGTCAAAAAAGCGCCGCTGGCGCGACGGAGGTACCTATGAGTTTACAGGAAGTCATTGACATCTTATACCAGTTTGTCCGGGAGAAGTTTGACATTGGGGACGACCCGGAGTACACCGCCGAGGTCAACCTCTTTGACTACGGCTTCATCGACTCCATGGAGGCCATGGAGATCATCTCCTATGTGGAGGAGCGGTTTCAGGTGGAGATCACCCAGAAGGACATTGTGCTCTATCCCATGAACTCCGTGGCGGAGATCGCCGCGGTGGTGTCGGGAAAGCTCCGGTAGATCTATGTGGTTTTTGCAGATGGACACCCTGCTTCTGATGCTGGGGATGTCCCTTCTGATGGGGCTTGGGCTGCGCGCGGCCGGGGAGCGGCAGCGGCGGCGGGCGGTGCTGCGCTGGATGCCCCTTTTGGATATCGCCCTGCTGTGGTACGTGTCGGAGAAGCTGACGGTGTTCTACCTCGGCTATACGGCTGTGACCTACGGCTTCCTTGCCTTTCTCCGGCGGAGAAAGCGGGGGCGGGGGGTGTGGTTCGCCCTGCTGTGCTTGGGGTGCTGTGTGCCGCTGGTCTACAGCCGCTTGGCATTGCGGTGGCCGCTGCCCACCTATGGGCTCACCATGATCGGCATCGCCTACAACATGCTCAAGGCCATCGATGCGCTGTACTACGAGTACTACGGCGGCGAGCGGGTGCCCCTGGAGCGGTATGTGAACTATATGCTTCTCTTCCCGGTGCTCACCGCCGGCCCGGTGTTCCGCTACCGGGAGTTTGACGGAACTTGGGACGACCCGGCGCCCTTGGACGGGGAACGGCTGTCGTCGGGGGTGCGGCGGATCATCCGGGGCCTCTTTAAGAAGGTGGTGCTGGCCATGGCCGCCACCAAGGTGCTCTGGCGCCTTGTGGGGCTTATCCCGGGGCTTTTGGCTCCGGCGGTGCCGCTGGCCAGCTTGGCGGTGCTGTTTTGGGACATGTCCGGCTACGCGGATATCGCCATCGGCATGGGACACCTCATGGGGCTCACGGTGCCGGAGAACTTCAAAAAACCCTTCTCCGCCCCCTCCTTCACCCAGTTCTGGCGGAACTGGCATGTCACCGTCAGCGACTGGATCCGGGAGCATGTCTATGTACTGCTGGGCGGGCGGAAGCTGGGCCGCGGCGGAGCGGCAGCGGTGGCCTTCGGCGTCATGGTGCTCATGGGGCTGTGGCACGGCTTCACATGGCTCTACCTGATCGACGGGGTACTGCTGGGGCTTATTCTGGCACTGGAGAACCTTCTGAACCTTACCACGTTGAACCGAAGGAAGGCGAAGAAGTGGGTGTTTGCCCTCCGCTGTGCCCTGACGGTGTATCTCTTCGCCCTGAACTCCATGGTGTTCACCCTGCCCACACGTGAGATCAGGCTGGTGCTGGGCGGCTTCTTCGCCTTTATGGGAGGTGGTCTGTGATGCGCGGCAGCAAGGGCCTGCGGTTTGTGGCGCTGTTCATGGCCTTTTTCCTGCTCCTTGACTGTGTGGCGGCACTGGTGGGTACCCGCTACATCGCGGCGGGCTACGTGTGGATGGACGACTTTGAGATTACCCGCCGGGACCATCCGGAGAAGGTGTGGGACCGGGTGTTCTTTGGCAACTCCGCCGTGATCTCCGCCTACCGGGAGGATGTGAGCCAGAGCGGCTATGTGAACTTGGGGCTGGACTACGGCGTAGTCACCGACCTGTGGGACATGCTCCGCCGGGGGCATATCGACATAGGCAGTGAGCTGGTGGTGGGCCTCAACTATCTGACCCTCTATGACGATTTGGAGACCAACCCCTCCTACCTCTGGCATAGGGGCACCTTGGAACCCTATGTCTATTTCCAGCGGGACGACCTGTTTCAGCTGTGCAAGGACGCTGCCAAGGCCGTCTTGGGCCGGGAGGTGTCCCCGCCCCACGGGGGGATGGAGAAGACCTACTACTATGGAAGCCTTTCCGGCGCCCAGCTGGAGGAGAAGATGGCCCTCTATGAGGAGAACTATTTTCATCTGCCAATGGAGGACTTCGCCGGGAATCTGTCGGCGCTTCAGAAGGTGGCCGACTGGTGCGGAGAGCACGGTGTCCGTCTGCGTGTAATCTGGATGCCGTGGAACCCCTCCGCGGAGCAGCCGGAGCTGAGCCTCCGCCTGCGGGACGCGGCGGCGGAGCTGTGCGCCGGAGCGGGGGCGGAGTTCTGGGACTTCAGCGGCGGCCTTGACGCCACCTGCTTCCATGATGTGGGGCATCTGAACTATGAGTACGGCGCGTACCGTTTTACGGAGGAGGTGGACCAATGGCTCGCGTCATAAGTTGGTGGAGAGCCTTCCGGGAGACTCTGCCGGGGCAGGTGGTCTTGGCCGCAGTCTACGCGGCCATGCTGGCGCTGGTGCTGGTCTGCTTCACCGGAAACGGGGCGTTTATCTACGAGCTGGGCTAAAGGGCAGGGCGGACCACAGCGGTCCGCCCTGTTTGTTCGGAAAAATCGGATGGAGGGGGGCAGCAAGGGGATGAAAATTCAATATACCCGTTGGCAAACAAGAAGGAGAAGCCTCCCGGACCAAAAGAAATCTCCAAGCGGGAGCGGCTGGGTCCTTGGTAAGTCATGCTCAACGCTGCATTTAACATACCAGATCTATAATCTTGCTGAGGAGGCCGAGCGGCAAAAAGCGATTCTGCGGCTGATTGTCCCTAAAAAGTGCAAATTGAGCCCAGAATTAAAAGACTTTTTGAAAGAGAACACATTCATAAAAGTAGTTAGGAGAGAGGAATGAAATGGGGCTGTATCTATGTATATTTGATCAGGATGGCGCGGATCTTTGCGGGGTGGAGGTGGGGCTTTACAGATATTTTGAAGAATTTAGAGGGAGAGTTTCCCAATATACCAATAAGGGCATAATTTCCAAACTCCTGAGGCGCAATAATAAATTTACATTGCCGATGGCAACCTTGTTAAACCACTCTGATTGTGATGGCAGTTGGAATGTCGATGAATGTGTTCAGCTCAAAATGGAATTGGAGGAGATTAAAGAGGTATTTGCCCAAGAACCTCCGGATGTTTCTATCATAGAATTGAAACAGGATATTTTTAAGTTTTACGGGATAACTCCTAAAAATTTATTTGAATGCTTTGTTGATTCGGATTGTGAGTTTTTAATTGATCGGTTAATAGACCTGTGTAATCTTGCGATGCAGACAAACAGACCGATTATGTTCCAATAGCACCAAGATGCTTTATTGGTATCATAGACAGAAAACCGCCTGTGAGCAGAAAAACAACACCCGCTGAGAAGCATTGCTTCTCAGCGGGTGCCAGCTTTTTACAGTGCGCGCCGGTCTTACTCGTACACGGAGACCTGCTTGCGGTCCTTGCCTAAACGCTCAAAGCGGACGGTGCCGCTGACGGTGGCAAAGAGGGTGTCGTCGCTGCCGCGGCCCACGTTCACACCGGGGTGGATGTGGGTGCCGCGCTGGCGGACGAGGATGTTGCCGGCCAGCACATGCTGTCCGTCAGCCCGCTTGGGGCCGAGGCGCTTGGACTTGCTGTCACGGCCGTTCTTGGTGGAGCCGACGCCCTTTTTGTGGGCGAAAAACTGTAAACCGATACGGATCATAGCAATCTGCCTTCCTTTCTGTAAGATAGAGAGGCTTTATTCAGCCTCCAACACTTCGATGTGCGCGGGGTACTCATCGCGGAGGGTAGTGAGATAGACCATCAGTCCTGTGAGCAGGGATTGAGCGGTGCCCTCCGCTGCCGCCGGCAGCCCGCTGGGGAGACGCAGGGCGATAGAAGCGTCCTGCTCCCGGATCTTTACGGCGGCGCTAAGGCCCATTACGTCGTTGAGGGTGCACTCCACCAAGCGGACGGCGCTGGTGACGGCGGCACAGACGATGTCCGCGCCCTCCTCCGCGTAGCCGCTGTGGCCCCTCGCCTCAAAACCGGTGAGGCGGCTGCCCTCCGTGTGGAACGCTACGGTGGTCATCAGGCGTTGATCTTGGTGATCTCCACCTTGGTGTAGGGCTGGCGATGGCCCTGACGCTTGCGGTAGCCCTTCTTGGGGTTGTACTTGAAGATGCGGATCTTCTTGCCCTTGCCGTTCTTCACGGTGTTGGCCTCCACGGTGGCGCCGGCCACGTTGGGGGTACCGAAGGTGGCCTTATCGCCGTCCAGTACAGCTAAAACCTGATCAAAGACCACCTTGTCGCCGGCCTCTACATTCAGCTTCTCGATGAAGAGGGTGTCGCCCTCGGCCACCTTGTACTGCTTGCCGCCGGTCACGATGATTGCGTTCATTGTATGCTTTCAACTCCTTCATTACGGGCTCGCTGTCGGGGGTGGCGCCAAGGCGCGCTTTTGATTACCCATTCAAAGCGGCCCAATTAGTATATCAGGGGAAAGTAGGAATGTCAATTGGTTTTTTGGAAAAAAGGGGGGATTTTGTACTGCGGCGCTGTACGTAGCCTTTTTCGCGTGGTTCCCGCGCGGGAGGCCAGGGGTTTCGCCCCCGGGCGACTGGGTCAGGGGACAAAAGTCCCCTGACCCAGCAGATTTCGGCGAAATGCCGAAATCTGTCGCTGTGGCGGGCGATTGAACGTGAAGGAAACCCATACGGTTTTCCTTCACACATCCTTTCCCTTCTTCCGCATGAGAAAAGTAGGCAAAAGCGCGCTTAGGGGGACGGGCCGGCGGACTTTAGCCCCCCCGCAGGGGGGCACAGCCCTTATTCGCTACCCCCTAAGAACCCCAAGACGCAGCGCACCTTCGGTAGACTGGTGCTTAATTTTCAGCTTGGTGCTTCGGACGCGGCGGCGGTGGCTCTTGCTTAGTGGATGGTATCTTGAGAGCGTACCCCCGTCTTTAGACTTGATGTAGGCGTCCGCTGCCGCTCTGCCTGCCTCGCTTCGACTTGCCCCCGGGATTTGATGCTTGTTGCGCTGGCGGAGGTGCCGCAAATGCCGCCGTGCCTGTTGGTGGTGTTGGTAAACCGGTTGTAGGGGCGCACACAGCGCAGCCGTTGGCGGCTTTGCCGCCTTACGGATGCGGCGTGTCCCTTGCGGGTATTGCGCGCCCGCCCTACCGGCATCTATCGGACACCGATAAACCGTCCGCAGGGGCCGGTGTCCTCACCGGCCCGTCCCCTGATGCCTGCCACGCCCCCGATAAACTACACGTAGGGCGCGACGCCCCCGGCGCGCTGTCCCTCGTCTGCTGTTAACGGCCAGATTTGCGACGAACTATCCGGTTTACACCCAAGGTGTTTTGTGCTATAATCAATCCATCCCTCACCGCCAGATAAAAGAAAAAGAGGAACTTTCATGCTGCAATCCATCCGTTCTCTGCTGAAAAAAGTGGACCTCGTCCTGCTGACCCTCTGCGTGGGGGCCACCTGCTATGGGATTCTGCTCATCGCCAGCGCCACCCATTATACCGGTGACCTGCACAATGTGATTGTCCAAGCGGCGGCTATGGTCATTGGGCTGGTGCTCTACTTTATCTTCTCCATCATCGACATCGAGTACTATTTTGAGAAGTGGTGGCTGTTTTTTGCCTTCGATATTGGCCTGATCCTCCTGCTGAAGACACCTTGGGGCGTGGGAAAGTATGGGAATCTCTCTTGGCTTGATATTCCTTTTTTCCCAATGATGCTCCAGCCCGCGGAGATTGTGAAGCTGCCCTTCACCATCCTCTTGGCCAAGCAGATGGCTTGGTTTCGGGAGAACCGGCAGATGCGGGGGCTGGACTCCCTGTTCTGGCCGGCGGCCCACGCCGGGTTCATGTTTATCTTCATCTATGTGATCTCCTCCGACGCGGGCAGCGCTATGGTCTATCTGGTGATCTATGCCGGCATGGCCTTCGCCGCGGGCCTTCCTTGGTACTGGTTCGCCGCGGGCTTCGGCAGCATGGGCTTGGGGGTGCTGCTCTTAGTGATCTATGACAAGGTGCCCAGCCACATGATGAAGCGTTTTCTGGTCCTCTTTGACCACAGCTATGAGCCCCGGGGCGTGGGCTGGCAGCAGACCCGGGGCCTTATGGCCTTGGGCAGCGGCGGTGTCTTTGGACAAGGACTGTTCCAAGGCATTCAGACCCAGTCCAGCCTCAGGGAGGCCCTCCCCGAGCGGGAGACGGACTTCATCTTCTGCGTAGCCGGGGAAGAGCTGGGCATGGTCGGCTGTATGGCCATCGTTATTATTGAGGCCCTGATCATCTACCGCTGTTTCCAGACTGCCCGTGTGGCCAAGACCACCATGGGTTCCTACATCTGTGTAGGGCTTGCTTCCATGCTGATGATTCAGACTATTGAGAACATCGGCATGTGTCTGTTCGTCATGCCGGTGATCGGCCTGACACTGCCCTTCTTCAGCTCCGGCGGCAGCTCCATCGTGACCATGTTTGCCGCCATGGGCGTTATCTCCGGAGTGCGAAAACGGATGCTGCCGGAGTGGCTTCGGCATGGATAAAGGACGCGAAAGCGCCGCCGGCTCTGCCGGCGGCGCTTGTTGGCTTTATTGGCGGTGCTTAGTGCGCTTGTTATAGGTTGCGGAGGGTGTCCTGCAGGGCGGTTTTCAGGGTGGTGCCCTCGTCCTTCATCTTGATCACCCGGGCGGGGCAGCCGGCTACTACGGCACCTGCCGGGACATCCTCGATAACCACTGCGCCGGCGGCTACCACGGCGCCCTCGCCGATGTGGACGCCCTCGATGACTACCGCGTTGGCGCCGATGAGGACATTGTCCTCCACAATCACCGGCGTAGCGCTGGCGGGCTCAATGACGCCGGCTAAGACCGCGCCGGCTCCCACGTGGCAGCGGGCACCTACGGTGGCGCGGCCGCCTAAGACCGCGCCCATGTCGATCATGGTCCCCGGGCCTACCACCGCGCCGATGTTCAGTATAGCCCCCATCATGATCACCGCCGTCTCGCCGATAGTGACTTGCTCCCGGATGATGGCTCCCGGCTCAATGCGGGCGCTGATGCTTTTCAGGTCCAGAAGGGGGATGGCGCTGTTGCGCCGGTCGTTCTCAATCTCTATGTCGGCGATGCGCTCGGCATTGGCGGATAGGATGGGGCCCAAGTCCCGCCAGTCGCCGAAGATCACCTTGCTCCGGCCCTCGCCAAAGACCTTGGCGGCGCCGTAGTCGATGGGGGAACGCTCGTTGACATATACCTTCACCGGGGTCTTTTTCTCCGCGCCGCCGATATAGGCAATAATTTCCTCCGCGGTCATCACAGTGCTCCACCTCCAAATAAGAGTTCTTGCAGATCATAACGGCCTTTGGGCATCTTGGATAGCTTCCGGGCCATGTGCAGCGCGCCGTTGACGAAGATCTGGCGGGAGGTGGCCCGGTGGCGGATCTCCAAGATCTCGTCCACACCGAAGAAGCTCACTGTGTGCTCCCCGGCCACCGTGCCGCCCCGGAGGGCGTGGATGCCGATCTCGCGCCCCCCTCGCTTACCGCAGAGACCCTCCCGGCCGTACACCGGCGTCAGCTCACCGGCGGGGTCGATGGCTTGGAGGAGGAGCTTGGCGGTACCGCTGGGGGCGTCTACCTTCTGGTTGTGGTGGGTCTCCGTCATCTCAATGTCGAAGTCCGGCTTCAGCACATCGCTGATCTGCCGCAGCACCCGGGCAAAGACGGCGATGCCCACGGAGTAGTTGGCGCTGTAGAGCACCGGGGCGAACTGCCCTAGGTCCGTGAGGAGCTGCTGGTCCTCCTCGGTGAGGCCGGTGGTGCCGGAGAGGTAGGGGGTACCGGTGCGGCGGACGTAGTCTGCGGCGGCGGGGAGTACGGCGGGGCTGGAGAAGTCCATCGCCACATCCGCCGCCGGCAGCGTGGAGAGATCGCACAGGTTGTTGATGTCCACGGCCCCCGCAATGCGGTCCCCGGCGGACAGGGCGGTCTGCTCAATGAGCTGCCCCATACGGCCGTGGCCGATCAGTAAGATGTCCATAGAAGCCTCCTCTTGTCTATAGATATGAACAAAAATCAAATGTAGAAGCCCCCACCGCCCAATTGTCAACCCCCAAGAAAAGCCCCCGGCAGGGTTTCGCGCCCGCAGGCGCGAAATCAATTCAAAAACACCTCTCGCGGAGCGAGCGTCGAGCCTTTGGACCTCCCGCAGGGAGGTCCAAGGGAGAGGCGCAGAGCGCAGCGCAATCCCCCTCGCTTGAAATCCGCAGATTTCAAGCGAAAGTACAGAGCAGCGTGCCTATGGCGATCAAGGCACAGCCGAGGATTGCCTTGGGGGTGGGGACCTCTTGGAGGAGCAGGAAGGCTAAGAGCACTGTGATAACCACACTGAGCTTGTCGATGGGAACCACCTTGGATACCTCTCCCAGCTGCAAGGCCCGGTAGTAGCAGAGCCAAGAGACTCCGGTGGCGAGGCCGGATAGTATCAGAAACAGCCAGCTCCGCCTGGAGATGGCGGCCAGCCCCCCTTGGGCTCCGGTGAGCAGCACCATGGCCCAAGCCATCACCAGTACCACGGCGGTGCGGATAGCCGTGGACAGATGGGAGTTCACGCCGTCAATCCCCAGCTTGGCCAAGATGGAGGTCAGCGCGGCAAAGACCGCGGAGCACAGCGCCAGTACCAGCCACATCCCTTGTCCCCCCTCCTCCTCGACGACAAAATCAGGTGTTCAGCAGCCCAGCCTTTTGGAGGAGGGCGGCGAGAGCGGCTTGGTGGGGCTCGCTCATCTCGCACAGGGGCAGGCGGAAGGGGCCCATCTCCATGCCCATCAGGTTCATGGCGGTCTTGACAGGGATGGGATTCACCTCCATGAAAAGGCCGTTGGCGATGGGGAGATAGTGGAGGGCGGTCTGCAGGGCTTTCTGATGGTTTCCGGAGAGGTAGTCCATCACCATGCCGTGGCAGATTTTGGGCATGATGTTGGCCCAGACGGAGATGACGCCGCTGCCGCCGGCGGCAAGCACCGGGAGAATGATGTCGTCGTTGCCGCTCCAGAGGGCGAAGTTCTCATTGACGCAGTGGGCGATTTTCATCACGTAGGACATGTCGCCGCTGGCCTCCTTGATGCCGGCGATGTTGGGGTGGACGCTGAGCCGCTCCACCACCTCCACCGGGATGGAGCAGCCGGTGCGGCCGGGGACATTGTAGAGGAGGGCGGGCAGATCCACGGTGTCGGCCACGGCGGTGAAGTGACGGACCATCCCCTCCACGTTGGCCTTGTTGTAGTAGGGGGAGATGAGCAGCAGGCCGTCGGCCCCCAAACGGGCCGCCCGCTGGCTCTTCTCCACCATGGTCTGGGTGCAGTTGGAACCAGTGCCGGCGATGATGGGTACCCGGCCCGCCGCCGTCTCGATGACGGTGCGGAGGACAGCGTCGTCCTCTTCGTGGGTCATGGTGGCGGACTCGCCGGTGGTGCCCAAGGCTAAAATGGCGTCGGTTCCTTGGTCGATGTGCCAGTTTACCAGCTCCTGAATCTTCTCGAAGTTCACCGAGCCGTCGGCGTGGAAGGGGGTGACGAGGGCGACAACGGAGCCGCGCAGTCCTTGGATGGTCATAGTAGTGTTCCTCCTGTTTGTTACTTTCAAAAAATGCAGGTACTTTTGAGAAGCTGCCGCTTGGCGGAGCAATCCGCGGCAGAGCTTCCCCGGACCACCAGCCCTCAAATGCAAAGAGAGCCAGCAGAGGCCCCTCTACTGACTCGACAAACAGACTGCGCAGCGATATTGCTGCCTATTATCGTGAAAGTAGATAGCTCAACTGCGGGGGGTTCCCGCAGACAGTGGCGGAGATATTCTCCCCGTCCCCACCCCGCACGCACACCTGTGTGCGGAGTTCGGCGAAATTGCTGCCGCTGCGATCACAGCCCGTCGGCTCCCGCAGCTTGGTCGTTTCCGCGCCTCTATCCTGCTTATCTACACCTTATCATAGATTTTCCCCTGCCGCAATAGGGCAATTTGCAAGAAAAATTGTATAGAACACATCTTTATTCCATACCGAAATCGGCAAAATACACAAAAATGAAGCCCTGCCCTGTACAAAGCCTACCTGCCACCGGTATAATGGAGCCACCAAAGGAGGGGGGAGACCATGGAAAATCGACTGAAAGAGGACCGGCGGGCGCTGCACCGGATCCCCGAGCTGGACCGGGAGCTGCCGGAGACACTGCGCTATGTTCAAGGGGTGTTGGAGGGGCTGCGCTGTGAGCTCACCATCCCCTGTGAGGGGGGCTTGTGCGCCTATTTCCACCGGGGGCGGGCGGAGACGGCGGCCTTCCGGGCGGACATGGACGCCCTGCCCATAGAGGAGGCGGGGACGGCGCCCTACCGCTCCCTCCATCCGGGGCGGATGCACGCCTGCGGCCACGATGGACACACCGCTATGCTCCTGGAGCTGGCCCGACGCGTGGAGAAGCGGGAGAACCTGCCTTGGAATGTGCTGCTGATCTTTCAGCCGGCAGAGGAGACCACCGGCGGGGCGGAGGCCATCTGTGAGAGCGGCGTACTGGAGCGGTATCACGCGGCCCGGATCTTCGGGCTCCACCTGTGGCCCGGACTGCCGGCGGGTACTCTCTGGACCCGTCCGGGGCCGCTGATGGCTAAGAACAGCGAGGTCAATATTGAGATCACCGGGCGGAGCGTCCACATCACCAAGGCGTCGCAGGGGGCGGACGCCCTGTGGGCCGGCACGGAGCTGGTACGGCGGATCTACGCCATGGCGGCGGAGGAACTGCCGCCGGAGGAGCTCAGAGTCCTCCGCTTCGGCCACATGACCAGCGGCACCGTCCGTAACGCCCTCAGTGCCCGGACGGTGATAGAGGGCACGCTTCGCGTGTTCTCTATGGAGACCTTCCATCTCCTCCGCCGCCGGATGGAGGAGATCGCCGGCGCGGTGGAGGAGGAGACCGGCTGTACCGTGGTCCTCCGCCTGAGCCGCGGCTATCCCCCGGTGTGCAACGATGCCGCCTTGGTCCGGACCATCCGGAACAAGCTGGGGGAGGATGCGGTAAGGCTTCTCCCGACGCCGGAGCTGACGGCGGAGGACTTCTCCTTCTACCAGCAGCGTCTGCCCGGGGTATTCTGCTTCTTAGGCGTGGGGGACACCCCGCCCCTCCACGCCGCCGACTTCGACTTCGACGAGGCGGTCTTGGCGCATGGGGCTGCCTTTTTCGAGAGCCTCCTTTTATCAGAGTAATGGGTTGAGAGTGGGAATTTTTATCCCCCTTATCTTCGCTCTCCACTCTCACTTGACAGTGCGGCGCGGCTGCGGTACAATGATCAATAGATTATAGTCGATAGGAGGGCGGTACCATGGAGCTGGCAGAGGCGTCGGCGATTTGCAGAGTGCTCAGCGATCCCCATCGGCTGGTGATTTTGGAGCAGCTGATGGAGCGGGAGCAGTGCGGCAGTGAGCTGCTGAAAAATTTTACCTTCAGTCAGCCTACCCTGTCCCACCACATGAAGATCATGGTGGAGGGAGGTCTGGTGACAGAGCGCAGGGAGGGCAAGCGTACCTACTACGGCGTGGAGCGCCGCGTCTGGGACGAGTTTATGCTGGTGCTGGATGGTCTTAACGCGGATAACTACTGGGGAGAGAGCAAAAAAGAGGAGGCGTGATGTATCACGTCTCCTCTTTTTTGGGCAGGGGCTGCTATTTTGTCGCCTCCGGGGGGCAGTAGACCCCCAAATACTGCTCAAACAGCCTCTCCTTCTGCTGGGACAGCTCGGCGCAGAAGCTGTCATAGGCCCGCAGAAGCCGCTCGCAATCCTTGGTGAGGGAGGCGCCGCCGCCGTGGTGTCCGCCGGTGGCGGTGTGGAGCAGAGGGAAGCCCAGCTGCTCCTCCGCCTCCTTGATGGTATTCCACGCCCGGGAGTAGGTCATATTCAGGGACATGCAGGCCGCCCGCAGGGAGTGGAGGGTCTCAATCTTGTGCAGCAGCGCCGCCAAGCCGGGGCCTTGGCGCTTCTCCCCCACAAAAAGCCGGGGGGCCACATCAATATAGAGATCCATGGCCTTACGCCTTCAAGGATTCCGCCCCAGCGGCGTACTTCTCCACCTTCTCGCTGCACGCCGCCTGATTGGCGCCGTTGGCTAAGATATAGACCTTCACCTTGGGCTCGGTGCCCGAGGGGCGGACGATCAGGCTGGTGCCGTCGGCCATCTCATAGCGCAGCACATTGGACCCGGACAGCTCCATAGCGGACTTCTTGCCGCAGGCCACGCAGACCACGCTGCCGTCCTGATAGTCCTTCTGCTCCGTCACAGCTACGCCGGCAATCTCCACCGGGGGCTTCTCCCGAAGGCCCGCCATTAGCTGGGCCATCTTTTTCAGGCCGTCCAGACCGGGCATGACCAAGTTCAAAGTCCGCTCACTGTAGAAGCCGTATTTCTCATAGAGGGCCAGAAGGGCGTCATACAGCGTCATCCCCTGGCCGGCGTACCAAGCGGCCATCTCGGTGAGCTCCACGGCGGCGGTGACGGCGTCCTTGTCCCGGACGTAGCTGCCCAGCATGTAGCCGTAGCTCTCCTCGTAAGACATGATCACATTGCCTGCGCCGCTGCTCTCCAGCTGGTCCTTCTTCTGGGCCAGGAACTTGAAGCCGGTGAAGGTGTCA
>CANPBB010000004.1 GCA_947572235.1 uncultured Clostridia bacterium
CTCTCTTTCATATAACGCAAAAGAGCCTGCGTTAAATCTCGCTCACGCAATCTGGAAACAGGGATTTTATCGCCCTGTGACAGTATGACCTGTCCGGCATTACATCCGCGAATGTATTCAATATTGACAAGATAACTTCTGTGGCATCTGAAAAAACGTCCATCAATACGCTGCTCTAAATCATTCAGCTTATCATAATAGTCGGTGATTTTTCCGTTGCTTTGGTGGATATAGATTTTTCTGCCCTGCACCTCGCAATACACGATTTCGGCTAACAGGATAATATCACAGGAAGTTCCTCTCTGGACAACAATATTTTTTGCCTCCCTCTGCTGTATAGATTTGATTATCCTGTCCATTGTTTTCTTGAAATGGCCGCTATTTAATGGTTTGACTAAATAGTCAAAGGCCTCCACTTCAAAAGCGTCAAATACACACTCCTTCAGAACGGTCACAAAAATCAATAGGCTGTGATTTTTCCTTTGGCGGAGCATTTTAGCGGTTTCCATCCCGTTTAGATGCTCCATTTGAATATCAAGGAAAATCACATCAAAGTCACAACCGCTTTCTAAAAGGGAACGTCCGTCTGAAAAGCTATTGACACAGTACGATGGAATATGCTCCCCGTTCATGTATTGTGAAAGCTGGTTGGAAATTTCCTGTACCATAATCGGCTCGTCATCGCAAATTGCGAATGTAATCATCTTCATCACCGCGCTTCGCAAACAGAATAACAGATAGGGGACTTTTGAGTCTTTACTTTGTATATCTTTATTGAATTGTGCTGGATTTTCCAACATAGGCAAATCCAACGCAGGCGGCCTTCCTAATTGATAGAAACGACGCGCAAAACCTCCCCTTCCACCGTGAACTGGATATCGAGGCCTGCAAAGGATAGGCCGTAGACGCGCTCTGGATCGTGCTGGTAGGGGGGGCGGGGGTCGTTTGAGAGGACGCCGGTGAGAGCCTCCCGGCGGTCCTCCGGGACTAAGGCGAGGAGGGCGGGCGGGAAGTCCACTGCCAGCAGGCGGCGGGGGGCGGCGTCGGTATAGCCGCCGGTGGCCTCGGGGTGGCTGTCGGAGTAGGGGAGATAGGGCTTGATGTCGAAGATGGGGGTGCCGTCCATCAGATCCGCCCCGGCTACGATCAGGTGGGCGCCGATGTCCGGGGTGGTTTTCACGGAGATAAGGCGGACGCAGGAGAGGCCTAAGGCGTTGGGGCGGAAGGGGGAGCGGGAGGCAAAAACCCCCACCCGGCGGTTGCCCCCTAAGCGGGGCGGGCGGACGGTGGGAGACCAGCCCGGTTCTGTGCAGGCGGAGAAGTGCCAGATCAGCCACAGATGGGAGAAGTCCTCGATGCTCCGGAGAGCGTCGGGGTTGCGGTAGGGCGGGGTGAAGATGACGGCGGCGCGGAGGCTGTCTACCAGTCCGCTCTGCCGGGGGATGCCGAATTTGGAGGGGAAGTCGCTGCGGATGTGGGCGATGGGGGTGAGGGTGTGGGACATGGGAACCTCCTTTGATGAGTCTGTTTCGGATAACATTTACTCTATATTTTTCCAAAAATTCTCAAATGATGCACTTTTATTCCGCTTTCCGGCGGTTACTTCTATCCTTGCCTCTATCATGCCTTTGAATATCTCCTCTTCCGAAAAAGGGGATATTTCTTTTATTCTATCCATATCAATCTCCGCATTTTGGGACAGTATCATACGCTCCAATGTGGGCGAAATTTTATCAACAATCATTTCCTCAAAAATTGCTTCTCGAACTTCTTCATTGATGCTCTCAAAACACCTGTAATACTCGTCTATGTACTGCATGAATTTGTCCATGTTTTCTCTGCTGTGAATCAAAGAAAATATTTTGCTCTTTTCTTTCGGGCTTCCATTTTGCTTGACAAACGCGCAGACTTTAGTGAATACCTTCTTAATCGTATCGTATGCCAATCCACCTGCTATGCCGCTTGCAGCCGCCAGCGCAATGAAATTGAAAACTTCCTCGCACTGCTCCAAATGGTAATGGGTACTTATCCGGCCCTTTTCTTCCAAATCCTTTTCATATTTGAGGCGATAATCCCAACCATAGTATACCGCTTCCCTTGCCTCATTCAGAATCAACTTATAGTTTTCGGCGCTTACCCTGCTGCCGCAGCAGGGACATTCCAATACTTCGGCGTTATTGCCGGCAAAAATGTTTGCGCAGGCAAAACAAATCTTCCAATGACCGCTCTCCATCTCTCTTCCCCTGATCATAAGATTATCCGCCCGTAAACAGGTGCCTCTTTGCTATTTTTTTCCACAAACACCTCCTCCAATTATCCGCTATCGAGCCAAAAGAGCTACCGTTTCCACGTGCTCTGTTCTTGGGAAGAGGTCCACTGCGGCGGCTTTATGCAGGGTGTAGCCGGCTGACTTGAACCGCTGCACATCCCGCGCTAAGGTGGCGCAGTCGCAGGAGATGTAGACTACGCGGTCTGGAGCGATTTGGGTGATGGCGGTTACTACCTCCTTGCCTAAGCCCTTGCGGGGCGGATCCACTACGACTACGTGGGCGTGGAGGTGCTCCGCGGCCAGCTTGGCCGCTATGGTGCCGGCGTCGCCTAAGAAGAAGTCCGCGTTTTCGATGCCGTTGTCCGCCGCGTTTCGGCGGGCGTTTTCTACCGCCTTGGGGACAATCTCCGCGCCGATTACTTGGCGGGCACGGGGGGCCATGGTCAATGTGATGGTGCCGGCGCCGCAGTAGAGCTCCAGTACGGTTTCCGCTCCCGTAAGGCCTGCGTAGTCCAGCGCCTTACGGTAGAGGCGCTCCGCTTGGGGGCGGTTCACTTGGTAGAAGGCGGCGGGGGAGAGGGCGAAGCGGTGGCCGCAGAGGGTGTCGGTGAGCTCCGGCGCGCCCCAAAGGGTGCGGTACTCCTGGCCCAAGATTACGTTGGTATTGGCGGTGTTGGTGTTCAGCACGACCCCGATCAGGTTCGGGCAGCTCTCTTGGAGCAGGGCGGTCAGTGCCGCCTCCTCCGGCAGGGTTTTGCCGTTGACCACCAAGCACACTAAGGCTTGTCCGGCGGCGTTGGTGCGGACATAGACGTGGCGGAGGAGGCCGGTGCGCTTGGTCTCGTCGTAGCCGGGAACATGGTACTGCCGCATGTACCGTCCCACCGCGGCGGCGGCAACGTTGGCGGTCTCGCTCTGGAGCAGGCAGTCTGTCACCGGGATCACCTGGTGGCTGCGGGCACGGTAGAAACCGATCTGGCCGGCCCCGTCCACGGGAAACTGGCTCTTGTTCCGGTAGCGCAGGATCTCACCGCTGGCGAGGACCGCCTCCAGCTCGATCTCCACCCCGCCGATCCGCCGCAGGGCGTCTTCCACCTTCTGCCGCTTGAAGCGCAGTTCCTCGGCGTAGGACATGTGCCGCAGCCGGCATCCGCCGCAGGCGGGGAAGTGGGGGCAGTCCGGTGCCTGCCGCTCCGGGGAGGGCGTCAGCACCTCCGCCATTTTGGCGAAGGCGGCGTGTTTGAGCACCTTCAGGATCTGCACCGCGCAGACCTCCCCGCGGAGGGCGCCGTGGACGAACACCACCTGTCCCTCGATCCGGCAGACGCCCAAGCCCTCGGAGGAGTAGCCGTCAATGGTGACGGTGTGGATTTGGTTTTTTTGCAGAGCTGCCATAAAAATGTCCCCTTTACCAGCCGCTTTGTTATAATCAGGCTTATCTGACATATCCCACTTCCAGAGGCTGTATGGCCTCGGGGCGCTTGACCTGCACCATCGTGCAGATGTGTAGAGTTCCGAATGGCTGATCGGCTATGAAGCGTGTATCCATGCTCTCCTTCAGATTTCAACTCATTATAAACTATTTTGTCGTTCAATGCTATAAAAATTTGCGGCATCAGCCGCGAACGAAGTCTTAGGCTGGGTTTTGCCGCCCGCTGGCGACTACAATCTTCTTATTGAAAGCTCACTTTTCGGACTCGGTGTTGCGGATGAGAGTATCGGTAGTTCCGCAAAAACAAGTTGTCAATAAACCTGCGCTATGCTATAATCAGGTCGGCCAATCGGACACTATGGGGTGGTTCACTGGTAAATCCCCGCTTGTCGGGAATTTATATAAAAAATCAATAAAATCAAATTGCAGGAGGTAAACATGGCTGAGAAAGAACGGTTTGAGACGATTTATTCACAAGGGATTGTTGATGTAACGCAGATCTTGGTGGATAAGGAGACTGGCGTAAATTATGTGTTTCGTAAAGTTGGAAATGCGGGGGGAATAACGCTGCTGTTAGACAGAGATGGAAAACCTGTTATTTCTCCGATTGCAAATGACTGACTTTTATGATTCAAATTTTCGGTTTATCGGGCGGTTACAATGTAAAGATAGCCGCCTGATTTCAGTAGTGTAACGGATGGTTTTATTAAATGACTGTCAGCGATACTGATCCTGAACAGGGCAATCGGAAATGGCGTTACCATTTCCGATATGTGTGAAGCAAGCATCGAACCCCCGGATCTCCCCACAGGGGAGGTTCGGGGGTTCGATGCAGAGCAAGGCGGGGATTTAGCTATTTCTCCCACTTGTCGATCAGCATCTTGATCTGGTCGGCAAAGTTGCCCAGATCCCGGTTGGCGCGGCCCTTGCTGCGCTCGATGACGGACTGAAGCAGCTTGCCCATGGCCACCAGACGTTGATAGGCGCTGGAGATCTTGGTCCCCGTCCGGTCGGGGGCGGGCTTTCGCTCAGGCAGGTAGCCGATCTGGGTAATCTTCCCGGTGATCAGGTCCACCTCCTCCGTGTACTGGGGGGCGTGGGCAGAGAGGCCCAGCTTGCAGAGGCTCTCGGCAAAGTAGGGGGCCACCTCCCGGTCGCCGTGGACCACGAAGATGTGCTTTGGCTTTTCAAAGGACTGGGCCCACTCCAGAAGGTGGTCCCGGTCGGCGTGGCTGGACAGGCCCTTGAAGTTTACGATCTCCGCCCGTACGGCGATCTCCTCGCCGAAGAGGTGGACGGAGGGGACGCCCTCCAGCAGGGAGCGGCCCAAGGTGCCCTCCCCCTGATAGCCCACGAAAACCACGGTGCACTCCGGCCGCCAGAGGTTGTGCTTTAAGTGGTGGCGGATCCGTCCGGCGTCGCACATGCCCGAGGCGGAGAGAAGCACCTTGGGCGTGCGGTCGGTATTCAGAAGCTTGGACTCGTCCAAGGACTCGGTGATGTGCAGGCCGGGGAAGGTGAACATCCCTTGATGGGTGTTCACCAGCTCCATGGCCTCGTCGTCCAAGTATCCGGTGAGATCGCCGGAGAAGATGGCGGTGGCCTTGCTGGCCAAGGGGCTGTCGATGTAGACGGGGAAGTCGGGGACGGATTTTACCAAGTTCTCCTGCTTCATCCGGCGGATGAAGTACAGTACCTCCTGTGTCCGCCCCACAGCGAAGGCGGGGATCACCACGGTGCCCCCCCGGCGGAGGGTTCGGTCGATGACTTGGGCCAGCTCCGCGGTGTAGCTCCACACCTCGGTGTGGTTGCGGTCGCCATAGGTGCTCTCCATCACCACGTAGTCGGCCTTTTTCAGCAGCACCGGCTCCCGGATGATGGGCTGGTTGCCGTTGCCGATGTCGCCGGAAAAAACGATGGTCCGGCGCTCTCCGTTTTCCTCCGCCTCGATGGTGATAGAGGCGGATCCCAAGAGATGGCCCGCGTCGGTGAAGGCGGCGGTGACGCCGTCCCACAGCTTGACGGTCTGATCATATTCGCAGGTGTCAATGAGATCCATCACCTGCATGGCGTCGGCCATGGTGTAGATGGGCTGAACCGGGCCTCGGCCGGCGCGCTGGTTTTTCTTGCTTTGGTACTCGGCGTCCGCCTCTTGGATGTGGGCGCTGTCGGAGAGCATGATCTCCAGCAGCTGGGCGGTGAGACGGGTGGTGAGAATCCGGCCCTTGAACCCTTGGCGCACCAGCATGGGGATGCGGCCGGAGTGGTCGATGTGGGCGTGGGTGACTAAGACGCAGTCAATGGTGTTGGCGGCAAAGGGGAGGTCGCTGTTGTCCAGCTCATCCCGGCCCTGCTGCAAGCCGCAGTCAACCAAAAGCCGTTTGCCGTTTACCTCCAAGCAGTGACAGCTGCCGGTGACGCACTGGTCCGCTCCGAAGAAGCTCAGTTTCATCTGCTTTACCTCCTGTTGATGGTAGGACACCGGTGCCCCCGATGGAGAGGGGGAGAGTTGTCTGATGTTGCCTCTTATTGTACCACAATGTTGGGCGTTTTGCAATCATTTTCCTGTCGAGAAAGAGAGGTATTTGGGGAAAATGCCGAGTTGGCCGCGCCGCTGTGTGTTTTTAATATGGGAGGGGCGATCCACAGCACCATAAAATTCCCCTTTGACAGACATTGCGGAATTCCTCAAATTGTGCTATTATAGTCTAAAAAAGAGAAGATGGCCATGGGGAGGATCACTATGACAAAGATTGTGTGTGAGGAGTGCAAAAAGACCTATGACTATGAGAGGGACGACTTCTGTCCGCGGTGCGGGGCGTATAATCAGCCGCGCGGGACCTCCGGGGCTGTGGTGCGTGTGGATGGGATGAACGAGAGCGGTCACGCCGGCTCATTTGCCCACCGGGAGGTCCACACGGAGAAAGCGGTGCGCCGGGCGGTGGGGCTGGATCAGTCCAGAGCAACGAAAAGGCCGCCCCAGAGTCCGCCGGTGAATCGACAGCAGGCCCCGGCGGCTCAATCCAAGGGGCAGCAGGGGAAAAAGAGCAATGCTTCCGTGCTGACGGCGGTGATTTGGATCATTATTATTTTGCAGTTTTTGAGGCTGTTCTTTGACTTTTGACAGGCACAGAGAGGGGACCGGACTTTTATCCGGTCCCCTTTGACTTGGGCTTTTTCGTGTTAGATTGTCCGCTGTATCCCGCGGGCGCGGCCCCGCCGCTGGGGCTGGATGCGCAGGCTTCGCAGTACGGTCCTTAGTGTGGCGCGGTACACCGCGTAGAGGATGGCGCTGCCTATGGCCACTACCGCTAAGTTGGCGCTGTAGCCCGCCAGCTCGCTGGGAGTGAAGCCCGGGGGGCTGCCGTTGAAGTACAGGATGAAGGCGTACAGCGCACAGATGGCCAGAGTGCCCACGAGAGCGGGAACTGCAAAGACCCGGCCCACTTGGCGGCGGACGGACTGGTACAGGTACCGGGGGGAGGCTCCTAAGCGGCGGAGGTCGTCGTAGACCTGACGGCTGTTCAGGGCGATGGTGACGCAGCGGGTGTAGGCGATGACCAGCACGGCGGCGAAGCACACGATGGCCACAAAGGCGAAGAGCATCAGAAAGACCGCTACGGTTTTGGTGAAGTCGTTCTGGTCCAGCACGCGGAAGTGGGGCATGTACTGCCAGTAGAGGCGGAAGGCGGAACTCTCCCGCTGTGCGTAGTCCACGTTCCCCAGCCCGTTGGCCTCACAGTAGTCCGGGTCGGCGTAGTAGTAGCCCTTTTCCGCGATACACCGCTCCCGGATCACCGGGTCCCAGCCGTCAATCACCGCCACTGACTGGCTGGAGCGGTCCACGATGGCGTTGAACAGGGCCTTGGCAAAGGGGTAGGTCTCCGACACATTCTCCACGTCGAAAAAGATCTGACGCTCCCGCCACTCTGTCGGGAGGCCTGCTGTCAGGGCGGCGTAGTCGGTGTCGCTGAGGATGTACCGCCCCGCCAGCAGGCTGTTTTCCAGAATGCCCTCCGGCTCCACGGTCAGCACCGCGCCGGTGAAGGGATTGGTGACACGGGAGATATTGGTATAGCCGTCCTCTTGACTTGCCGCGGGGAGGACCTTGCCGGGGGCCACGGACACCGCCTCCCCGGTGAGGGCGCGGCAGGCGCTCTCGGAGAGAAAGAGGTCGGTACGCAGCTCCTCCATGTACACCACCTCAAGGGTGATGCCGAAGGGGGTTTCAGTCTCGAGTTCGGTGGTGCCGTCTATGGTGAGGCGGGCCAGATCGGCGGTGCGGAAGGAGGTGACAGTTACCCTCATCTCCTCCGCCAAGGCCCGGATCTCCGGCTCTTCCGGGATATCTTGGTCGGCGCGGTAGTGGTAGGCATAGTCCGCCGGCTGGAGTTTGGTGGAGAGGGTGTTCTGGGCACTGATGGTGGGAATATAGAAGAGGCCGAAGTAGCCGCCGGCGATGAGAACTGTAATGACCAGCATGTTCCGCACGGTCTGGCGGCCTTGGAACTTCATCATGCTGTTGGCGATGATGTTTTGATAGCGGTTCTTTTTTTGGCCCCAGCCGTTGACCACCGTGTGCAGCAGTACCATGTAGAGGCCGGGGAACAGGGGCAGGTAGAACAGGGAGAGTACCGCCTCAGGCGGGAAGTAGTGGAGCACCTCGAGAAAGAAGCCGGGGGCCATATAGCCCAGCACCATGCCTGAGACCATCAGCAGAATGCCTGCAGGGCCGTACCAGCGCTTCACCTCTCGGATAGGCTCGGAGCGCCGGGCCTCGCTGATGATCTCCATGATGTTGGTCCGCCGCAGGGCGCGCCAAGCCATCCACAGCAGCATGGCGGTGACGGAGGCGGAGAATACCAGAGCGAACAGGGCTGCTTGGGGACGGAGTGTGAGGGCCATCTCCTCGGTGTCCACTACCAGCAGCCGGAACCCCTGCCAGATGCCGCAGGCCAAGGGGACGCCCAAGGCCATCCCGGCCAGACAGGAGAGGACCGACAGAGCCCCCATCTCCCCTAACAGCTTCCGGCCCACCTGCCTCTTGGAGGCTCCCAGAGCCAGCAGCACACCCAGCTCCCGGCCCTTGTATCGGAGGAACAGGCCGGCGGCATAGGCGGTGAACACCCCGCAGCCCACCACGGAAAGTATGAAGATCATCATCACCTGCTTGCGGCTGTCGCCGCCCTCGGGGAGGACGGAGAGCACCGTGGGGGAGCGCATGATGGAGACGAAGGCGGTGATGAGGAGCACGGAGACAAAACAGCACAGGAACAGGAGCAAATACTGCTTTCGGTTCTGCCGGCGCAGGGCGGCGGTGAGGCTGTTATAAGTCCGTATCATCGCTGTCCTCCCCGCACATGGCTTTCACGGCGGCCAGCAGCCGGTCATGGAAGGCGCCGCGCTGGCCTGCATTTACAAGAGTGTCGTACACGGTGCCGTCCTTCAGGAGTACTACCCGGTCGCAGAAGGAGGCGGCGTAGGAGTCGTGGGTCACCATGAAGATGGTGGCTCCTAAATTTTTCCGGGCCCGCTGGAAGCTGCTGATCACCGCCCGGCTGGACTTGCTGTCCAAGTTGCCGGTGGGCTCGTCGGCCAAGATCAGCAGAGGGTGGTTGATAAGGGCCCGGGCCACGGCGGTGCGCTGCCGCTCGCCGCCGGAGATGTCCGAGGGGTACTTGTCTTTGATATGGTCGATGCCGAAGGTGCGGCACAGATCGTCGGCGTAGGTCTCCGCCATATCGTCCACGCCGCCGGAGAGGATCCGGGGCAGGAGAATGTTGTCTTGGACGGTGAGGCCGTCCAGCAGCATAAAGTCCTGAAAGACAAAGCCCAGTTTCTGGTTCCGCACCTTGGCCAAGGCGTCCTCGTCCAAGCCGGACAAGTGTTCCCCGCCTAAGGTGATGTCCCCGCTGTCCATGGGGATGTAGCAGGAGATGCAGTTGAGCAGCGTGGTTTTGCCGGAGCCGGAGGGCCCCATGACGGCGACAAATTCCCCCTCGGCCAGCTGGAAGGAGACCCCCTTGAGGACCTCTACAGAGGTATTGGCGACCAAGTAGGACTTGTGGAGGTTTTCGACGTAGAGCATAATGTTCATCCTTTCTGTTGAATGAGGAATGAGGCGTTGGGAATGAGGAATGGAGGCGTCCAGCGGAACTGGACGGATTTGAACAGGAGGGAAGCCCCCTATGGAAAAATTCCGCATTTCTGATTGACTTACACCTGTAGGATCAGACGGACGATGCCGATGATCAGCAGGTGGGCAGGATAGAAGAGGTAGAAGAAGTATTTGGGGATCTTTAGGCCGCTGTGGGTGCGGGGGAAGATGAGGGGGGCGGCGAAGAGGGAGAAGAAGATCCAGTTGACGCAGAGAAAGCCCAAGTTGAGACACCGGGGGTCCGCGGGGCTGCCGTTCCAGAGGGCGGGGAGGTATTGCAGGATGAAGAGCAGCGCGCCCAGCTTGGGGCGGTTCCGGCAGAGGTAGAAGATGAGCATGAGTATAACGCCGTTGGCGCTGTAGTCGAAGCCGAACATGGAGAGGATCAGGAAGCTGAGGAGAAAGAGCCACCACTTTCGGCTCTTTACGCCGGTCATCGCCAAGAGGCTGAAGAACAGGGTGAAGTAGATGTTCATGTTCATCCATTCCGCCTGCCAGTCATAGGGATGGGTGGCTAAGATGTAGAAGGGCTGGCTGATGAGGGCGAAAATGGCTAAACGGGCGAGATACTTTTTGGCGTTTCGAGTGTAGAGCAGGCCTACTGTCATGCAGTAGCAGAAGAGGGGGAAGGCCAAGCGGCCGATCCAACGGAATGGGCCTGCTTCCGGGAAGAAGGCGCCGCCGATGTGGTCCACCAGCATGGAGAGGATAGCCACCAGCTTCAGAAGGTCGGTGTCCAAGTTGGTTTGGAGCCGGGGGATATCGGCGGGGAAGGCGGGGGGTGTGGTCAGAGCGGCGCGGATGCGCTGACCCATAGGGGCTTGATTGGCGGTATTTGTGGGCATGGGATGTTACTCCTTTTGATCTGTTGTTGGATTTCTTGCTGTGGCCTTACTCTACCACGGGGCGGGGAAAGATGGGGGCGGCTCTGTCATTTTTGGCGGGTGTTCCGTCAAGTTCTGTGCCGGACTGTCAAGTTTGGCGGCTCTGCTGTCAAGTTTGGTTGGGGCAGGGCTTTTGTCTTGTGGGGCTTTGTGGTATGATAGGCGCATGGTTTCTGTCACATCCTACTGGTGGGATGTGTCCGATAACGCCACAAGAGGTACAGAGGAGGAGTGTCTATGCTGCGTATCGGAATCTGCGATGACACCGCCGGGGCCAGAGACAGCCTGCGGCTGCTTTGTCTGAAGCACTTTCGTCTGGAGGAGCCAGACTTCTTTGAGTTCTCCGGCGGGGAGGGGGCTGTCCGGTGGCTTCACAGCCATCCGGGGACCATCGACCTGCTGTTTTTGGATATTGAGATGGCCGGCATGGACGGGATGACCGCCGCCAAGCAGATTCGGGGGTTTGATCAGGAGGTGATGCTCTGCTTCGTCACCGGCTATGCCGACTATGTCTACGACGGCTATGAGGTGGAGGCTATGGGCTATTTGGTGAAGCCGGTGGAGCCGGCCCGGCTCTCGGCGCTGCTGGGACGGGTGGAGGAGCGTCTGGAGCAGCGTCAGCCCAAGACCTACACCGTTCAGAGCGGCGGGGCCCTCCATCGGCTGCCCCTGCGGGAGATCCTCTATGCCGTCAGCGACCGGCGGCAGGTGACGATTGTCACCCGTCAGGGACAGTACACGTTCTATAGCAAGCTGGACACTGTAGCGGAGGAGCTGGGGGCCGGGTTTGTCCGGGTCCACCAGCGGTATTTGGTGAACGCCGCCGCTGTCACCAGCCTGGAGGGGGAACGTGTGGTGGTGGGGGGCGAGCGCCTGCCCATCAGCCGGGGACTGCGCCGGGAGGCCACCATGGCCTTGGCCCGGGCTATGGTGGGGGAGGAGGAGCTATGAGCCTTGAGCGGGCGCTCTTTGTGGGACTGCGGCTGGTTGCCTTTTTGGGCAGCTATGCCATGCCGCTTTGCTATATGGCGATGATCGGGAAGTTTTTGGAGCCCCGGCGGGGGTGGGTGTTCTTCCTCCTCCGCTACGCCGCTGGGTGGCTGATGTTCAACAATGTGATCTTTATTGGAGATGCCTGCAATATTCTCATGGCCCTGCCGGCGGTGTTCCTGCTGCTCCGTTTGGGCTGCCGGTGCCGGGGAGCGGCTTGGCTGGCGGTGTCCGCGCTGTTTTATACGGTGAGCGCCAGCCTCTCCGCCCTGTGCGACTCAGGGCTGGGTATCTTGGCCCATGTGTTGGAGTGGTGGGTGTTACCCGTGTGGGAGACATTCCACTGGCTCTTTGAGTACAACTACCACCTGCGGATGGCGGTGCTGCTTCCGGCTTGGTTCCTTCTGAAGAGGCTGCTGCCGGGGGAGCGGTATCCGCTGCCGGACCGGCTGTGGCGTCTGGTAGGGCTTTTGGCCGCGCTGCCCTTTGTGGGGACCTTGTCTGTGGTGACACTGGTGTCCCCCTTCTATGAGCCTACGCCCCAGAGCGCCGCCGGCGGGATGCTGCCGATTCTGGTGATGCTGCCGCTGTTTTTTCTCTCGGCGTTGGCGCTGCTCTACACAGTCTCCGTGCTGGCGGGCTATGAGCGGCTGCGGGCGGCGGCGGAGCTGGAGCGGCTCAACGAGACCTATTACCGTCAGATGGATCAACAGCAGCAGCAGGTTCGCCGCCTGCGCCACGACATGGCCAACCACCTCGCCGCGCTGGCCGCTCTCTTGGAATCCGGGGAGGGGGAGGAGGCGGTCAGCTACTTGGGAAAGCTAAAGGAGGATCCAGGGGTTCTGGCCCCCCAGCGCTGGTGCGGTGAGCCGGTGATTGACGCGGTGCTGGGGGCTAAGGCGGCGGCGATGGAGGGGCTTTCCATCAGCTTTCAGGCGGATATCCACCTGCGGGAGACGATCCCTCTGGAGGGGCCGGAGCTCTGCGCCCTGCTGGGGAATCTGTTGGACAACGCGATGGAGGCCTGCGCCATGGTGGAGACCGGCCTGCGGCAAGTGCGCCTGCGCCTTCGAGCGGATCGGGGACTGTTTATCCTGCGTCTGTCCAACCCCTGCAAGGGGGAGGTGAAGCGTCAGGGAGTGCATTTGGTTACCAGCAAGGCCGACGCGGCCCACCACGGTATCGGGACGGAGAGCGTCCGCGCTATCGTGGAAGAGCACCGTGGCAGCGTGGAGTTTACTGAGAAGGATGGGACCTTTGAATGTATGCTGTACCTTCCGCTGGTGAGGGGAAAGACCTGAGGTTTTTCGGATCAGCGGGCAGCTCCCTTTTGTGCGGTTCTTCTTATTGCCAGTCTGCTCTGCCAGCTTTGGAAAAAACAGGGGGCATACCCATATAGGTATGCCCCCTGTTCGTTCTTTGGGCGCAGCGCGGTGCCTGCGACGGGAGTTCCCCGCCGAAAAGTCCTGTGAAGCGGGTTTTTGGCGGACGCTGTGTGAAGGCTATAGATCGTCTGCGTCCTGCACCGGAACCTCATAGGGATCGGCGGGACAGCCGGTGTAGCTCCCTTGGGGATCGGTCCGGCTGGCTTGCAGATCCTTGTAATTGATCTTTGCGGCGTCTTTCGTGGGCTGGGGTGCCTTGGGCTTCTGCTTGTTGCGGTCCATGTGATCTCTCCCTCCCGGTGTGATGGTGGGTAGTATGCCCGGATGGAGAAGATGTATGCCGATAGGAGGGCGCTTCCGCTCACCGAGACGGAGCGGCTGGGCGGTACGAGCGCCGGCCCTGCCTGCTGTCTGCGCCGTGAACTGGTAGAAAGTGTCCCGGTTTTCGGACTGCAACAGGCCTCATCTCTCTTGCCTGACAGCGAGAATTGTGGTAGGATAAAACAACCAAGTTCCACATGGTATCCCAAAGATATTCTGCCATCTGCAGATGGTATATGACAGGAGGCGTCCCATGGAATTGACAGAGCAAACCATCCTGCGGCTCTCCCCCAACGCCGCGGCGGCGGAGAATGGGCGGAAGCTGTCGAAAAAGGGCAGCTTTTCCCAGCTGCACCGGACGGCGGACGATTCCCTCTACTGGGCGGACTGCGCCGGCAGCGGCAAGAACCCCTACCATACCTCCATAGACTTTTCTGACCGTGAGCAGCCGGTGTGCCGATGTTCCTGTCCCAGCCGCCAGTTTCCGTGCAAGCACTGTTTAGGGCTGATGTTTGAGATTTTGGCCGGCAGGGACTTCGCCTTGGCGGAGGTTCCCGCTGATATCGCTGAGAAACGGGCCAAGCAGGCGGCCCGGGCCGAAAAGAGGGAGCAGGCGGCGGCCGCCCCGGCCAAGCCCAAGAAGCCCAACGCCGCCGCCCAGACCAAGCGGATCAATGCCCAGCTCAAGGGGCTGGATTTGGCTGGACAGATGGTGGACGACCTTCTCGCCGCCGGGGTGGGCACCTTGGCCGGGGCCAATGCCCAGACCTATGAGAAGCTGGCCAAGGACTTGGGCAGCTACTACCTCACCGGCCCTCAGGCGGCCTTTGCCCGGATGGGTCTCGCCGCCCGTGCCATCCAGCGCAAGCAGATGGACGCGGAGCAGGGCTACGCCGAGGTACTGCGGATTTTGATCGCGCTTCACAGCACCATTGAGAAGTCCAGAGCCTTTTTGCAGCAGAAGCTGGAGGTGGGGCAGTTCTCCGCCGAGGACACGGTGCTCTTCGAGGCCTTGGGCGGTGTGTGGCGGCTGGAGGACCTCCACGCCATTGGAGCCTATCGGGAGAATGTCCGGCTGGTGCAGCTCTCCTTCGATGTGTCCTTGGACGAGGCCAAGCGGGAGTATGTGGAGCGGGGCTGGTGGCTGGATTTAGATACCGGGCGTATCGACCAGACGCTGAATCTGAGGCCTCTGAAGGCTGTCAAGTACGTGAAGGCCGACGACAGCCGCTTTGAGCTGCTGGAGGTTCCCACCCTCTACACCTATCCCGGCGACAGCAACTGCCGCATCCGCTGGGACGGCTGCACCAGCCGCCCCATCACCGCGGAGGAGCAGGCGGCCCTCCCCGCGCTGGCCCAGAGGGACCTCTCCGCGGCGGTGAAGCTGGCCAAGGGACAGATGAAAAATACCCTCCTGCCCAAGTTTTACGCTGCCTTGGTTGGCGTGGGACGTATCGGCCGGGTGGGGGAGACCCTGCTGCTGGAGGACGGCGCCGGAGGGCGCATTGTGCTGCGGGACCGGAAGGAGGACGGGGCGGACCACGCCTGTACGGAGAGGCTTGCCATGCTGCCGGAGGAGATTCCGGCGGGCAGCGCCCTCTTCGGACTGATCTTCTATGACAACGCCGATCGGTCGATCTGCCTGCATCCCTACAG
Source organism: uncultured Clostridia bacterium (assembly GCA_947572235.1). Taxonomy (GTDB): domain Bacteria; phylum Bacillota; class Clostridia; order Oscillospirales; family Oscillospiraceae; genus CAJFPI01. The sequence continues at coordinate 15,095 of CANPBB010000004.1, forward strand.
TCTTGTGACCCAGGCGAGTACCATTCGCCTGTTATATTAAAGGAGGCGTGCTGCGATGGATATGAAGCCTTTGTACGATGTGAAGGAGCGATTGGAGCACGCTGCCATTGCTGGAACGGGACTTTTGGGGGAGGACTTCCGTCTGCGCCGCTCCGCTGAGGCCATGGCCCCCTTGGCGGCAGCCAGTCCGGTGTTCGCCAAGATTTCCGCCGGGCTGGAGGGCCTGCTGGCCGCTCCGGCGGAGGAGCGGGGACGGCGGCTGCTCAGCCTGTTGGCCTTGGTGGACGCGGTGGTCTACACCCAAGGCGCCACCGGCCTTTCCGGGGAGCTGACACCTCTGAAGAGCGGGGGCGGGACCTGCTGCCAGATCTCCTACGGACAGATCCAGCCCCTTCTTACCGCCCTTACCACCACCGGCGGTGGGCGGATGGAGGTGGTCAGCAACGCCTATGAGAACCATCCGGAGTTTTTCCGGGATTACCGGGTACTGCCGGCGGTGATCGCCGGCTTGGGGGACAGCTACGGTGAGATGGCGGAGCAGAACGCCAAGATTTTGAAGGAGATCGGTTCCGACGCCCTGCCGCTCTTGAAGCGGGGCTTCGACGGCGCCGGGAAAAGGGACATGGCCCGCCGGGTGGAGGTCATCGCCGCCATTGAGGGGGCGGAGGCCACCCCTTGGCTCCTCTCCGTTTTGCCGGAGAGCAAGAAGGACGTCCGCGCCGCGGTGATCGAGGGCTTGGGGGCCAACGCGGAGAATACCGCTCTGCTCTTGGATCTGACCAAAAGTGAGCGGGGCAGGTGCCGGGAGGCCGCCCTCAGTGCCTTGGCCCTTCAGGACGGGGAGGCGGTGAAGGCCTTCTGGACGGAGGAGCTGCCAAAGCGGGGGGAGAGCGTCAGCTTTTTGGCCAAGTCCCAGACCTCTTGGGCCTCGGACTTGGTGGCCGAGGGGTTTAAGGCCTGCTTGGAACGCCTCGTAGCCGGCGACCGGGTGATCACCGTGGAACAGCATGACGAGCTGCGCCGCTGGAGCGATGCGGCGGTGGGGAAGGACTCCCCGGCCATGCTGGACTTCTGGCGCTGGGCCAGCCGCTCTCAGGATATTGCCAAGCTGAAGCTTAAGGCGGGGATGCGGCACATGGCGATAGAGGACGTTTTGCACTACTGCCTGACCCGGGGGCTCTGCTGCCGGGGGACCCCCGCCCTCTGCAACCTCTGCGTCGAGCTGTGGGAGAGCGGCGGGAAGGGTGCCGCCCACCTGACGCACGCCCTCTTTGCCGCCATCCTCACGTGGCCGGCGGAGGAGGTCTATGACCAGTTCTCCGGCTACATCTGTACCAAGAAGCCGCTGGCGGGCACGGAGGAGGCCCGGCGGGCCCACAAGGCGGCGCTGAAGGCCCTGTGGCTCCTCCGCTGGAACGAGGAGGCGGGGGGCTATTGCTCCTACTACGATGACCGCAGCAACCACGTTTTGGCTGTCACCATTGACCGGCGGTGGTTCTCCCGGCTGATCGAGGCCGTCTGGAAGGTCCCCGAGGACGGCCGGGAGCAGCAGTACATGCCCTACAACGGTGGGGAGACAATGGGGGAGTTCGACATGACCCTGATCAATTTGGCCAACCCCGCCGACCAGACGGTCTGTGCCCTGATCGTCCCCTATCTCCGGCAGCGGATGGTGGAGACCGGGAAGTGGAGCGGCTTCAGCTTTGCCCTGCTCAAGTTCCATGGCAGCCCTGCGGGTGTTCTGGGGAAGAGTATGCGATGCAGCAACAAGGGGGCCTACCTCTACCATCTGTGGCATTTGCTCCAGGAGGCGGCCGGGGTGCTGCCTAAGGAGGAGATCATCGCGCTGCTTCAGGAGGCCAACGGCGCCGGCGGCATTCGGGCGGCGGATGTTCCCTTGTCCAAAGCGGTGATTCCCTACACCATCGCCGCTTTGGAGACGGGCAGGCCCTTCCCAGACTGGAGCGAGTGGTGGAGTCTGCGGCCTTAACTTAGAGAAGGAGTGTGAGAAGCATGTCCGATAGTAAGAACGTACAGCGCCTCCCGGCGGAGGAGCTCTATCAGCGGGAGCTGGAGGCCCTGATCTCCGCGGAGCGGGACCCCATCCCCACCGGGTGGCGGATGTCCCCCAAGTCCGTGCTCACCTACCTCACCGGCAATACTATCGTGAAGGGGGTGGAGATTACCCCCAAGTATATGGGCAGCCGCCGTCTGGTGGAGATCGCCATTGCCACCTTGGTCACAGACCGGGCGCTGCTGCTGATCGGCGAGCCGGGGACTGCCAAGAGCTGGCTCTCGGAGCATCTGGCCGCCGCGGTGAACGGCGACTCCACCAAGGTGGTCCAAGGCACCGCCGGTACTACCGAGGAGCAGATCCGTTACTCTTGGAACTATGCCATGCTCATCGCCCGCGGACCCAGCATGGAGGCCATGGTGAAAACCCCGGTCTATCGGGCTATGGAGACCGGCTCCATCGCCCGTGTGGAGGAGATCTCCCGCTGCGCCAGCGAGGTGCAGGACGCCTTGATCTCCATTCTTTCCGAGAAGCGGCTCAGTGTACCGGAGCTGGGGCTGGAGGTGCCCGCGGCCAAGGGGTTCTCCGTCATTGCCACCGCCAACACACGGGACAAGGGCGTCAACGACATGTCCGCCGCGCTGAAGCGCCGGTTCAACATCGTGGTGCTGCCCACCCCGGCGGATATGGAGACGGAGATGGACATCGTCCGTACCAGAGTGGCCCAGCTCTCCAGCGGGCTGGACCTGAACGCGAAGAAGCCGGATACCGACGCGGTGGAGAAGGTGGTTACTATCTTCCGGGAGCTGCGGAAGGGGGCTACGCTGGACGGCAAGCAGAAGCTGAAAACCACCTCCGGCGTGCTCTCCACCGCCGAGGCCATCTCCCTGCTCACCAACGCCATGGCCTTGGCCGGCAGCTTTGGCGGCGGGACCATCACCGATGAGGACTTGGCTGCCGCTCTCCAGGGGGCGGTGGTGAAGGACGAGGAGCAGGACAAGGTCTGCTGGAAGGAGTACCTTGAAAATGTGATGAAGAAGCGGGGCAGCGCGTGGCTGAGCCTGTACCGGGCCTGCCGGGAGCTGGGGCAGGGATGAGCGGGCCGGTGATCTTCGGCGTGCGCCACCTGTCCCCGGCGGCGTCGCGGCATCTGCGGCGGGTGTTGGAGGAGGTGCGCCCTCAGCTGGTGCTGGTGGAGGGGCCCAGTGATCTGAACGACCAGATGAAGTGGCTCTGCCACCCTGATACGGCCTTTCCCGTGGCCATTTTGGCGTACACCCGCGCCGCGCCGGTGCGGACACTGCTCTATCCCTTCGCCCGGTACTCCCCGGAGATGGAGGCGGTGCTCTGGTGCCATGCACACGACACCCCCTGCCGCTTCATGGACCTGCCCTCCTCTGTTTTCCTAGGCTTGGAGGAGGAGCGGGCGCGCCGGTGGGCCGAGGAGCTGGCGCGCCAAGAGGAGCAGGAGGAAGAGGAGGAACCCTCCGCCGAGGAAGAGGAGGGGCCGGGGGATGAGGAGGGCGACGCCGGCGAGTCCGTCTACCGCCGCTTGGAGATAGCCACCGGGGAGGACCACGACACCTTCTGGGAACGGACCTTTGAGCAGATCGAGGACACGGCGGACTACGTGAGCGCCTGCCATACCTTTGGCCGGGAGCTGCGGGAGCTGAGCCAGGACAGTCCCCGCCGCTGGTCGGAGACCTTGGTCCGGGAGGCCTATATGAAACGGGAGATCCAAGCGGCTGTTGACAGCGGTGTACCGCCGGAGAGGATCGTCTGTGTCTGCGGGGCCTTCCATGTGGCGGGGCTGGAGGAGAACAGGCCCATGACCAATGAGGAGTTCTCCCGCCTTCCCAAGGCGGACAGCACTGCCACGCTGATGCCCTACTCCTACTACCGTCTGTCCTCCCGCTCCGGCTATGGCGCAGGGAACAAGGCCCCGGCCTATTTTGAGCTGCTGTGGGACTGCTTTCAATCGGAGGAGGGGCTGGAGAGCCTCACTTACCGCTATCTGGTGCGTTTAGCCGCCTCCCACCGGCGGGCGGGGAATATCGTCTCCTCCGCTGAGGTTATCGAGGCGGCTCGGCTGGCCGACACTCTCCGCACCATACGGGGCGGGCGCTTCCCCTGCCTCGCCGACCTGCGGGACGCGGCGGTGACTGCCATGGGTCACGGCAGCTTTGCCGAGCTCTCTGTGGCGGCGGCGGACACCGAGATTGGGAAGCGTGTGGGCTTTCTGCCCGAGGGGGTCAGCCGCACCAGCGTGCAGGAGGACTTCTACCGGCAGCTGAAGGATCTGCGGCTGGAGAAGTACCGTACCTTGGAGGTCCAGCGGCTGGACTTGGACCTGCGGGAGCGGCTGAATGTGAAATCCAAGGAGGCGGCTCTTATCGACCTGCGCCGCTCCTTTTTCCTTCATCGCCTGCGGGTACTGAACATCCACTTTGCCGCCCTGCTGCCCTCCCGGCAGGAGGGGGCCAACTGGGGGGAGTACTGGGAGCTTCGCTGGACACCGGAGGCGGAGATCGAGGTGGTGGAAAGCTCCCTCTTAGGTGACACCATCGAGGGCGCCGCCGCCTTTGCCCTGCGGGAGAGGGCGGACAACAGCGCCGGTGTGGCGGAGGCTGCGGCCATCTTCCGGGATGCCTTCCTCTGCGGGATGCCCGCGGCGGCGGCCCACGTCCTGACGGCCTTACAGGGGCTGTCGGTGGACGCGGCGGCGCTGACGGAGGTGGCGGCGGCGGCGGAGCAGCTGAGTATTACCGTGCGCTATGGGGACCTGCGCCAGTTTGACAGTACTCCGGTGCTGCCCCTGCTGCGCCAGCTCTACCTCCGCGCCTGCCTCACCATGGAAGAGGCATGTCAGTGTGACGCCAAGGCCGCTCCGGAGGTTACAACCGCCATGGAGAAGCTGAACCTCCTCCAGCTCAGTCACGACTTTTTGGAGGAGGAGCGGTGGCTTGGCCTGATGGAGACCATCTCCGACCGAGATGATCTGAATACCCGTTGCTCCGGTTTTGCCATGGCCATCCTTTTAGAGCGGGGGAAGGCTGATGAGGAGCTGCTGGCGCGGGAGGTGTCCCGCCGCCTGTCCCCTGGCGTGCCGGCGGACTTGGGGGCGGGTTGGTTTGAGGGGCTGGCGGCTAAGAACCGCTACGCCCTCATCGCCCGGCTGTCCTTGTGGCGGCATTTGGGGGACTACATCGCGGCACTGGACGACATAGATTTTCGCCGGGCGCTGGTGTTCCTCCGCCGGGCCTTTGCCGATTTCGCGCCTTTGGAGAAGCAGGAGATTGCGGAGAACTTGGGCGAGGTCTGGGGCGTGGATCCCCGCCAAGCGGCGGAGGCGCTGACGGCGGCGCTTACCGAGGGGGAGCAGAAGGTCCTCGATGAGCTGAGCGACTTCGATTTTGACGACATATAGGAGGCTTTATGGCGGGCTTTTGTATGGAAAACACCTGTCTTGTCACAGATTACTTGGAGCAGAAGGGCCTCTGTCCCGCGGCGGAGGCTGACGAGGAGGGGATCACCCTGTCCTTGGACGGAAAGAACCGCCTGCTCCTCTCCGGCAGCCCGCTGGATCTGATCGCTCTGGCGGACCTGCTGGTGTCCCTTGCCCTCTCCGGGGAGAACCAAGGCCAGCACTGGCATGTGGATGAGCTGACGGCTCTTGACAAGTCCTCCCCCATCCCGGAGCTGATTCTGCTGCGAAAGTGAGGCAATTCCTATGGTACAGACTGAACAGCTCAGCCGCTGGCGGCTGATTTTAGGCGCGGAGACAGAGGACGCCTTCGGCGGTATGGGGGGTGCGCCTCTTTCGGCGGAAGAGCTTCTGATGGACAGCGCCCTCTCCGCCATCTACGGACAGGGAGAGGGTTTCGGCGGCGGACAAGGGGGCGGCAACGGGCCCTCGGCCCCGGTGCTCTCCAAGTGGCTGGGGGACCTGCGCAGCCTCTTTGACCCGGAGATGGTTGCCGTGGTGCAAAATGACGCCATCGAGCGCAAGGGGCTAAAGCAGCTTCTGCTGGAGCCGGAGCTGCTGGAGAACTTGGAGCCGGATTTGGACTTAGCATCCACACTGCTGGCGCTGAAGGACCAGATCCCCAAGAAGTCTAAAGAGGCTGCCAGACAGTTCATCCGCAAGATTGTGGCGGAGATCAACAAAATGCTGGAGAATGACGTGCGCCGGGCGGTGACAGCGGCGCTGAACCGCCGGGCCCACTCCCCTCTGCCCTCCGCCGCGGCCTTGGACTTCCCCTGCACCATCCGGCGGAACCTGCGCAACTACAACCCGGAGCTGGGGACCATCATCCCGGAGCGGGTGTGGTTTTTTGACCGCTCCAGCCGCGTAAACCGGTGGCATGTGATCCTTGACATCGACCAGAGCGGGTCCATGGGCCAGTCCATCCTCTACTCCTCGGTGATGGCCTGCATCTTGGCCAGTATGTCCGCCGTGCGCACCAGTGTGGTGGCCTTTGACACAGAGATCATGGATCTGACAGACCTCTGCGCTGACCCAGTGGACCTGCTCTTCGGTTTCCAGATGGGGGGCGGTACGGATATCGCCAAGTCCATTGCTTACTGCCAAAATTTGGTTGATAGCCCCCGAAAGACCCTGTTCTTCCTGATCTCCGATCTGGAGGAGGGGGGCAACCGGGCGGCGTTGCTGCGTCGAATTGAGGAGCTGAAGGCTGCGGGAGTGATGGTAGTGGTGCTCTTAGCCATCGCCGACGGGGGCCGTCCCTTCTACGACGCCAAGACCGCCCAGCACATCGCCGCCATGGACATCCCCTGCTTTGCCTGCGCGCCGGAGAAGCTGCCGGTACTGCTGGAGCGGACCCTGAAGGGGCAGGGGCTGGAGGATTTGGTGAAGGAGAGCAAGGGGAAGAATTAGGAATTCTGGTGTCGCCTTTGGCGATGAATTTGATTCTTATGCAGGGAGCGGAGATGGTGAGGCCACGCGGCGGCTGAATTGAAACTGTCCAGCGATGCTGGACACCACAACTCCTCATTCCTAAATTGACGAAGCGGAGTGGTTGCTATGAAGATTTTCTTAGTGGAGGATGACGCGGTGATTGCAGCCGCTATTAAGAAGCACCTCGCTGGCTGGGGGTATGAGGTCCGCTGTGCGGGAGATTTTCAGCATGTGATGGAGGCTTTTGACGAGTTTCAGCCACATTTGGTGCTTCTGGATATCTCCCTGCCCTTTTTTAATGGCTACCATTGGTGCAGGGAGATTCGTAAGGTCTCTAAGGCGCCGATTCTGTTCCTCTCCTCCGCCGCGGACAATATGAATGTCGTTATGGCTGTCAGCATGGGGGGCGATGACTTTGTCCCCAAGCCCTTTGATTTGGAGGTGCTGACGGCTAAGATTCAGGCCCTTCTTCGCCGCTCCTATGATTTTGCTGCTGCTCCTGTTCTGAGCCGAGGTGGGGTTGCGCTGGATCTCAGCGCGGCGGTGGTGGAGTGCGGCGGGAAGAAGCTGGATCTGTCCCGCAATGAGTTTCGCATTTTGCAGGTGCTTATGGAGAATGCCGGCAGGGCCGTTTCTCGGGAGACGCTGATGCTCCGGCTGTGGGAGACAGACAGTTTTGTGGACGAGAACACGCTGTCGGTGAACATCAACCGCCTGCGCCGGAAGCTCTCCGGTATCGGGTTGACGGATTTTGTCAAGACGAAAAAGGGCTTCGGTTATTTGGTGGAGTGAAATGAGATGAAACTGCTGTTTGCTTATGGGAAGGAGCGATTTTTTGTCCTCCTGCTGTTGATCGCCTGGTGGCTGCTCTACGCCGTCATATTTGCCCTCTACCGCCTGAACTTGGAGGCTGTGCTTTACGCAGCCGTTCTTGGGGCGGTGGGCACTTTGACTGTGGCGGTGGTGGATTTCGGGCTGTGGCTGCGCCGTCTGCGGACGCTGCAGGAGCTTCAGAGCCGGGTGACACTGGGGCTGGATGGCCTGCCGGAGCCCTATGGGGCCACAGAGGGGGCGTACCAAGAGCTGCTGCGCAGCCTCTATGCCGACCGTCTGATCCAGCTCAGCGCCGCCGGCGCCCGGGAGAAGGACATGGTGGACTATTATACCCTCTGGGCCCACCAGATCAAGACACCCATTGCCGCCATCCATCTGCTCCTCCAGCATGACGACTCGGAGCAGGGGCGGGAGGTGGCGGCGGAGCTGTTCAAGGTGGAGCAGTATGTGGAGATGGTACTCCAGTACCTGCGCTTAGGCGGCAGCAGTACGGACTACCTCATTGCCGAGGTTCCTTTGGAGTCCTTGGTGCGGCAGGCGGTGCGCAAGTACGCACCTCTGTTTATCCGCAGCCGTGTGACCTTGGACCTCCGGCCCATCCATGGCAGTGTCCTCAGTGACGAGAAGTGGCTGGGCTTCGTGGTGGAGCAGCTGCTCTCCAATGCGGTGAAGTACACACGGGGCGGCACGGTGCGCATCCTTCAGAAGGGGAGCGACCTTCTGATTCAGGATACCGGTATCGGTATCGCGGCGGAGGACCTGCCCCGCATTTTTGAGAAGGGTTACACCGGCTGCAACGGCCGGACAGACAGGAAGTCTACCGGTATCGGCCTGTACCTGTGCAAGAACGTCTGTGACCGCTTGGGCCATGGGATTGCCGTCTCCTCCGAGATAGGCCGGGGTACAGAGGTCCGCCTCACTCTTCAGCGCGCCATGCTGGAGGTGGAGTAAGGCGGTGCCTATAGAGCGACGAAAAGGAACCTGCAAGGGTTCCTTTTTTTGCTGGCCAGAGCAATAAAATGAAAAATAAAATTTATGGTTGACTTTAATAAAATTAAAGACTATAATTAACCTAACAAAAGGAGGTGACACCATGCCCGTTGAGGTAGTGCCGGAGTGGATGTCGGGTTTAGAGGACGAGGATGTGAACTTCATCAAGAACTTCCTGCTCTCCTCCGGCTCCTTGAAGGAGATCGCGGGACAATACGGCGTGACCTACCCCACGGTGCGTCTGCGTTTAGACCGGCTGATCCAGAAGATCCGGCTCAACGAGGATGCGGCGGCGGATCCCTACATCGCCCTCATCAAGCGCATGGCCCTGAATGAGACCATCGACTTCGACACAGCCAAGCTGCTGATCGGGGAGTACCGAAAGACGAAGCAGAAGAGAGAACAAAAATGACAGCACGAACAAATTGAAGGAGGAGCTAAAATGCTTTTTGCATCCAGAGTTATAATATTGGGTCTGATCATCGGCCTGCCCTTGGCGATTTTAGCCACAGTGGGACTGGTATATCTGATCCGCCATCTGGCCCAAGAGAGCAGGAGGGAGTCTGAACAGCCGAAGAAGAAGGAAATGGACAAAATGAAGATCGAGGATCTGTAAAAAAAGGGCCGCCCCACCGGGAGCGGCCCTAAAAATTTGCACAAGAGCTAAATAAATTCCTGACTCTTAATTCCTCATTCGCCTTTGGTACTACTCAATCGAAATAATGTAGTAGTACACCGGTTGTCCGCCTGACAGCAGGGACAGCTCCGCGTCAGGACAGACGCCGGCGAAGAGGGCCTCCGTCCTCTCAGCCTCCTCCTCGCTGACATCCTCGCCATAAAATACCGTGATAAACTCCGCATCGCGGCTTCTCGTCTCATCCGCCAGACGCTGGAGCAGGATGTCGATGTCCTTATCGGTGCCGAAGAGTTTGCCATTGATCAGGGCCAAGTAGTCCCCCTCGTTGATCTGGAAGCCGTCGAAGTCACTGTTCCGGGCGGCGTAGGTGATCTGGGCGGTGGTGACGCCCTGCGCGGCCTCGGTCATGGCGGTGAGGATCTCGTCGGCCTCCGCCTCCAGATTTACATTCATCATGGCGGTGATGCCCTGTGGAATGGTAGCGGTGGGGACTACCACCACCTTCTTCTCCGTCAGCCCCACACACTGCTGGGCGGCCATGATGATGTTCTTGTTGTTGGGCAGTACGAACACTGTCTCGGCGGGTGTGCGCTGGATTTCCTTGAGGATGCTTTCAGTGGAGGGATTCATGGTCTGCCCGCCGAAGATGACCCCGTCTACGCCCAAGTCCCGGAATACCGCGGCGATCCCCTCGCCGGCACAGACGGCCAAGAAGCCGTAGGGCTTCTCCGGCTCCGCCGGGGCGGCGTCGGCGGCCTCCAAGTCCTCCTCGACTTTGTCCAAATCGTCCACGCTCTGTACATGCTTGCCGGCGGCTAAGTCGTCGTGCTGGGTGCGCATGTTCTCGATCTTGGCCAGCTCCAAGGTGCCGTACTTCTGGGCCTCCTTCAGCGCGTCGCCGGGGATGTTGGTGTGGACATGGACCTTGAAGGCCTCGTCGTCCTCGCCGATCACCAAGCTGTCACCAATGCTGTTCAGATACTCCCGCAGGGGGTTGAGGGACTTCTCCACCGTCTTGCGCACGATAAACACCGTGTCAAAGGCGAAGGTGATCTCCTCCGTGGAGAACACGTCGAAATCCGCCTTCTCCTGCTGGGGCTCCTCCTCGGCGAGCTCGGGCAGGGGCTCTCCCCGCAGGGCGGCCAGCATCCCCTCTAAGATTACCAAATACCCCTTGGCGCCTGCGTCTACCACGTTGGCCTTTTTCAGCACCGGGTTCATCTCCGTGGTCTGGGGCAGCACCTCATAGCCGGTCTGAATGGCCTCGTTTAAGACGAACTCCACATCCCGGTTCTCCTCGGCCACCTCGGCGGCGCGCTTGGCGGCCAGACGGGCCACGGTGAGCACTGTGCCCTCGGCGGGCTTCATCACCGCGCCGTAGGCGGCAGCTACGCCCTCCTGCATGGCGGCGGCCAAGTCCCAGCCGTCTGCCTCCTGCTGACCCTTGAGCTCCTTGGAGACACCCCGGAAGAGGAGGGAGAGGATGACCCCGCTGTTCCCCCGGGCCCCCCGGAGGAGGGCGGACGCGCAGACACTGGCGGCCTGCCCCACGCTCTCCGGCTCGATTTTGCGCAGCTCCGCGGCGGCGGTGGCGATGGTCATGGACATGTTGGTACCGGTGTCCCCGTCGGGGACAGGGAAGACGTTCAGATCGTTGATTTTCTGCTTTTGCAGGGAGATGGCGGCGGCGCCATGGAGGATCATCTGCTTAAATGCGGCGGCGTCAATGGTTGCTCTCATAGCCCGTTGCCCTCCTACAGTACGATAGAATCCACGCAGACGTCCACGCTCTTGACCTCTGCGCCGGTGTATTTGTTGACCTTATAACGCACCTCGCTCATGATGGAGCGGCAGGCGGCGGTGATGTTCACCCCGTGCTCCACGATGATATGCAGCCGGATGGACAGGGTTCCATCCTCGTTGTAGGTGACTTGGACGCCCTTGCTCATGGCCTCTTTGCGCAGCAGGTGGACCAAGCCGTCGGTCATAGAGCGGAAGGCCATGCCCTTGACGCCGAAGCAGTTGGTGGCGGCATTGCCGGTGATGTTGGCCACGACGCCGCTGCTGATGGTGATGGCGCCCTTCCCGGTATCCAGTTTGATCATAAAAAAACATCCTTTCCTCGGAATGAAGAAATAGCCGATCCGTTTTTGGCGGTAGATGGCCCCTATTATACATGATCTTGGCCCGGATAACAAGGGTAAAAACGGTTTTCACACCAGTTTTTTCCGCGTCCGGCGACAAGTTTTGCCGCTGTTTCGAACAAAAGTATTGAAAAACTGCGGCTGATATCATACAATAACAGCCAAAGAGATTTTACCTGTTTAAGGAGGAACCCTATGCGTGTCATTACAGGGACGGCCCGGGGGCGCCGGCTGAAGGAGCTGGAGGGAAGGGAGACCCGCCCCACCACCGACCGTGTGAAGGAGGGGCTGTTCAGCATCATCCAGTTCGACATCGAGGGCCGCCGGGTCTTGGACCTCTTCGCCGGCACCGGCCAGCTGGGCATCGAGGCGCTGAGCCGCGGAGCGGCCTCCGCCGTATTTGTGGACATGCGCCGGGAGGCGGCGCGCTTGGTGGAGGAAAACCTGCGCCTGACGGGCTTGGGGGAGAACGCCAAGGTGGTCTGCGGCGATGCGCTGGCCTACTTGGGCACCCTGCGGGAGAAGGTGGATCTCGTATTTTTGGACCCGCCTTACGGCTCTGGGCTGATCAAAAAGTCCCTCCGGCAGATGGAGACGTTTGACATTCTCCGGGAGAATGGTATAATCATATGTGAGAGCGATGCCGCTGAGCCCTTAGAGGAGATGTCTCCGCCCTATCGCTTCCACCGGACCTACCGCTATGGACGGATCCGTCTGACGGTGTACCACCGGAGGGAGGGTGCGGCAGTATGAGGCGAGCGATCTGTCCGGGGAGCTTTGACCCCATCACCTTAGGGCACTTGGATATTATCCGCCGGGCGTCGGTTCTTTTTGATGCGGTGACGGTGTGTGTGATGGTCAACGGCGGCAAGGGCGGAGGGATGTTCTCCGCCGAGGAGCGGCTGGAATTTGTGCGTTTGGCCGTGGAGGGACTTGAAAATGTAGACTGCGTCCGCTGGGACGGCCTCTTGGCGGATTTAGTGGTGCAGCAGGGGGCTTCGGCGCTGGTTAAAGGCGTCCGGGGGGCCGGGGACTTCGACTGGGAGTACCAGATGGCCTGTATTAACCGGGGGCTTGGCGGCGCGGTGGAGACGGTGCTGCTGCCGGCGGCGCCGGAGTACGTGTACTTTAGCTCCACCATGGCGCGGGAGATGATCCGCTACAGGCAGGACCTGCGGAAATACCTGCCGGCGGCGGTGGCGGACAGATTGAGGAAAGGGAACGAGGACCATGGCGAGTGATGTGCTGCATCTGATTGATATGCTGTATGAGATGATTGACGAGGCCAAGGGCGCCACATTCAGCAGTGATAAGTGTGTGATTTCCCGCAACGAGGTGTTGGATATGCTGGGGGAGATCCGGGCCCAGCTTCCCTCAGAGCTGCAGAAGGCCCAGCAGCTGATCCGGGCACGGGATGACTATGTGGAGGCGGCCAAGCGGGAGGCGGACGGCATCCGCCGCAAGGCGGAGCTGGAGGCCCGGACCATCGTGTCAGAGAGCAAGATCACCCAAGAGGCCCGGGAGAGGGGCCATGAGATTGTCCGCCAAGCCCAAGAGCGGGCCCGGACGATGCTCCAAGTGACCAACGAATATACGGAGGACGCCCTCCGCCGCACGGAGGAGGCCATTGAGATGGCTTTGGCGGAGATGAAAGAGGCCAGAAGCCGCTACCGCGCCGCCAGCAGCGAGCGGCTGCAGGAGGCCAGACGGAGGATGGAGCCAACAGAATAGGGGAAGGGAGCGGACTTTGTCCGTTCCCTTCTTTTTTATGCGGCGGCGAGGGCTTTCATGATCTGTGCCATGGTTTAGAGGCAGGCTGCGGCGGCTCTTGTTGGACTGTGCGGAGCGCGCTCTGCACGGTTTTTTTGCGCCGCCTTACGCAGGGATGGCGTGCCGTCCTCCGGCAATGGGTAATTTCTTTGCATCCAATGGGCGCGCCCCCTAAAAATGGACTAATTCGACTGCTGGAGCCCAAAATTTGTATGTCAAATTTGTGCATAACGCTGATTTTATATTTTCGGAGGAATACAACAAAATGTAATCAACACAAAATATAGATAAATTTCGTGTCAAATATACAAGATATAGTATGCGTGAGGAGGCAAACCTGCCGCAATATAGTAGAACGTGTGTTTTATATAATAAAAATCAAAAGTTTCTCTGTTTTATTGACAGTATTCGAGAAAAATAGTACAAAATTTTCCCTTGCAATTTATCAGACAAGCAGGTATACTAAAGTGCAGTGGTGGAAAGTGGGGGAAAGTAGTGGATTAACCCACAACGGCCCACAGAGAGGAAGGCGGGTGGGGAACTTGATCGGCCAGTATCAGCACAGCATCGACGCCAAGGGCCGTCTTTTTATCCCTGCCAAATTTCGTGAGGAGCTGGGGGAGACGTTCTACGTCACCATCGGCTTGGACGGATGCCTCAGTGTCTACTCCGACGTAAAGTGGGCAACACTGACAGAGAAATATGAGGCCTTGCCCCTCTCCAAGGCCCGGTCCATGAGGGCCCTGTTTGCCAACGCTGCCAAGTGTGAGCCTGACGCCCAAGGGCGCATACTGGTGCCGGCGAAGCTGCGACAGTATGCCGCGCTGGAGAAGGACGTGGTGATCACGGGGGCCTCCAAGTGCGTGGAGCTGTGGAACCCGGAGCGGTGGCAGGCGATCGAGAGTGTGGGCTTGGACCCGGAGAACTTGGCCGCGGCCATGGAGGAGCTGGAATTTTGATGTTACATCGCTGTGCCCCGTGTTTTTTTGCGGCGGCATGAGGAAATACTTGTATTGCGAGACGAGATACCATGGAGAAGGATTACGGACACCGGCCTGTGCTCCTGCATGAGTGCATGGAGGCCTTGGCTATCCGGCCGGAGGGCGTCTATGTGGACGGCACCTTGGGCCGGGGGGGACACTCCTTAGCGATTGCACAGCGTCTCACTACCGGGCGCCTCATCGCCTTGGACCGGGATGAGACGGCTTTGGCTGCCGCGGAGGAGCGGCTGGCGGCCTATCGGGACCGCCTGACGCTGGTCCACAGCAACTTCAGCCGCGTGCGGGAGGTGCTGGAGGCGCTGGATGTGGGCAAGGTGGATGGGATGCTCTTCGACTTGGGCGTCTCCTCCCCCCAGCTGGACGAGGCGGCCCGGGGATTCAGCTATCAGCAGGACGCCCCCTTGGATATGCGGATGGACACCTCCGCGGGTCTCACGGCTTGGGAGGTGGTGAATACCTACAGTGAGGAGGAGCTGCGGCGGATCCTATTTGACTACGGTGAGGAGAGATATGCCCCCAAGATTGCCCAAGCTATTGTGCGCCGCCGGACGGAGAAAAGTGTGGAGACCACACTGGAGCTGGTGGAGATTATCCGTTCTGCCATGCCGCCGAAGGCTCTGCGGGAGAAGCAGCACCCGGCCAAGCGGAGCTTTCAGGCCATCCGTATCGCCGTCAATGACGAGTTGGGGGAGCTGACGCCTATGCTTCGGGGGGCGGTGGACAGCCTTCGCCCTAACGGACGGCTGGCGGTGATCACCTTCCACAGCTTGGAGGACAGGATTGTCAAGCGGGAGCTGCGGGAGATGGCTGTGGGCTGCACCTGCCCGCCGGAGTTTCCGGTGTGCGTGTGCGGCAAGAAGCCTAAGGTGCGCCTGCTGGGGCGCAAGCCCGTTGTCTCCTCGCCGGAGGAGCTGGAGGAGAACCACAGAGCCCGCAGCGCGAAGCTGCGCACGGCGGAACGTACAGAGGCGCCGTGAGATAGGGCGGCAGCTCTCTGACGAAGGAGCGTCAAAGAGGAAGCTGAGTTGACAGGGAAGGAGAGTCGGTCAGAGCATGGCAGCGACAAAGGCGAAAAAACGATATCGCACGCCCGGTGTGGTGAATGGCTCTCTGGCCTACGACTTCAACACGCTGGAGCGTCAGCTGGATCGTACCGGCCGCATGACGCCGGACCTGTATACCGCGCCTATGGAGGAGCACGCGGCGGACGTAATTGCCCGTGCCCACGAAAAAACCAAGGCCCAGATCCGGCAGGCGGACGCCTTGGCCCCGGCGATGGTGGCGGCCTTTGCCCTCGTGGCGGCCATGATGGTGCTGATGGTCATGTGTTATGTGGAGCTGTCGGTGATCTCAAACAGTGTGGTGGACAAGCGTGCCCAAGTGACCGCTCTGCAGACGGAGCAGGTGCTCTTGACTACCAAGCATGAGCAGGCATTTGATTTGGCTACGGTAAAGGAGGCGGCGCTGGCGGCGGGTATGAGCCTGCCCAGCGAATCCCAGATATATAATATCGACCTCTCCATTCCAGACAACGCCGTGGTCTACCAAAGCGAGAAACGGGGTGTTACCGGTGCGCTGGACACTTTGAAGGAGTGGGTCGGCAAAGCGGTGGAATATTTCCGCTGAGAGCTGCTTATAGTGATCTGTGTAGTGGTGTGGGGAGTAAGAGGAACGACAAGCCTCTTACTCCTCAGCTTGTCAAAACCGGACTTTTTGGTTTGTGGTACTGAATTGGAGCAGACCAAAATAGAAATAGAACGAAACCGCAAACCCATATCCCTAAGGAGGATTGACCGTGTCTAAACTGCAAAAGCTCAAGCGGAAGGCAGCCAACGCAAGGCAGGCCAGCCAGACGATCCAGCGGCGAACGCTGGTATTTGCCGCCTTTTTCGGCGTGGCGGCCTTTGTTCTGCTCTTTGTCCAGCTCTACCGCCTCCAAATTACCGACCATGAGGCGCTCCAAGAGCGGGCGGCGAAGCAGCAGACCCTCAGCACCACCATCACCGCCTCCCGGGGCACGATCTACGACCGCACGGGGGAGACTTTGGCGGTGTCTGCGGCGGCGGAGACCATCTTTATCTCCCCCAGGGATATTGCCGAGCGGTCCAAGCAGGAGAATGAGAAGGAGGGCGACAGGGCCACCTATCTCAAGGGACGCTATGAGGACTATGTAGCCGAGGGCCTGGCCAGAATTCTGGGCCTCGAAAAGGACTGGATTCTGACGCGGATGGAGAAGACCAATTCCCAGTATGAGTGGCTTGTGAAGAAGGCGGACCAAGAGACCGCCGACGAGGTCCGCCGTTTCATCAACGGCGAGATTGACGAGAAGGGGAACATCATTGTTCCCAAGGACGCCCAAGGCCGGCCCTTGGCGGCGGAGGACTGGCAGAAGAACCGGATCACCCTGCGGGGCATCTATCTCTCCGCCGACTCCAAGCGGTTCTATCCCTACTCCACCTTGGCCTCCCACGTGATCGGCTTCGTCAACGGCGAAAACCAAGGGGCCTACGGCACCGAGGCGCTGTATGAGGAGGAGCTGCAGGGGGCCGCGGGTCTCACCGTCACCGCTAAGGATGTGAACGGCAAGACTCTTCTCTACCAGTACGAGCAGTACTACGACGCCCAGAACGGCGACGATGTGGTGCTGACCATCGACGCCAACATCCAGTACTACTTGGAGAAGGGGATGGAGGAGATGGTGGCCAAGTACAAGGCGAAAAACGGGGCCACAGGCATCGTCATGGACGTGAATACCGGGGCGCTTCTGGGGCTTGCGTCCCTCCCCAACTACGATCTGAACAACTACAGTGATCTCTACGACGCGGCCCTCCAGCGGCAGTGGGAGGAGGCCAAAACTAACCCAGATGAGGAGGCCCGCTCGGCGAAGCTGAAGGCCCTGCGTGACAGGCAGTGGCGCAACAAGTGCCTCAATGACACCTATGAGCCCGGCTCCACCTACAAGATTCTCACCCTGTCCATGGCCTTAGAGGAGGGTGTGGTGAACAAAAACTCCTCCTTCCACTGCTCTGGCAGTGTCCGGGTGAAGGGGGTCACCAAGCCCATTAACTGCTCCAACCACGCCGGCCATGGCACCCAGGACTTGGCCACCGCCACGGCCAACTCCTGCAACCCGGCCTTTATCAGCATGGGCTACAAGATTGGATCCGACACCTACTACAATTATTTGGAGGACTTCGGCCTCTTTGAACCCACCGGTGTGGACCTCCCCGGAGAGGCGTCGGGGCTCTTTACCGACCGCAAGACCTTCAACAGCGCGGAGGTCTACGTGGCCTGCTACTCCTTCGGCCAGACCTTCACCGTGACGCCCCTCCAGCTCATCACCGCCCAAGCGGCCTGCATCAACGGCGGTTATCTCCATACCCCCTACGTGGTGGAGCAGGTAAAGGATCAAAACGGCAACATCATCTCCCAGCACGACTCCACCCCTGTCAGGCAGGTGATCAGCGAGGAGACCTCCGCCACTGTGCGGGAGATCTTGGAGAACGTGGTGGCCAACGGCACCGGTCGAAACGGACAGGTGGCGGGCTACCGCATCGGCGGCAAGACCGGCACCGCCGACAAGACCGGCACGGTAACTGCCGAGAATCCCAAGGGTGACGTGGTGGTGTCCTTCCTTTGCTTCGCCCCGGCGGATGACCCGCAGGTCATTATGCTGCTGACGTTGGATACACCCAGCCGGGACACCGGTACCTATGTCTCCGGCGGCCAGATGGTGGCCCCTACCGCCAGCGCCATCATGTCGGAGATCCTGCCCTACTTGGGCGTTGAGCCCCAGTACACCACCGATGAGCTTCTGGGCAGTGACGCCACTGTGCCCAACGTGGTGGGCCTCACCAAGGAGGGTGCCGCAGAGCGGCTGAAGGAGTACGGCTTTGTCAACTACCGCACCGTGGGAGACGGGGAGACCGTCACCGACCAGACGCCGGTGGGCGGAGCGATTGTGCCCTCCAACGCGGAGATCATCCTCTACATGGGGGAGCAGAAGTCCACAGACCTGCGGACAGTACCCAATGTGGTGGGACTCTCCGCCTCCGAGGCCAACAAAAGGCTCACCGAGGCGGGTCTCATCATGAAGGTGTCCGGAGCCAGCAACCGCAACAGCAGCACCGTCCAGGCCATCAGCCAGGACCGGCCCGAGGGGGCCCAGGTGGTGGCCGGGACCGTGGTGGAGGTTCGCTTCGGCGACACCTCCGTCCGGGATTAGCCCACTGTGAGCATCACAGGATTTTTGAACGAAAGAGGGAGCAGACTATGAAACTATCCCAGCTTCTCGGCGAGGTGGAGGTCCTTGCCGCCGCCGCGGATTTGGAGAGGGAGATCACCGGTGTCAGTTACGATTCCCGTCAGACCCAAGAGGGGGACTTGTTCGCAGCCATCTCCGGCTTTGCCGCTGACGGCCACAAGTTCATCCCTATGGCGGCGGAGCGGGGGGCGGTCTGTGTCCTCTGTGAGCGCCCGCCGGAGATAAATATCCCCTACATCTTGGTCCGGGACAGCCGTCTGGCCTTGGCCCAAGTCAGTGCCGCCTTCTTCGGCTACCCGGCGGCGGGACTGACCATGGTGGGTGTCACCGGCACCAACGGCAAGACCACCACCACCTATCTCCTCAAGGATATTTTGGAGAAAGCCGCCGGGGCCAAGGTGGGGCTCATCGGTACCAACCAGAACATGATCGGGGATCGGGCCCTCCACACCGAGCGGACCACGCCGGAGTCCTATGAGCTGCAAAAGCTCTTCCGACAGATGGCCGACGCCGGATGTACTCACGTGGTGATGGAGGTCTCCTCCCACGCGCTGTTCCTCAAGCGGGTGGCGGGGGTCCGCTTCGCTGTGGGCATTTTTACCAACCTGACGCAGGACCACTTGGACTTCCACGGAACTATGGAGGCCTACTGTGACGCCAAAGCGCTGCTCTTCCGCGTTTCGGACACCGGGGTCTACAATGCCGATGACACTTGGGCTCCCCGGCTCATGGAGAAGGCGACGTGCCAAAAAATGGCTGTTTCCGCCCAAGGAGAGGCGGACCTCTGGGCGGAGAATATTTGCTTGGGAGCGGCGGGTATTGCCTTTGATGCGGTGAAATCAGATTCCCGCACAAAAATAGAGGTTGCCATACCCGGCGGATTTATGGTATATAATACCCTTGGTGTGCTGGCTGCGGCGGAGGCCTTGGGGATCTCCCTGGAGCAGAGCGCCGCTGTCCTCCGCCGAAGCGCCCATGTGAAGGGCCGCTTGGAGGTGGTGCCCACCGATGGGGACTACACGATTCTGATCGACTATGCCCATACCCCTGACGCCTTGGAGAATGTGCTCCAAGCGGTGAAGGGCTTTGCCAAGGGGCGTACCGTGGCCCTCTTCGGCTGCGGCGGAGACCGGGACCGGACCAAGCGCCCCAAGATGGGGAGGATTGCCGCCGACAACGCGGACTTTGTTATCGTCACCTCTGACAATCCCCGTACCGAGGACCCGGAGGCCATTATCGCCGATATCCTCCCTGGTGTGACAGAGGGGAACGCTCCCTATGTCACCGTGCCGGGCCGTGTGGAGGCGATCCATTACGCCATTGATCATGCGGAGAGCGGGGATGTGATAGTCCTCTGCGGCAAGGGCCACGAGGACTATCAGGAGATCGACCATGTGAAGCACCACTTGGATGAGCGCGAGGTGGTGGCGGCGTATCTAAAGGAGAGGGCGCGCCGCGGGGAGAAAACGAAAGAGCCGTAAGGGAGAAAAGGATTATGTCAATGATTGCAGCTTGTCTCATCAGCTTTGCTGTCACCGCGCTGGTGGGGGGCAGGGCCATCCTGCCCGCCCTGCGCCGTCTGAAGGCGGGGCAGAGCATCCGGGAGGACGGCCCCAAGTGGCATGCCGGCAAGTCCGGCACCCCCACCATGGGGGGGCTGATGTTCATCTTGGGCATCGCTGTGGCGGTGCTCATTGCCGGCTGGGGGGAGATGAGCCGTGGGGTGTATACCCACCTGTACGTCTTTGCTTTCGCCATAGTCTTCGGAGCCATCGGCTTTTTCGATGACTACCAGAAGGTCCACAAGCACCGGAATTTAGGCTTGACAGCCCTTCAGAAGTTCCTCCTGCAGGTGGCGGCGGCGCTGGCCTTCTTGGCGCTGATGCGTCTTGAGGGGATGCTGACGCCGGAGCTCTATGTGCCCTTCCTTAATGTCTACTGGCATCTGAGCTGGCCGGTGTACTTGGTGCTGGCGGCCTTCATCATCGTAGGTACGGTAAACGCGGTGAACATCACCGACGGTTTGGATGGCCTTGCCACCACAGTGACGGTGCCGGTGGCGCTGTTCTTTGTTTCTGTGGCCACTTGGTGGGGGCTTACGCAGTTGGGAATCTTCGCCGGCGCGCTGTTGGGGGGGCTCTTGGGCTTTCTCATCTACAATGCCCACCCGGCCAAGGTTTTCATGGGGGATACCGGTTCACTGTTCTTGGGTGGGGCGGTGGCTGGTTTGGCTTTCGCCTTCGATATGCCCTTGGTGCTGGCGCTTGTGGGGATTATCTACATCATTGAGACCATGTCCGACATCATTCAGGTGACTTATTTCAAGCTGACACACGGCAAGCGTATTTTCAAGATGGCTCCGCTGCACCACCACTTCGAGCTGTGCGGCTGGAGTGAGATTAAAATTGTGGTAGTCTTTACCTGCATCTCACTGGTGTTCTGCGCGCTGGCGTATTTTGGGGTGGTAAATCGCTTTGCGTTCGCGTGAAATCTGCGGATTTCAAACGAGAAATTGATTGGCGGGGGCTTTTTCGGGAAGCGCCGGGGGCGATTCCCGAAAAAAGGCGCAAACCGAGCGCGGTTTGCAGGGTGTTTTTCCGAAAACGCGGTTTCCGGAAAACGGATTTGGCTCTTTTACGCGAAGCGCAGACTCCTTGTGGATGGCTGGACGCGGGGGATTTTGGGAGAGAGGGGGGACGCTTATGACGCGGGAGGAGAAGCGGCAGAGGCAGCGGTGGAAGCGGCACAAGGCCCGGGAGATGAAGGAGATCGCCAAGGGGCCTATTGACCTGCCCTTTTTGGTGCTGGTGCTGATGCTGACAGTGATTGGGCTCATTATGCTCTTTTCCGCCAGTTTTCCCTCGGCGCTGAAGGAGCACAACGATCCCTTCTTCTATGCCCGCAGTCAGGCTGCCTTCGCCGCCGCAGGAATCGCTGCCATGGCGGCTATGAGCAAGTTTAACTACCAGCGTCTGCGGGGATTCTCCACGGTGGCGCTGCTGGGGTCCATGGTGCTGCTGTTCTTGGTGCTGACGCCCTTCGGCGTCACCAGAAACCACGCTACCCGGTGGCTGAAGATGTTCTTGGTGGCTGGTCCCCAGTACCAGCCCTCGGAGCTGGCGAAGCTGGGCGTTATCATTTACTTTGCCAACACCATCTCCCTGCGTAAGGACAAAATGCGCACCTTCCAGTACGGTATCCTGCCCTATATGGCCATTCTGATGATCTATGCGGTGCTGATGCTTCTGGAGCCCCATATGTCCGGGTGTATCCTGATCTTGGGCATCGGGGCCGTGATGATGGTGGTGGGCGGAATGCACTGGGGCTGGGTCACCACCGGAGTAAGCGCGGCGGCGGGCGGGCTCTATGCGCTGCTGTTCACCGATTTGATGGAGAAGATCGGATACAACTCCGACCGGATCAAAACTTGGCGGGACCCTTGGTGGGACATCGGTGACAAGAGTTACCAGATGGCCCAGAGCCTTATCTCCATCGGTTCCGGCGGCCTCTTGGGTGTGGGCTTGGGCAAGAGCCGGCAGAAATTCCTGTTCCTGCCGGAGGAGCACAATGACTTCATCTTTGCCGTGGTCTGCGAGGAGCTGGGTTATATCGGCGCGGGGATCATCATGGTTCTCTTCGCCCTGCTGGTGATCCGGGGCTACTGGATTGCCATCAAGGCCCGCGATCGGTTCGGCGCCCTGCTGGCCGTGGGCGTCACCACCCAGATTGCCCTTCAGACCTTCCTGAACATCGCCGTGGTGACGGGTCTGATCCCGGCCACCGGCATCTCTCTGCCCTTCTTCAGCTACGGTGGCACCGCCCTTTTGATCCAGCTGTTTGAGGTTGGCATCGTATTAAGCGTATCGCGGCAAATACCTGCGCCAAAAGCCGGATAGCCATAGCAGTGAGACGGAATGATTCTGTTATACGAACAGAGGATATATAAAACCCTATTGGACAGGGAAACGTATAGACAACCTACATGAGCAAAGGTGGTGGTTCCCCATGCGTGTCATCTTTACCTGCGGAGGCACCGCGGGACATGTGAATCCGGCCATAGCATTGGCTGGGCTGATCCGGGAGCGCCAGCCGGGGACACAGGTGCTCTTTGTGGGGGCCAACCGAGGGATTGAGCGCCAGCTTATTGAGCAGGCGGGCTGTCCCTTTGAGGCGGTGGAGATCTCCAGCTTTCACCGCTCGCTGAGGCCCAAGGAGCTGCGGCACAATCTGACCTCCCTTGTAAACTACTTCCGGGCCCCGGGAGAGGCGAAAAAGATCCTCCGCCGGTTTGGGCCGGATTTGGTGGTGGGTACAGGGGGCTACGCCAGCTATCCCATGGTCCGGGCCGCCGCCGCCGAGGGGATCCCCACGGCGGTCCACGAGTCCAATGCCATTCCCGGCCTCACCACCAAGCTGCTGGAGCCCCACGCCGACGTGATCATGGTGGGGTTCGAGGCCTGCCGGCAGAACTACCGCCATCCGGATAAGGTGCAGATTACTGGCACACCGGTGCGGGAGGAGTTCTTTGCTCTGACCAGAGAGCAGGCCAAGGCCCGCTTGGGGGTGGATGACGGCAAGCCCTTGGTGATCTCCTTCTGGGGGAGCTTGGGGGCCAGTGAGATGAATCGGCGGATGGCGGAATTCATCGCCTTGGAGACTAAACGCAGCCGCTTCCACCACGTCCACGCCGCCGGAGCCTACGGCCATCCCCTGATTACCGAGGAGCTGCGCCGCCGGGGCATTGACATGAACCGGGAGCTGATGGTGGAGGTGCGGGAGTATATCTACGATATGGCGTTGCTCATGCGGGCGGCGGACTTGGTGATCTGCCGGGCTGGGGCCTCCACCATCAGCGAACTGACGGCCTTGGGTACCGCGGCCATCATCGTGCCCTCCCCCAATGTGACAAACCACCACCAGGAGCGGAATGCCCAAGTGCTTGCCGACCACGGCGCGGCACTGATGCTGATGGAGGGGGAGGCGACGGCGGAGCGGATGCTCCAAGAGGCCGAGGCGATCCTTGCCGATGACGCCCGCCGGCGGGGAATGGAGGAGAACATGACCGCCTTAGGCTTCCGAGATGCCAACGAACGGATCTATCAGACGGTTGTTGGACTTGTGAGGAATTAGGCATTAGGAAGGGAAGAGGGCATAGCAAAATAGGGGACCTCTGCATAGGATGGAGTAGTTTTTAGGAAATTCTACTGCGGAGGGAACCTATGGGCGAGTTTATTATCGAAGGCGGCAGACCCCTGCGGGGGAGCTTGCGGGTACAGGGGGCCAAGAACAGCGTGCTCCCGATCTTGGCCGCCACCATCTTACATAACGGCGTGTCCGTGCTCCACCACTGCCCCCGGCTGCGGGATGTGGATGCCTCCATTCGGATTCTGCGGCAGCTGGGATGCCGTGCGGACTGGGAGGGGGACGACTTGGTGGTGGATGCTTCCACAATGGTATGCAGCCGGATCCCGGACCATTTAATGCGGGAGATGCGCTCCTCGGTGATCTTTTTGGGGGCCATCCTCAGCCGCTGCGGGGAGGCGGAGCTGTCCCTGCCCGGCGGCTGTGAACTGGGTCCCCGGCCCATCGACCTGCACCTTGCCGCCCTGCGGCAGCTGGGGGCGGAGATCAACGAGGGGGGTGGCCGGCTCCACTGCCGTGCCGGAGATATGTGCGGGCGGGAAATTACCCTGAGCATCCCCAGCGTGGGGGCAACGGAAAATGCCCTGCTCACTGCCTGCGGCTGCGAGGGGGTCACCACCATCTTCAACGCCGCCCGGGAGCCGGAAATCGACGATTTGCAGCGCTTCCTGCGGGCTATGGGCCATCAGGTCCAAGGGGCGGGGACCTCGGTGGTCACCGTGGCGGGCCGAAGTCCCACACACGACTTGGAACACACCGTGATGCCCGACCGGATCGTGGCAGCTACATACCTTGCGGCTGTGGCGGCGGCAGGGGGTGAGGTGGAGCTTGAAGGGGTGGACTACCGGCACCTCTCCACGGTGATTGCCGCCCTCCATGAGGCGGGCTGCCGCATCCACAGTACCGGCAGCGCAGTGCTTCTGCGCAGCACCGGGGAGCTGAAGGGCGTCCGTCCCATCCGCACCGCCCCCTACCCAGGGTTTCCCACCGATGCCCAAGCGGTGCTTATGGCGTCACTTTTGAAGAGCAAAGGAACCACAGTATTTGTGGAGAACATCTTTGAGAACCGCTACCGCCATGTGGATGAGCTGTGCCGCATGGGCGCGGACATCCGCGTGGAGGGCCGGGTGGCGGTGGTCTGCGGCGTGGAGCGCCTTCGGGGCGCGGCGGTGGAGGCCACGGACCTCCGCGGCGGCGCGGCCATGGTGGTGGCGGCGCTCTCCGCCGAGGGCGGGAGCCGTATCGGTTCTATCCACCATGTCCAGCGGGGCTACGAGGACATCGTGGGGGATTTATCCACGCTGGGTGCTTGTATATCGCTTGAATCCTGAGGATTTCAAGGGAGAAGCTGATTTGCGGGGGCTTTTTTCGGGAAGCGGCGGGGGCCGATTCCCGAAAAAAGATCGGGCCAAGCATAGCCCGCAGAGCGCAGTAAAATCCCCTCAAAAAATGCTGGCATTTTTTGAACCACCGGAGGTGATACCATGGCGCGTCGGCGCAGAAATAAACGTTACCGGCGGGGACGGCTGACTGTGCTGCTGCGCTTTTTCTCCTTCCTTGTCATCTGTGTCGCCATCGCCGCGGCGCTGATCCTATTTTTTAAGGTGGAGACCATCGAGGTCGCCGGAAATCTCCGCTACACGGAGGAGCAGGTCTTGGAGGTGGCGGGGATCGAGTACGGGGAGAATATGTTCCTTATCAACAAGTACGCCATCGCCGACCGGATCACCCAGCAGCTGCCCTATGTCCAGTCGGTAAGGCCTTGGCGGCACTGGCCCAATACCATTGTGCTCCAGCTGGAGGAGGGGGAGCCTATCGCCGTGGTGGCTGAGGCGGAGAGCGCTTGGCTGATCAGCGCCGAGGGGAAGCTTCTGGAGCGCATTGATATAGACGGGGGAGAGGGCTATCCCCGAATTACAGGCTGCAAGCCGCTGCTGCCCACCGAGGGTTCCTACCTCTCCCTGCCCGCCGACGGACATATCACTGATACGCAGCTTCTGACGCTGCTGGAGAAGCTGAAGGAGCGGGACATGCTCGCAAACACCAGCCGTATTGACTGCACCAGCGCCCAGATGCTGGTCCTGCGCTATGCCGGGCGATTCGATGTGCAGCTGCCCTATGACGCGGACTACGGGAAAAAGCTCTATGCCTTGGAGGAGATCATCAAGCGTCTCCAAGACAACGAGACGGGGACGGTAATCCTCACCCTGCCCGACCGCAGCTTTTTCAAGCCGGACCTGTACTGATGCGGATTGATTACCATAAGTTTTCGAATAAACAAAAATTGGCGGGTATACAGTATGCATAGTCCCTTTCCAACAAAAAAATCTGAAAAAACAGGAGTTTTGCTATTGACCTGAGGGGGAAAGAGGTCTACAATAAAAACACTTGTATGCACTTTATATTGGGCGTCCTGCGCCCGATGATATACAAAGGATGGTGCCATCAAGATCGAAAGGACAGCATAGCCTTTTAGGGCGGAAATGCCTGAGGAGAAGCGCATCGTCCTTTCCGTTGATGGTATGTAACGGATACTAAGGATAGTGGACGGTAGGAGGAACTGTCATGGGATTTGAACTGGTAACCGCGCCGGATACCGTGGTAAAGATCAAGGTGATCGGGGTCGGCGGCGGCGGTAATAATGTGGTCAACCGCATGGTGCGCGACGGGATGAAGGGCGTGGACTTTGTGGTGGTCAACACGGATAAACAGGCGCTGGACATGGCCACCGCCTCCTATAAGATTCAGATCGGTGAGAAGCTGACCCACGGCCAAGGCGCCGGATCCAACCCGGAGGTGGGCCGCAAGTCTGCTGAGGAGAGCCGCAACCAGCTTGCCAAAGCCTTGGAGGACACGGATATGGTGTTCATCACCGCCGGCATGGGCGGCGGTACCGGCACCGGCGCGGCCCCCATTGTGGCGGAGATCGCCAAGGAGCAGGGGATCCTCACCGTGGGCGTGGTGACCAAGCCCTTTGGCTTTGAGGGGCGCCGCCGGATGCAGCAGGCGGAGCAGGGGATTGAGGAGCTGCGTACAAAGGTGGACTCTCTGGTGATCATCCCCAATGAGCGGCTCAAGTACGCCTCGGATCAGAAGATTACCTTTGCCAACGCCTTTGAGATTGCTGATGATGTGCTGCGCCAAGCGGTGCAGTCCATCTCCGATTTGATCCGCCGTCCTGGCCTCATCAACTTGGACTTTGCCGACGTGAGCACCGTCATGCGGGACGCGGGCTTGGCCCACATGGGCGTGGGTCGGGCCGCCGGCAAGGGCAAAGCCGAGGAGGCCGCCCGTCTGGCTATCTCCAGCCCCCTGCTGGAGACCAGCATCGAGGGGGCACGGGGCATCTTGGTCAACATTACCGCCTCTTTGGATATCGGTCTGGAGGAGGTGGAGCAGGCGGCCAACCTGATCAAGGACTATGTACATCCCGACGCAGCCACCATCTTTGGCGCAATCTTGGAGGAGTCCATGGACGACGAGCTCCAAGTTACCGTTATCGCTACAGGTTTTGAGGAAAAGCAGGAGGAGCCGGTCCAGCCTGCGGCCCCTGTTCAGCAGCGGACGCAGACCCAGCCGGCACAGGCGCCAGCGGCGGCCCCTGCGGCCTCCAAATCCGCGGAGATCCGCAGCGAGTTTGAGCGGCTCTTCGGGGAGCCCCTCTTCACCGGCGGCGGCTCTCGGGGCAGCGAACCCAAGGGCGAGGAGCCGGCCAAGGTGGAGAAGGAAGATGACCCCTTTGCGGATATTATTAAGATTTTTGACAACAAGTGAGGTCGATTTTTTGAGGATAGTGGAGGTGCGAAAGCACCTCCATACCTTTTTCTGCGTTGTGCTGGCGCGGAGCAGGACGAGTGGTTCGCCCATGGCACCAAACAATCTTGGCATACCACCAAAATTTGTCACTGTGCGGAAAAGACCGCTATGCCCTCCGGCGGTGGTTCTGAGGGATAATCCGTAGAGTTGGTACTGTTTATATACAAAAAGAGGCGATTCTGCATCCTTTTGGATGTAGAATCGCCTCTTTTTTGCAGATACTATTTTGTAAAAACCGCTGCTCAAT
Source organism: uncultured Clostridia bacterium (assembly GCA_947572235.1). Lineage (GTDB taxonomy): Bacteria > Bacillota > Clostridia > Oscillospirales > Oscillospiraceae > CAJFPI01. Next base: position 42,872 of record CANPBB010000004.1, read on the forward strand.
TACACCTGTCTGTGGGTGGCCTCGCCTAAGAGAGGGGATCCAAGAAGCTGGCCCTTGGCGGCATTTTTTGCCGCTGCGATGGCGAAACCGGTCTCCAGACGGCGCTCATAGCGCTCGTAGAGGGCCATCACCGGGCGGCGGAAGGTCTCCATCAGGCTGCAATACTTGTCGAACCAGACCACCACATAGGCCTCCTTGTACTTGGGGGGCGTTAGGGTCAGAGGCCACATGTGGCGCAGGATGATGTTGCGCTCCATCTCGCACAGGGAAAAGGCCTTTTCCGCGTTTTGCAGGGCTGTCAGAGGGTGCTGGAAGCCGTGAAGCCGCTCACCCTTCCGGCGGCGGTGAAAGTGCCAGTCGTACAGGAACAGGTCGTGCAGCAGACCGGCCCGGGCGGCACAGCGGGCGTTGAGACCATGATCTCGGCAGAAGAGATAGCTCAGGTAGGACACGTTGACACAGTGCTCCATACAGGTGGTGTCCCCGTGCTGAATATAACCCTTCATCCGGGACACCACAGGGGTCTCCAGAATGTCTTGGGTCAGGGACAGGTAGGCGGGATCATCGGGTACGGCGATGGTATTGACGTTGACGCGGCTACGACGGATCACAGACATGCTCCTCTCTGTTGTCGTGGGCCTTATGCAGCGCGGTGCGGGCCGAACAGATAAAGTCCACAAGATAGGCTAAAAACAAAATAATTGCCAAGGTGGAGGCCGAACGGTGGTCTAAGCGGGTGACTACCCCGAAGATCAGAGGGTGAATCACGGCGAAGATCAGTACAGCGATTAGTCCCCAGCCGATGGTGCTCTCCAAGCAGAGAATACCCCGGTAGTTGAATCGTTTGTTGGAGTAGTCCCACCAGAGCTGACCAAAGAGCCGGAGCATCAGCCGACCGGTGAGGTATTCAAAAGCCGTGGCCAGCAGGGCGCCGGACACGTAGATCAGCAGATAATTGTTGGTCATGGGCCGCAGCAGAACGTAGCCTGCCATGGCGCCGAAGCCATAAATAATGCAGAGGGGCAGATGCACAAACCCCCGATTCTCCCACACGCCTTTCTCGCGCCGGATCACAATGCACTCCATTACCCAACCGCAGAAGCTGTAGAGAAAAAAGGCATTGACCGCGTCGGCGTATGTATAGGCCCCGTCGTACAGGATGTGGTCGATACCGAACATGAAAACCTTCCTTTCTTTTAGACTCCCCCAAAGAGGAGGAAACCATCCGTTTATCCGGCTGATTTCCCCCACTTGGCTGATAGTCGCATTATACCCCATTTTATTTCCCGGCGCAAGCCCTTTTCCCGTCATAAACCTGTGGGAACGGCCTAAGAATCCATTAAGATTTCTTTAAGGAGGAAGATTTTAGAAAATTTTGCCATTCGCTTGGAAAAAGCGTTGATTTGTTTGGAAAAACCGGGGAGTGAGGGCAGGAACTCCTTTGGCAGTCCGGCGCCGCTGCCGTCAGGAGGGGGTTTGCCGGCTTCTTCCAGCCATTCTCCCCTGATTTTAGAAGGGGACACACCGCTTTTTTTCTCGAAAAAGGGAGAGAGTAGGACCTGTACCCGCAGCCGAAGGGCGTCGGCAGCGGGTGCAGAATGCGGCAGAGCTGCCGGGGCGCGCCGGCAGCAAAGGCGCGAAACAGGAATAGCGCAAAAAGAGAGGAAAGGGGCGATTGAATGGATGAAATCACAGGAGCATTTGGACAAGACACACCGCTTTCACCACCGAGTCCTCAGCGTGCTTATGGCGCTGACACTTTTCGGCAGTGTTAGTGTCTGGGCCGCGCCGGAGACACAGCCGGCAATTCGGGTGGAGGCCCTGCCGGAGCGGCTGATCCCTGTGGGACACACAGTGGGGATCAAGCTGTTCTCCCAAGGGATTTTGGTGGTGGGACTCAGTGAGGTGGAGGGTGCCGCCGGCCGGTGCGCGCCGGCCAGAGAGTGCGGACTCCGTGTGGGCGATCTGATTATCTCTGCCGGCGGGGAGGAGCTGGAGAGCACAGAGCAGTTCCAGTCGGTGGTGGCGCGGAGCAACGGCAATCCGGTGGCCCTGTCTGTCCGCCGGGAAGGCCGCGCACTGGAGCTTCGGGCGGAGCCGGCCCAAGGGAACGACGGTGTGGCCCGCTTGGGCGCTTGGGTCCGGGACAGCTTGGCGGGTATCGGCACAATGACTTTCTATGACCCGGAGACAGGGGCCTTTGGCGCTTTAGGCCACGGAATAAACGACACAGACACTAATCTCTTGATGCCCTTGGACGTAGGTGCTGTGATGTATGCCCGGGTCAAGGCGGTGAAGCCGGGCGAGGCGGGGACACCCGGCGAGCTGCGGGGGGACTTCGACCTGCAGCAGGACTTGGGCGCCCTCTACGCCAACACCGCCAGAGGGGTTTTTGGTACCATGGAGGAGACATCCTTGGTGAAAAGCCAAGAGGCTCTGCCTGTGGCAAAGACGGACGAGATCAGACGGGGGCCGGCGGAGATCTTAGCCAATGTCAGCGGCGACACGGTGGAGCGGTACAAGGTGGAGATAGAGCGAATCTGTGCCCCCAACAGTCCCAGCCAGAATATGGTCGTCCACATTACAGACCCGCGTCTGCTCTCGGCCACCGGCGGCATTGTTCAGGGCATGAGCGGCAGCCCCATTGTACAGGAGGGTAAGCTGATTGGCGCGGTAACACATGTGATGGTGGGGGATCCTACTCGGGGCTACGGTATTTTTATTACGAATATGCTTCAGGATGGGTATAGTATAACGTCTAAGAAAGCGTCTTAATTCGACAAGATTCGACAGAAATTTTTGAAATGTATGCTTTAAGAAAAATTAGTCGAAATTTTATCGAAAATTTTACAGATTTGTGACGCAATTCGACTTGAAAATTCTGTCCAATTGTGTTATTTTATCAGTAAGGTCATATAAAGAGTTTATAATTAGTCTAAACTTGTATGGCCAATAAAAAGAGGCCAAATCTGTGAAATTATGAGAGGGCTTTGAAACATGGAGAAGAGGAGAACTGTAGTATTGGCGGATGCCAATGAGGAGTACCGGGCGCTGCTGGCGGAGACTATAGAGAAGACCGGGGAGTTCCATGTGGTTGGGATTGCCGCGGACGGGGTGGAAACCTTGCGGTCCGTGGAACAGGAAAAGCCAGATTTTTTGCTGATTGACCTGATCCTGCCCCATATGGACGGCTTGAGCGTGTTGTCCAAGCTGAAAAACCAGGAGGAGGGCGGACCGACCGTCATTGCCCTGTCCTCCTTCTGCAGCCAGCAGACTGTGGCCGCGGCGGGGGCGCTGGGAGCGGCGGCTTTTATGGTTAAGCCCTGCACGGACGAGGCCATCTTGGAGAATATGCGCCTGCTCCAAGGCAGCAGAGAGGAGGAGCTCCACACCCCTGGCCTGGAGAATCTGGTGACCTCCATCATCCACGAGGTGGGCGTCCCGGCCCATATCAAGGGCTATCAGTACGTTCGGGAGGCCATTATGATCTCGGTGGAGGACATGGATGTGATCAACTCCGTGACCAAGGTCCTATATCCCGAGGTAGCCAAGCGGTTCGGCACCACGCCCTCCCGGGTGGAGCGCGCCATCCGCCATGCCATCGAGGTGGCGTGGGATCGGGGCGATTTAGAGACGCTGCAAAAATTCTTTGGTTATACGGTATCCAACGCAAAGGGGAAACCCACCAACAGCGAATTTATTGCCATGATCAGTGACAGGATTCGCCTTCAACTGAAGGCAAAGCGTTAAAAAAGAAGGGGCGCAGTATCCCAAATCGGGATACTGCGCCCCTTCTCTGTACAGACCTTCGCAAAAGCGCTGTCTATCTTATGATAAGCGGCGCTCCGGATCTTTACAGAAATGTACAAAACAGAATTGGCAGGAACATAGCGGGCAGATAGTTCATCAGCGGCAAATGCTTGATATCCAGCAGATCCAAGGACAGCCCAAAGAGGAGCAGAGAGCCCACTGTGTTCATCTCCGCAATCACCGCGTCCCCCAGATAGGGCTTAGCCACCGAGGCCAGCAGGGCAATGCCACCTTGGTAGAGCAGGACAGGCACCGAGGAGAAGAGTACCCCCATCCCCAGAGAGGAGGCGAAGATCAGCGCCGCGATGGTGTCCATGGTGGCCTTAGCATAGAGGATGCTGTGCTGCTGCAAAAGCCCCGACTCCAAGGAGCCAGTGATAGTCATGGTGCCAACACAAAAGAGCAGGGTAGCGGAGAGAAAGCCTTGGGCAAAGCTGCCGCCGTCCTTGGAGAGCTTTCGCTCCAAGACCTCGCCCAGCCGCTTGAGCTTGCCGTCCAAGTCCAGCCATTCCCCAATGATAGCTCCCAGAACCATAGAGAGAATGGTCACCAGCGTCTTGCTGCCGTCTAAGAGATGACTGAAGGCGATGTATACGGTGCACAGGCCGATGCCCTTCATCACCAGCGCGCTATACCGCTCTGGAATGCCCCGGCGCATCAGCTTGTGGAGGGCCAGTCCTACGCCGCCGCCCACCAGTACGCCGGCGGCATTGACAAGTGTTCCTGTCAAAATCATATAGATTCCTCTCTATCTCAAAATTTGAAAATGTCAATAGATCTCCCGAAATAATTTTGAGCATTCAAGTGAGCAAAGTTTACCGCATATGGGATATCCAAAAGCTGACCCTATCAGTTTTCACAGGATTAATGTCCTAACATCCCTTCATTATGGATAGAGGCACAGGGTGGAACAATACTTAAATGCAGCCTCAGAGGGCTACTGGAGGACATCTCCCTGCCCCTGTGCAGAGGTATGGTGCAGCACTACTTCGCCGCAAGCTGGGGTTTGCGGACTTCGCTGAATACCTTCCCAGCAACGTAAAACCGCTTTTTCTTCACCAATGCGTCGGTTAGGGTCAACAGTTTCTTGCTGATTACGGTCAGCGCCATCTGGTAAAATACCCGGCGCAGGCCCTTCCTGTCCCGTTTAGAGATGCATATGTTTTTGACGGAACTGTCCTCCACCAAGTTGTAGCCGGCCAGCTGGCTCATCTGCTGGGGATCATCAAATCGCTGCGGGTTGTCCAGGTCACCCAAGCATACCGACAGGGGGACAATGCCACCCCCCTTAATGCTCAGCAGGCAGTCTGAAATACCAGTTTCCCGCAAAGCACTCGCCATTTCCTCTTCAATATTGGATGACAAGTTCCAACGACTCCAAGAGCAGCCGCAGCTTGCAGCGGGCGGCATCCACGCCATAGTCCACGCCAACGGAGGACTGGGCGGTTTCCACCACCAGCGTTCTCGGCGTGACTGCCTCTTCTTTTTCATGCTGTAAAACCTCCTTTTCCTTCGATTCGTCAGAGTTCGCTGATCCTGACTTTTCTTAGACTGGGAGATTTTACTTTTGCAATACCATCCCTTTCTTTACGTTTTATAGGAATGCTTAGGAAGAGATTGGGAGATCAGATCTGTCACAATGGCGCCTCCCATCAGCAGCCCCGCCACCGAGGGTACCCAAGGCACGCTGGCGGGCACACTGCGCCGTCCCGGCGGCGGGGCCTCCAAGGCCAGTGTAGAGGCGGGCTCCTCACTGCTGTAGACAACCTTCAGGTGCTCCACCCCCCTCCGCCGCAGCTCCCGCCGCATCACGCGGGCCAAGGGACAGCCCTTGGTCTGGGACAGGTCGGTGATCTCCAGACGGGAGGGGTCCAGCTTGTTGCCGGTACCCAAGGCGGAGAGGATGGGGATCCGCCGCTCCCGGGCGGTGAGAATCAGATCAATCTTACAGGACACCAGATCAATGCAGTCCGCCGCGTAGTCATAGCTATCCCAGAACGCCTGTCGGTGTTCGGCGTCGTAATGCCCGGTGATGGGGTGGACCCGGCAGTCCGGGTTGATGTCCCGGACGTGCTCCGCCAGAACCTCCGCCTTACTGCGGCCCAAGGTGGAGCAAAGCGCTCCCAGCTGGCGGTTCAGATTGCTCTCACTGTAGACGTCCCGGTCTACCAAGGTCAATTCGCCCACCCCAGCCCGGGCCAAACACTCCACAACATAGCTGCCTACACCTCCCAAGCCGAACACGCACACGTGGGCGGCGGCCAGCCGCTCCATGGCCGCGGGGCCAAGGATCATCTCATTTCGCAAGAAACGCTCACTCATACCGGCCTCCAGAACCTCCCTATACCCGGATGGGCAGGGGAGAGGGTGATAGGGCGGATAGGGCGGCAAAATGCGGCCGCTTACCGCCCATGATACTGGCAACGCAGAAAGAGCCGGTCCCTAAGCCGGGACCGGCTCAAGCGGTTAAAGTTTCGATACAGGGATTGGAAGGCCCTTATTGGCCCACATAGCCCATGCCCTTGTCGTTGATGGCAGCCTCGCCTACACTCTCGATCAAGGCGTCATACCACGTAGTGTAGTCCTCAGTGCGCAGGCTGGCCTCGGCGTTCATATACCACTGAGGCAGATTATCCGCCACGTAGTACATCAGGTGGTAGCCGTAGTCGGTCTTGACAATGCCGCTGTCCCCCGGCTTCCGGGCGCTGTCGAAGATCCAGTCGTTGAAGGTCTCCACCATCCGGCCCTGATAGACGCCGGTATAGATGCCGCCCTGCTGGGCGTTGCTGTCCTGGGAGTTGTCCCGGGCCAGCTGGGCGAAGCCCGCCTCGGTGCCGTCCCAAGAGGCCAAGATCTCCTCCGCCTTGGCCTTGACCAGCCCATCAATCTCCTCGTCAGAGGTGCCCTCCGGGATGGCGTTGGTAAGGTTGTCCTTGGTGATCAGCACATGGCGCACGTCCACGGTCTTGGTCTCATCCAAATAGCGGCGGTCAAAGACCACCACATACCAAGTGCTGGTGGAGTCGCTGTCCATCATGGTGGCGTCGCCGGCCTTGCGGCCCTCCTCGAAGCACCAGTTGATATAGGCCAAGGTGCCGTTGGCGCCCTTGTCCACCTTGGTGTAGGTGGCGTTGTCGTACTTCTTGGCCTCGCTCTCCAGATCCGCACCGGCGTTGTAGGCGTCCAAGATGGCCTTGGCGGTCTCCTCGGCGGCGCTCATAGCGGCGGCTTTCTCCTCATCGGTGGCCTCAATAGTGTTGCCGTCGGCGTCCTTCTGCTCCTCGGGGGCGCCGTCCACGCTGACTAAGCGGTAGGCCACGCTGTCATAGCTGGCGGGGGCCGTATTGTAAACCTCTCTCACCTGCTCCTCGGTGTAGGTGAGGGATTCATTGTGGGCGGAGGAGAAAGCGGTGGCCAGTGTATAGTCCTTCAAATTAGACTCGAAGGTGCTCTTAGGCATATGGCCCTTGGCTAAATAGCCGCCGTACATGCTGTCCAAGTAATTGCCATAGGAGGTGCCGCGGATAGTGGCCGCATCCTTGATCCCTTGGATGCTCTCCTCCAGCGCGGTGGTGTCCTCGGCGGAGAGGGTAAAGCCCTCCGCCTTGGCGGCGGCTGTGGCGGCGGTGACAAAGCGCAGAGTCTCTACCGCCTGCTCCTTAAAGTATTCGTCCCAAGTCTGGGCGTCCTCCTCGGTGGAATTGAAGGCCTTCTGCTCCGACAGGGGGAGGCTGGTGTTCAGACCCACATAGCTCAGGCCGCTGCTGCCCAACTGGCTGACCACGTTGGTGTAGAAGCTGTTCAGAGCCTCATAGTAGTAGAAAGCCACGTCCTCGGCGCTGTAGGAGACGCCGTCGATGGTGACCGCGTTGGTCTTGCGCTCAATGATGCCGCTGTTGTAAACCAGCAGGGCCACCGTGACCGCCACAAACAACACGCCGATGACAGAGTAGAGGATGGTGCTCTTTCGCTCCGCCGCCTTTCTCTGGGCGTCTTGGACTGCCTTCTTGTCAACGCCGCCGGAGGCGAGAAATTCCTGACGCTTTTTGCGCTCTCTGGATGCACTCATGATATTTTTTATTCCTTTCAAAGTGAACTATGGACGCGGCCATTTTTACCCGCTCCGTAGAGGGAAATGGAAGCGTCTCTCCAAAACACCATAATAGTATAGCGTATTATGTGAGAAACTGCAAGAAAAAACTTGTTGAAAAAATGTAAATTTGCGTAGGAGGTGTGCGCGGTGCCGCCCGCGGCTTTTTGATGAGCATCCGCTCTGCCGGCTCTGCCCATGAAAAAAACGGAGCCGCCCCTTTGCAGGACGGCTCCGTCTCTCAATTCAGCAGAGTATCCAGCCAACCCGGCAGTCCGCTGTCCCCCTTATCGGAAGGGTCTATGCCCTCATCGGGAGTCTCCTGGTCTGTGGGATCACCGGGGGCTGTGGGATTCTCCGGATCCACAGGGGTCGGGATCGTGGGCGTCGGGGCGTTGGGATCGTACTCCGGGCTGTTGGGGTCATAGGTGGGATCGTACCACGGGCTGTTGGGATCCGTGGGGTCGTAGGGGAAGTTGGGGTCGTTAGGATCAACGAGCGGTGAGGTGTGGACATCGCAGGGACCCAAGGCGATGGCACTCTGAAGCAGCTTGTCATTGTCCTCCGCCAAGATGGGCGTACCGTTGACAGTTACCTCGCCAGTAACGGGATCGGTGGTGGTGGTACCGTCAGGGATAACCAGATTCTCCCGCTCAAAGTTGACATAGGTGCGGCTCTCCCGGCAGTCCTCGGGACACATCTCGCTGGCCAGCTTTCCGCTCACGGTACAGATCTCAATACTCTGGTGAATCTCACAGGTGGCGGTGGGACCGGTGTTGCTGACCATCTTTACCGACTCCGCAGGACAGCCTGCGCCGGCCCTAAGGCCGCTCTGGGTGCAGATGCTCATATTGCCGATTCCCCCGGCGGGCGTGTTGAAGTCCTTGTTCTCCAGTCCCTCGTGTACGCGGCTCATCACCTTCTGCCACATCTGCGCTGCCGGGTTGCCATTCCAGCTGACGGTGGTATTGTAGCCGTAGCCCACCCAAACTGCGGCGCAGTAGTAGGGGGTGTAGCCCACGAAGTACCGGTCGAAAAGGTCGGAGGTGGTACCAGTTTTGCCGGCCACGGTCATGTTGTTGATTCGGGCCTCTGTACCGGTGCCGGCGTTCACCACCTGCTTGAGGAGTACGTTCATCTGATAGGCCGTGGTCTCCTTCATCGCCACCCAAGAGAGGTCCGGGTTGTCCGTGTTGTCCAAGATCACTTGGCCGTCGGCGTCCTCGACTTTGGTATAGGTGATGGGCACGTTGTACTTGCCGTCATTGGCGAAGGCGGAGAAAGCCGCAGCCATCTCCCGCGTATTGACGCCGTAGGTGAGTCCGCCCATAGCCAAGGGGGCCTCCCCCAAGTCCGAGGGCACCAAGGTGGTAAAGCCCAAATTGGTGGTCAAAAACTCATAGGAAGCGGCATAGCCCAGCTCGTTGAGCACCCGGATAGCCACCGTGTTGCAGGAGTAGCGCACCGCTGTGCTGATGGTGACCAGTCCCCGGTAGCGTGTGGGGGAGTTCTTGGGATAGCCGCCGGTCTGCCGGTCATTGAGCTTCAGCGGGTAGTCGTCATAGACGTTGGCCATGGTGATGGTGCCGTGTTCGATGGCCGGGGCATAGACCGAAAGGGGTTTGAAGGCGGAGCCGCAGGGCCGCCGTGTCATGGCATAGCTCTGAAGCCGGTTGCCCTCCTTCTCCCCGATAAGGCCCGAGGTAGCCACTACATGGCCGGTATAGGGGTCTATAATGGTGATGCCCGACTGAAGCCTGTCCCCCTTGGCGTTCTGCTTATCTAAGTTCGTCTCGTCGGTATAGACACTGTCCACAATCTCCTGAATGTCCGGGTCCACGGTGGCGTAGATTTTGTAGCCGGCGTTGTAAATCATCTGCACGGCGGTGTCCTCGGAGTAGTGGTACTTCTCCATCAGGTCCTGCTTTACGTCGTTAAAGACCTGCTCCACGAACCAAGACCAGTACTTGCTGCCCTTGGATCCGGCGGGCATATCGGGCTCGTCGCCCTCCTCGCCTCCTTCCTCCCCCTCTTCAGGGGTGGGGCCGTACTTGGCTTCGTACTCCGGCGTACCGTAGAAGACCAGTTCCTCGGCCATGGCTTGGTCATACTCGGCTTGGGAGATTTTTCCTTGATCCTTCATTTCCCAAAGGATATTCTCCTGCCGCCACTTGTTGTGCTGCACAGTGGTCCAATCCACATAGATAGGATCGCCGTTTTCATCCACTTCTTTGGTGTCATGGGCGACAACATTATTGAATAGGGGGTTATAGATCGAGGGGTTGTTGGTAATGGCAATAATGCTGGCAATCTGAGCTAAGGACAGTTCAGAGACATCCTTATTGAAGTAGGTCTTGGCCGCCGCGCCGATACCGTAGGCCTTGCTACCGAAATAGACCTTGTTCAGGTAGTTCTCCATGATGTCCTCTTTGGAGTAGTTCTGCTCCAGAGCGAGGGCACGGAAAATCTCTGTAACCTTCCGTTTCACCGTGGCCTGATCGTACTCGGTGACGTTCTTGATCACCTGCTGGGTGATGGTGGAGCCGCCGAAGGTGTTGCGCATGCCGAAGAACATGTTGACTACCGCGCCGGCGGTGCGCCGCCAGTCTACGCCGTGGTGGGACTTGAACCGCTTGTCCTCAATGGCGATGGTGGCGTCGATGGCGTACTGGGGGATGTCCTGATAGTCCAGCCAGATCCGGTTCTCCTTGCCGTAGAGGTACTGGAGTTCCAGCCACTGCCCGGTCTCCTTGTCCTGGTAGTAGACAATGGAGGTCTGATTCATGGTGAAGGCCTCTAAATTGACGGCCAGCTCCGGAGCCAAGGTGGTCTCCACATACTTGAAGAAGATCCAAGCGAAGATGCCCACAGTCAGCACACCAATCAGACACAGCGTGCCCATCACCTTGAAGAACATACCGATTCCGCGGAGGATACTCCGCTTCTTCTTTTTCTTAGTGCTCCGTTTCCGCTGAGGCGCGGCGCCCTCCTCCACTCGGCGCCCGGTGCTGCTGTGATCGGCGCTGCGGGGGGACTTGCTGCTGTTTTCCATGACGGAACACCTCCTTTTTCTTGAAATGGATTCCCGTCCAAAACACAGACCCTCCAAAGCATCATAGGAGGGGTAGAACTGATTGCATCGCGTATGAGGCGTGATATACGGGAGACACGCCCCAATGGGATCATAGGCCGAACATTCTGCCCGCCTCACAGAGGCCGGGAGAGAGGCTGAAACGCAAAAGCGTCATAGCCATTGAGGGCTATTATACCACGTTTGCCCCCTCTTGAAAAGGGGTATTTTCCCTGACAGAAAAAATCTGGGTCTGGGGCCTTTGATCTTGCATTTCCCCTCTTGCATTTTTTCAAAAATCGCGCTACAATAGAAACAACAGAAGAAAGGAGCGGGCTATGAGCGAGGAGTACGGTCCCGATTTTATCACCATCACAGACGAGGACGGCAACGATATCGAGCTGGAGTTCGTAGCCTCTCTGGAGCACCGGGGGCAGACCTACACAGCCTTCTTTCCCGCGGTGGAGGAGGGCGCCGACGAGGACGGTGAGGAGTACGGTCTGATTATCCTCAAGACGATTGCCGAGAACGGCGAAGAGCTCCTCTCCACCTTGGACAGCGACGCGGAGGCGGAGGAGGTCTACGACCTCTTCATGGAGCAGCTCTTCGAGGACGAGGAGTAGCGGGAAAAATTCCCCTGCCGCGTTCGACAATATTTCCGCCCCAAAGCTCCCATACTATCCCCACCAAATTCGCGGCGTAGCCGCAAAGGGGCCTTCAAAAAGTTTGCAGCGTGCACGCCGCAAAAATCTAAAATCATTTTTCCGAAACCGCGTTTTCGGGGAAATACCTTTCAGTCGACAAGCGTGCGAGTGTAAGCGAGTGCGACGCAGGCGGCTGCAAGCCTTTTCGTTTGAAATCCGCAGATTTCAAACGAGCGCGTAAGCGCAAACTGCCCTGCGGGGTTCGTGATGCGTCTTTTTTTAACCCACATTTCGTTATACGGGATGCCGCCCTCAGCCTGTGGTTTGCAGGCCTCCCGACTGCCACGTTTGCGGTTGGAAGTTGGAAGCAGTGAAGCTGGCTGGAGGCAACCCACCTGCTCACTATGTGCAGGTTATAACGAGGCGCGCACGGCCCAGGCGGGGCTTGTTATTTCGCTGAAAAGGAGAGGCTGGTCACAAGGACCGGCCTCTCCTTTTTGCCGCTCAAAGCCCTCCTGCGTCCGCATCGCCGGGGCGGAGGGGAGTGGAAAGATGGCGGTGCTCCCACAGGTAAAAAATTAACAGGGGGATTGAAAGTAAATACCACATGTTGTATAATGCTGGGGTAGCTGTTCCTCTGCCCTCTATATTATGCGCTCTGAGGGCGGGGTCATCAATATTGCCGCGGAGGTGTGCGGCCGCGGCGAAGGAGGATGTACTATGGTGACTGAATTTGTATGGCAGGACGAGTTCAAAATCGGCGTGGAGAGTATCGACCATGAGCACCAGCGGCTGTTCAAGATCATCAACAAGCTCTTCGCTTTCCGGGAGGAGGAGAAGGACAGCCAGTGGACATGTCAGGAGAGCATCAAGTACTTTAAGGATCATGCAATAAAGCACTTTGCCGATGAGGAGGCGTACATGCTCTCCATTGACTACGAAGGCTTGGCAGAGCACCGCCGTATTCACCGGGGCTTTCGGGAGAATACCCTCCCTGCCTTGGAACAGGAGCTGGAGCAGACGAATTACGCCCCCGATGCGGTGGACCACTTCCTCGGCGTTTGTACTGGCTGGCTGATCGGCCACACCCTTACTGAGGATCAGGCCATCACCGGCAAACGGGATGGGAAGTGGGAGAACCTGCTGCCTAGCGAGGAGCTGAAGGCCTTGGAGAAGGTGATCGTGCAGCTGGTATTCAACCTCTTCCACTTGGAGTCCCAAATGATCAGCGAGGCCTATGGCGGCGAGAAGTTCGGCAAGGGGGTCTACTACCGCTTGGTTTATGGAACGAAGAAGGACCAGCGGCGGCAGGAGATCATATTGGTCTTTGAGGAGAAGCTGCTGATCAACACCGTGGGAAAGATCTTGGGCATTCAGACCGGAAAGCTGGACACCATGCTGGTCCACGCCGCCCGTTACACCGCCCGCCAGTTTGTCTCCCGTGTTCTGGAGCACTTCCCGGCAGAGGAGGGGAGTGAGCTGCGGGAGGAGAACCTGCTGACCTACGAGCAGTTCAAGAAGATCTTCGAACGGGAGGAGTTCCAAGCCAGCCTCCTGTTCAACACCGGCGGGGCGGGGTACTTCGCCTACTGTGTCATCGCCCCGCACCTGCTGAAGGCGAACGTGGCTACCCCCATCGGGGCGGAGAACGCCATGGACGAGGTGGAGCGCTATCTGTCCCAGCGCCGGGAGGAGGAGGCCGTCCACAAGCGCAAGATCCTGGTGGTGGACGACTCCCTCACCATCCGGGAGAGCATCAAGCGCCTTCTGGAGCCGGACTACGAGGTGGCCATGGCGGACTCCGGCGTGGCGGCTATCCGCACCATCACTCTGAACCGGCCGGACCTTGTGCTCCTGGACTACGAGATGCCTGTGTGCGACGGGCGGCAGACGCTGGAGATGCTCCGCTCGGATCCGGTATTTGCCGATCTGCCGGTGATCTTTCTCACCGGCCGCCGGGACACGGACAGCATGATTAAGGTGATGCCCCTGAAGCCCGCCGGCTATCTCATCAAGCAGTCCAAGCCGGAGGAGATCAAGCAGGAGATTGACAACTTCTTTGCCAAGCACGTGAAGTAGGGAAGGGGCTGTGTACATGGAACCGCCCGCCTGTCCTTTGACAGGCGGGCGGTTTGGCATTTTTGGGGGGGCAGGCGGGGCGATTCCGGCAAAAGCCGCCGGCCCCCGTGAAGGTAAGTGCGTTGGATGGAGATCGTCAGGCGCCGAGATCCTCGCCGCCCAGATCGCCCCCTAAATCTCCGGTGAGGTCGCCCTCCAGGCCCAGACCGTCGCCGATGGTGGGATCCTCCTCGTCCTCCTCCGGTTCGGGGGCGGGAATGAACTCCGACAGCCACGCCTCCTCCGGAAGGCCGGCCAGATAGGCGGGCAGGTTGATGATGATGCCGTCCATGTTGTAGGGAAGTGTCAGCTCGATCTCCTCGATCCGGGGTTCATCGCCCTTTTTCTCGGTGATCTCCAAGATCATCTTGAAGTTCTGACCGATCCAAGTGGCCATGCCGCGCTCCCGCTTGCCCAGCTTGGCGACCTCCTCATCCTTGACGGTGACAACCACTCGCTCAAAGGCCTTGTACTCATTGCCTTGGTAGTTCTCAACGGTTTTGTTGTCAAAATAAATGGTGTGTCCCCGGCCAATGACCATCATGGTGGCGGCGATGGCGATCACCACGGCCAAGGCAGTCAGGCGGATCACAAGTCCTTTCTTGTTCACGACGCGGCGCCCCCTTCCTTCTGGGCCAGCGCCAGCAGCTCGCCGCCTTGGCTCCGGGCCCTGCGCTTCTTGATCTCATACATGATCAGGGCCATGGTAATAACGCCATAGGAGACAAACACACGGAAATACTCTCCGATCATGGCGTCGCCGGTGATAGCGACACCCGCCTTGGGTGCCACGATGAACATGGTGTGGAACAGTATGACGCCCAAAAAGACGTTTCCGATGGAAGCTTTTTCCACACTGGCGCCGCCAACCAGCAGCGCGGCGATGCAGAACATGCCGATCTGGGAGTGGGCGGTGTAGGTGGGGAAGTTGCCGATGTTCTGGAGATAGATGATCTGACCGAAGCCGGCAAAGACTGTGGAGATGATGATGGAGATAATCCGGGTACGGTCCACATTGATGCCGGCGGCCTGCGCCACATCCATGTCCTGACCCACGGCCCGCATGTCCTGCCCCAGCTTCGTCCGACGGAACCAGACAATGAACAAACACAGCACGGCGATGATGATGAAGTTCAAAACCGGAATTTTTACGCCGTTGTAGAAGATGGCCAGCTCATTGTCCAAGCACTGGCGCATATTGGTCAGATTCACGGTGGTCCGGATGCCAAAGCCTCTGGGCAGGCGGATGGAGGCGTGCTTGATGGGGATGATGGAGGCCATAAAGTAGAGCACCACCAGCTGGTAGAGGCCGCCGACAAAGTAGTTCATCATATAGCCCAAGATCATCTCGCGGCCTTTGGCCATGTTCATGAGCTTGCCGCACATGAGACCCAGCAGGGCGGACAGAGGCACGGACAGGATCATAGCCAGCACCACGCCGGGAATGCCCCAGATCTGCCAGTCGGTGACAAAGATCAGCGCGATCTGGCCCGCCATGGCCCCCAAAGTCATGCCGAAATTCAAGCCCATACCGGACATGATGGGGATCAGCAGGCTGAGGATTAAAAAGATGTTCCGCCCCATACGGGTGATGATCTCGTTGAGCAGATAGCTGGTAGAGAAGCCGGAGAGGGGAATGCAGACGGCGCAGATGATAATGAACATGATGGGCACAGCGTAGTTGCGCACAAGTTCCAAAATCCTCCGGCCAAGAGGGGTAGCGTAGTTGTGCATAGATTCCAAATTCCTCTGGCCAAGAGGAGTATTTTTATTACTGCTCATTTCAATCCCTCCGTTTTTCTCGTCAGGGCGTAGACCACCATGCCGTTGGAGACGATGATACGGATGACCTCGCTCACGTCCGTGTGGATCAGAGCGGTGATCACGGTGGGTGTCATGGTCACAAGGCCTTGGAAGAGGAGCGTGCCGATGATGACGTTGGAGATGGAGGCCTTATTCACCGACGCGCCGCCGATGAGGACAGCCGCCACCGCCGGCATGGTCATATTCTGGGGGGCCGTGTAGAGCTGCACAAAGCCGAAGCCCTGCTGATAGACGATGATGCCGATGGCGCCCAGCCAAGTGGAGAGAATCACAGACAGCAGCCGGATCCGGTCCACGTTGATGCCGGAGGCCTTGGCGAAGGTGGGATTGGAGCCCACGGCGGTCATAGCGGTGCCGGTCTTGGTGTGGAGGAACGCCCACATCAGAAAGGCCAGCAGGGCGAAGAACAGCAGGGATCCGGTGGGAATCACCAAATTGATCCCCCAAGGATTCAGGTCGATCTCAAAGAGCTTGGAGAGGACGTTGGCGTAGAAGCTGTCCAGAGCGAACATGCTTCTGAGGCCCACGCCGGTGTACGCCATAACGATAGAGGGGTTCTTATAGGGGATCATCAGCCACATGATGCACATGAAGGACACAGAGGAGAACCCCACATAGGTGGCCACCATCATCTCGCCGCCCTTGATCCTGTTCAGCAGCGCGCCATAGCCGCCGCCAAAGAGGATGGCAAAGGGGGTGGACACCACAATGGCCATCACAAAGCTCATAGGACCGGTGAAGCCCATCTCGATGGCCAGCGTACCGCCCAAAAGACCCGACAGGACACCCAGAGGGATTCCGAAGTTCAGCCCGCAGCCGGAGTGGATCATAGGCACCATGGCCAACACCAGTACAGCGTTCCAGCTGAAGCGGTTGATGACATTGGTGATCTGGGTGGCCAAATCGGACCCGGTGATGGGGGCCATAATGAAGAGGAAGATTAAAAATCCGGTAATAATCAGTCTCGGCAGGCCGTAGGTATTGACGAGCTGACCGAAGCGGGTTTGCTGCAGTTGTTCTGATTTGCTCATATCAATACCCTCCTTACACAACTTTACTGATCATCAGTGTGCCAAACTCCTCCGAGGACGCCGCCGCGGGCAGAATGCCCGAGACCTGTCCGCCGGAGATGATGGCGATCCGGTCACAGGTCTGCCGCAGCTCCTCCAGCTCGGAGGAGATCATCACCACCGTGACGCCGCTCTCCCGGTTGAACTGCTTCAGCGCGTCCAGCACCAAGGCCTTGGCGCCCACGTCGATCCCCCGGGTGGGCTCGGACACAAAGAGGAACTTGGGCTCTAAGGCGAAGGCCTTAGCCAGACACACCTTCTGCTGGTTGCCGCCGGAGAGCTCCTTGGCCCTCTGCTTGGAGCTGGTGCACTTGATCTGAAGCTGGTCAATATACTTCTGGGTCACGGTGTGGATGGCCTTCTCGTCCCGCCATTTGACAAGGCCCCCGAGGAGGAGCTTCAAAAACTTGTTCTGAATCTGCATGGCGGGGAAGGCCACGTTCCACTCCAGTGTCTCATCCAACAGCAGACCCACCTCCCGCCGGTCCTCCGACACAAAGGCCAAGGAGGAGTCCAAGCACTTGCGGGGGTTGTTCAGGGGAATCTCCTGCCCGTCAAAGACCACGGTACCGCCGGCCTCGTAGAGACCCATGATGCCGTTGGGGATTCCCAGCTTCCCCTGGCCGGCCAAGCCGCCGATGCCCAAAATCTCACCCTGGCGCATATCCAAGGAGACATTGCGCACCGTCTCACCGGGCATGTCCACCCACAGATTCTTGATGGACATAACGGTCTTGGCATCGGCCTTTTCGTCCTTAATCTCGGCGCGGGAGGCGGCACTCTGCACGTCGCGGCCCACCATCCAGCGTGTGATGTCATCCACACTGGTCTCTCTGGTGGAAACGTCCCGGACCACGCGGCCATCCCGCATAACCACCACCTTGTCGCACACCGAGAGGATCTCGTGGAGGCGGTGGGTAATGAAGATCACGGAGATCCCTTGGGCGGCCATGGCCCGAATGGAATTCAGCAGAGCCTCCGCCTCCTTCTCCGTGAGAACGGCGGTGGGCTCGTCTAAAATCAGTAGCTTGAGCTGATCCTTGCTCAGCTCGCGGGCAATCTCTGTAAACTGCTTGTGGCCCACGGGCATACTGCTGATGACCATTTTCGCGTCAATCTCCACGCCCATCTTCTGGATGGCCGCGGCGGCCCGCCGGTCCATCTCCTTGTAGTCCAAGGTGTTGAGCCGCTCGCCGAAGACTTGGGAGATCACGTTTTTCTTTTGGGGCTCCCGGTTGAGGAGGATATTCTCTGTGGCGGTGAAGCCGGGAATCAGGGAGAACTCTTGATGGACCATGCCAATGCCGGCCTTCAGCGCGTCGAAAGGGGTGTTGAACACCACTTTCTCTCCGTTGATGATGATGTCGCCCTCATAGCCGCCGGTCTCCCGGATAACGTCCATACCGAAGAGAATTTTCATCAGTGTGGACTTGCCTGCGCCGTTCTCACCGCAGAGGCCCAGAACCTGACCGGCCTCCAAGGTGAAATTGATGTCGGTGAGGACCTGATTGCCGAAGAAGTCCTTCTTGATGCTTCGCATCTCCAGCAGAGGAGCATTTGAGCTGCCTATCGAAATCACACCCTTTATCTAAAATCCTGTATTCACAACCGCAAACGCCGCCTAACGGGATATTCTCCCCCCGCTCCTTGCAGGGGAGGGACCGAACGGATCGACAGGAGCGGTCTGAGGAGAACTTCCTCATCCATCTGCCATTTCCAGTTGTGAATACAGGTTCTAAGGAAGCAGGGGGGAGGATGAACCTCCCCCCTGCTTCTTTCATTGATTTCCTGTAAAATGCAGTGGCTTCGCTTACTTCACGGTGTAGTACTTCTCAGGAACCTCGACGTCAGTGGCGCCCATGAACTTGCCGGGATTGCCCATGATATAGGTATCCTGGTAGATCAGGAACACGTTGTCCTCCTTGACGCCGGTGTCAGCATTGGTGTAACCGGAGCCGTTCCAAGCAGCCTTGGGGGAGTACTCCTGCAGGGCGGCGGCCACGTCGTCCATGTTGTTGATCTCGCTGGTGCCCTCGATCACGTTAATAGCGTGCTGGGCCAGACCGGCGGACAGGCAGTAGCCATAGGAGTAAGCCCAAGTGCCGAAGCGGCCGTCGCCGCCGGCGTCCACAACAGCCTGCTCCACCTTGGCCAGGATGGCGTCAAAGTCGCCGGCCTCGGC